>VFJM01000095.1 GCA_009886055.1 Geobacter sp. | reverse complement strand
TTCTCGGAACAGCATAACTCCCTTCTCTGTCCCCTTGGCTTTATACATTGCAGTATCGGCATTTTTGAAAAGGATTTCAGCCGTTTCTCCATCTGCGGGATATATGGCAATACCGATACTTACTCTTATAGAAAGAACAGTCTTGTTATACTCGCAAGACTCGGAAATTTGGTTAACCATATTTTCTGCAAGGCGAGTCACGTCGGCTTCTTGCTTGACTTCCAACAACAGGCACACAAACTCGTCTCCCCCCCATCGACTGATTATATCTTCTTCGCGGACAGAAGACTTTAAACGTTCTGCGACCATGATTAGTACCTTGTCTCCCATATCATGACCATAAGTATCGTTAATGCTCTTGAAGTTGTCGATGTCAATAAACAGGACGGCGAGTCCCCAACCGTGGCGTTTTGCTTGGATCAACCCATTGTCGAGACTCTGTTCAAACAAAACACGATTCGGAAGTCCTGTGAGTGCGTCATGGAGCGCAAATTCTCGTGTTTCTTCTTCTTTGGCCTGTGATTTCAATAAATCGTCGCGCACATCGGCCAGATCGGTCTTCGTATCGGAGAGTTCGGATTCGAGGACTACTCGTACAATCATTTCCTTGGCAAGTTCGGTGTTAACTCGATGCAAATCGTCTCCGGCTTTCGCCACTTTGTACTCGACCTCTTTGTTCTGAGAGATGGCCTCTTTGATGATCTGAGCAGGAATCTTGGCTTCTTTTCCCTGCTTTAGAATTTCATTTACCGAGGTGAGTTCACTTGCAGCCTTCACGACAGTTTTTTTGATTTTCTCATTTTGGTTTAGGACACGTTTAAGCGAAGCGTTCTTGGCAACGGTCACAGTTTTTTTCATATCTTTTGATTTTGATTTCATAAATATTCTCTCTCAGTTGTAGCTGGGATCTCCCATAAGCCTCTTAAAAAAACAATTCACAATGTGTGTGGACCATTGCTGCGATCATGCAAACCTTCCTGATGAATTATACCATCTATTTTCAGAGGTTTGTGATGAACAGGTTAATAAACTTGATGACCCGGTTCACCCTGCCATTCCTCGAATCCTAACTCCCAAAACTTACGCCGCTCTTGCAACATGCAAAGCTTTACCGGCAAGTCGGCCATTGAGTTCAAATTCAAAAAGAAAAAGCCCAAGGTGAATCCCAAGGGCTTTTCCGTCAAAACTATTGGCGCTGGATGAGATACTTTATCCCGATCCGTCGGTAGCTCCCTATACGATGTCGAATGGTACGCCCGTTTTCGAGCCGTAACATCCAGGTTAACCTTAGGGTTCGCCTTTTTTAAGCGGTTTATACGCGCTTGACAGATGGTTTAGTACGCTTTCGCGTTGTCTCACCAGCGCCAATACTATGTGCTCCGGAGTACCGTTAGACCGTTCGAGCATCCGTCATTTTTTTCAACATGACCCGGAAAAACGCTTCAGGCTTCCTTCTCCGAAGAGGGCTTGCACACCACGTTTTTGGATCCAGGCTGCTTTTCTTTGGGTATAGACAGGTTCCCCAACTGCGTATTTACGCATACCCCAGAGCAAATATCAAAGATCAGCACTCTCTACAATTTCATTATACCCCCGAATAAAAAATTCGTCAAATCTGCTGTAGCAATTCAGGACGCTTATCGTCAAATATTAAACCGGGATCCCTGTCATGGGTTCCCTGCTTGTTGTTTCAGATGTGGAATCAGTCCTGATGTTAATAAAATGCTGTTGTCCGCTATAGGTGTTTTCCCTTTGGGACAATGTGTTTCAGCTTTTTTGAGCCTTCATACAAGGTTTGCTTTATGATTCCCCGCTTCTCTTTAAGATCCTTCTTTGAGTCTTCTTCCTCTAACACGATTTCGGATTCTCCTGTCAGTTCCTCGATTTTTTCCGCCTCTTTTTCATCAGTCTGAGCTGTCATCTAGAACACCTCCTTGTTTGAGTCTGAATGCTGTCTTTCTGTCCGGATGTGGTTAAAGGTATCACTCATCACTGCACTGTCAAGGCGGTGCTAAATTTATTAAGTCACTTCAATATATAAAGCCGGGTTCCCACAAGGGCTCCCGGCTTATTCACCGATTATGATGCTAATTCTCTCCTTTGACTTGAACATTACTGTCAATAGGCTTTGGAGCGATGATTCAGTTCAAGTACAGGTGTAAGCGGGTGTCTGGGGGGAACAGGTATGGACTTGCTGGCGATCGGGCCTCACAGAGTCTGTCAGGGCGCCGTAGTATAGGGCATCGTGGTCAAGACGGGTGACGGCTCTTTATTTAAATCACAATTTACACGGCCTATCATTTACCTTCAAATTTGGCCCAATATGTTTTGCGTCTGTCATATTCCTTGCCCATTGGCCATCTGGTAATGATTAGAAAGACAATAATTGCAAGTGCCCACATGATAACCATACCGATAATGCTCATTTCTTTCTCCTTCAGTTGAAATAGTATTCTGTTCAGAAGAGTGTACCAGACAATAGAGTATTTAATAGCGGTACAAGAATTTGTTGTCCCTAAACAAAAAAAACCGCGCTCCAATTGAAGGCGGGTTTTGTCTTATGCCGAATCTATTACAACATCACCTACAAACACGCATAAAAAAAACCACCTACAAATTAATGTAAGTGGCTTTTTTATTGGTGGGCGAAACAGGGATCGAACCTGTGACATCCAGCTTGTAAGGCTGGCGCTCTCCCAGCTGAGCTATTCGCCCTGACTTTATGGCGGGGTTGACGGGGCTCGAACCCGCGACTTCCAGCGTGACAGGCTGGCACTCTAACCAACTGAGCTACAACCCCTCAGCAATTAAACAAAAAACTATTTCTTTTTCTTGGGCACAACGTTAACAGCTTCTTTCAGGGTTTTACCTGGTTTGAATTTGGGAACAGTTGCAGCAGGAATATCAATCTTCTTGCCTGTCTGAGGGTTCTGTCCTTTGCGGGCAGCACGTTTAGCAGTAGAGAATGTACCGAAACCGACAAGGCTCAGTTTGTCACCGCTCTTCAGAGCTGCAGTTACACTGGCGATAAACGCGGAAACGGCTTTCTCAGCTTCTACTTTTTTCAGGCCGGCCTGCTCTGCTACTGAACTGATCAATTCTGCTTTTGTCACGTTACACCTCCAAGATTTTGATTTGTTAAATACAAAGCGAGCCCTGTTTAACAGATGTTCTTAAATTGTGTCAAGTGTTTTTTCGTGTAAACCTGCTTATTATGGGCAGTTGTGCATGTTTTTAAGAGTAAATTTAACAAACTTTTCGGGCTAAATGGATAAATTATGTCTAACGTACTGAATTAAAAGTGAAATCAGGCAGCCTCTTTTAATTCCTGCTCATATACGATAATCGGCTTTTCTTTGTGGTATATGACGTCTTCATTGATAACTACTTCCTGCACATTCAATTGAGACGGGACCTCGTACATTATATCGAGCATCGAACTTTCAAGAATTGCACGTAAACCTCGCGCACCGGTGTTACGCTTTAGAGCTTCCTTGGCGATTGCAACCAGTGACCCGTCGGTAAACCGCAAGCGAACTTTCTCGAGATCAAAAAGTTTCTGATACTGCTTCACCAGAGAATTTTTCGGCTCTTTTAAAATCTGAACCAACGCCTCCTCATCCAGCTCGGTCAGAGTTGCGAGCATAGGGAGTCGGCCGATGAACTCGGGGATATAGCCGTACTTGAGAAGGTCCTCGGGGGTCAGGCTCTTAAGCAGTTCCCCCAGTTTTTTCTCTTCACGCTTCTTGATGTCAGCTCCAAAACCGAGCGATTTCTTTCCTATCCGCTGCTGAATAACTGTTTCCAGCCCGGCAAATGCACCCCCACAAATAAAGAGGATATTTGTGGTATCGACTTTCATGAATTCCTGCTGAGGATGCTTTCTGCCGCCTTTGGGCGGAATGCTGGCAATGGTACCTTCAATGATCTTGAGAAGCGCCTGCTGCACCCCTTCACCCGAAACATCGCGGGTAATCGAAGGTGAATCGGACTTGCGGGCAATTTTATCAATCTCGTCGATGTAGACAATGCCTTTCTGGGCTCGTTCCACATCATAATCCGCCGCCTGCAGCAGTGTGAGGATGATGTTTTCAACATCTTCACCAACATACCCGGCTTCGGTAAGGTTGGTTGCATCCGCCATTGCAAATGGCACTTTAAGAATCCGGGCCAGCGTCTGAGCAAGGAGTGTCTTGCCGGAGCCGGTTGGTCCGAGCAGCAGAATATTACTTTTCTGCATTTCAACTTCGCCCGGTTTGCCGCCGGATTCAATTCGTTTGTAGTGGTTATAGACCGCGACGGAGAGTACTTTTTTAGCCAGTTCCTGGCCAATGACATATTCGTCCAGAATGTCTTTGATTTCGCGCGGTTTGGGAAGTTTCTTCAGATCCGGTCCGGTGCTCTCTTCCAGCTTCATCTCCTCTGCGATGATGTCATTGCAGAGTTCGATACATTCATCGCAGATGAAAACGGCCGGTCCGGCAATAAGCTTTTTTACATCTTCCTGGCTTTTTCCGCAGAAGGAGCAGGTCAGATGTTCCTGTACAGCGTCACGACGACTCATAGTGTGTCTCCTGTGAGCGGTTTACGCGCAAAGATAGCGTCGATCAAACCATATTCTTTTGCATCTTCTCCAGACATAAAGAAGTCTCGTTCAGTATCTGCTTCAACTTTCTCTTTTGTCTGACCTGATAGCTCGGCAAGTATCCCGTTTAATTCGTCTTTCATGCGCAGGATTTCCTTGGCATGGATGCTGATATCGGTCGCCTGCCCCTGGAAACCTCCCAGCGGCTGATGAATCATGATCCTCGAATGGCTCAGGCTGAAGCGTTTCCCCTTTTCTCCGGCTGTCAACAGGATTGCCCCCATTGATGCCGCCTGCCCGACACAGATAGTGGACACGGGGGCCTTGATGTACCGCATGGTGTCAAAGATAGCCATGCCTGCGGTGACAACGCCTCCCGGAGAATTGATATACAGATGGATATCCTTGTCAGGGTCTTCTGCCTCAAGGAACAGCAGTTGAGCGATGATGAGGTTGGCTACCGTATCGTCAATCGCCCCGCCGAGAAAAATAATCCTCTCTTTAAGCAGGCGGGAATAGATATCATACGCCCGTTCGCCTCTTCCGCTCTGCTCTACAACCATTGGAATATACATGGAAAGTCCCCTTAGGCTGCTTTAAGCTGCTCTGCGTCAACTTCAGTGACAACAGCATGGTCGATCAGATATGCAATGGCTTTATCCTCTTTGATATCGGAGATGACCGAGTTCTTCGCATTCTGGTTGGTTGAGTAATACTCTTTGATACGATCGAGCATTTCCGGATTTCCGGCAGCAATTTTTTCGTACTGTAACGTCAGGTCCTCATCCGTTACAGAAACATTTTCTTTTTCCACCAGCGCCATCAACAGCAAACCACCTTTGACCTTGTCAGCAGCATCGTCGCGAAAGCGGGCACGAAATCCTTCTGCATCAAGCCCCATCATGTCGAGCGACATCTGCTGGCTCTTGAGACGGTTTTTGAGGTTTTCGAACATATGATCCAGTTGGCGTTTTACCATTGACTCAGGAACGTCCAGCGGATTTTTCTTGATCAGAGCCTGGATAACCCGCTCTTTAAACTCATTTTCGATGCGCTCCGTTTCATGTTTCTCATGGTATTCCACCATTTTGGCACGCAACAGTTCCAAGGTGTCATATTCACCGAACTGCTGTGCAAACTCATCATCCAGTTCGGGGAGTTCTTTGCGCTTGATTTCTTTTACGGTGACCGAAAAAATACCCTTCTTCCCGGCGGATTCGGCGTTGTCGCCGCCTGCCGGAAGTTCGAGGGTAAACTCTTTGGATTCGCCGGATTTCAGCCCGATCAACTGCTCTTCAACGCCCGGGATCAGGCGCCCCGATCCGACTTCGATCTCTGCAGTCTGAGCGCCGCTGTTCTCCTCTGGTGAGCCTTCTACCGTCATTGAATAATCGACAGATACGGTATGACCATTTTCAACGGATGCGTCTTCGTCAAGCGGAATCATCTGTGCCATGTTTTCCTGCATGCGTTTCAGTTCGCCATCGATGCTTTCCGGTTTGGCAACATACTTTTCCCTGTTTACGACCAGGCCGGTATATTCCTGCAACAGTATCTGCGGCATGACCTCAATAAGGGCACTGTATTTGAACGGAACTCCCGCCTCGAGTATGTCGCTCTCAATGGTGGGAGAATCGAGCGGCTCAACCTTGTGCTCATCCAGCGCCTTGTAAAGCGTCTCCTGGTATAAACGCCGCATGACATCCTCGCGCATTGCATCACTATAAGTGCGTTTGATGAGCTGCATAGGTGCCTTGCCGGGGCGGAACCCCTGTATCTTGGCTTTTTTCTGGATTGCTGAATACGCTTTGTCGATCTCTTCGTTAACCCGTTCAGCGGGGATTTCGATAGTAATCTTTTTTTGAACCGGACTGATTTCTTCGACGTGAACCTGCATGGTGGCTATCCTCTTCTATAGTTGAAATATAATGTTTGCATATGAAAAGCATCGAAACAAACATCGGGAAATCTTGGATGGTGCGAGAGAGGAGACTTGAACTCCTATACCTTACGGTGCCAGATCCTAAGTCTGGTGCGTCTGCCAATTCCGCCACTCTCGCATCTGTCTTGAACCATGAAACGATTGATCATGGTCGCTGTTTACCGGGACAAAAAGATTTATGAGAATAGGTGATAATCATTGCCAGGTCAAGAAATTATTGAGTTGTGAACGGTATGCGTCGCAGTTTTATCACCCCCCTGCCAGTTTTACCTTGAAGCCGCGCGCCTGTAATTCCGCCGCCAACGCGTCACGATGATCCCCCTGGATCTCAATAACTCCTTCTTTGACGGTTCCGCCGCAGCCGCACTTCTTCTTCAGCACACCTGCCAACTCCTTGATCTCCGGAGCGGAAAGCGGGATGCCGCTGATGACGATAACCGTGCCTCCGCCCCGTCCCTTGACTTCACGGCGCAAGCGCACGATGCCGTCACTCTTTTGAGTCGCCGTTTTGTGTGCGGGACTGTTCTGTTTTACTCGCCCTGATTCTGTTGAATAGACAAGGATGCTGTCGGACCAGTTTGTCATTTTCCCCAGTCCCTCGCATATCTGAAATCGCGGTCAATCGTACGGTTTGAAACCTTGGCAATGACCGGAAGGCGCCGTTTGAAATGAGAGTTTTGAATCTTCGAGTAGATAGATTCGACAAACTCACGGTCGAACCCCTCTGCAGCCAGTTCCTGCTTCGTCAATCGCTGATCCACCATGCGATACAGAAGCTCATCTGCCTGACGGTACGAGAATCCCAGTTCTTCTTCATCAGTCTGTCCCGCCCAGAGATCGGCTGAGGGTTGTTTTTCGATGACTTCAGCAGGTATTCCCATCGCTGCGGAGAGCTGCCAGACCTGGCTTTTGTAGATGTCACCGATAGGGTTCAGGGCTGATGCCATATCTCCGTAGAGCGTGCCATACCCGAGGAGCAGCTCCGTTTTGTTGCTGGTGCCGAGTACCAGGGCGTGCAGCAGCGCCGAGTGATCGAACAGAATCGTCATCCGCTCACGGGCCATCTTGTTGCCGCGCCGCATATTGTCCGCTTCGGGGAACATGCCGAAATAGGCGTCCACCATCGCCGTTATCGGCAGAACTGTAAAGTTGACGCCGCACGCCGTCGCCACAAGTCGGGCATGTGCCTCGCTCTCCGGATTGCTGCTCTTGTAGGGCATACAGATGGCATGGACGTTCTCGGGGCCGAGCGCTTCAGCGGCGATGAACGCCACCAGTGCCGAATCAATTCCACCCGAAAGCCCCAGCACTACCTTGCTGACGCCGACTTTACGAACTTCATCCCTTACAAAGCCGACCAGAAGTTTTCTCAGCAGTTCCGTGTTGACGAGCAATCCAGCCATCACCGCCCCCTTTCGTGCGCGATGCGCCGGAGTTCCTGCATCGTCACAAACAGATTTTCGTCACGCATCATCGGCGAAAAAATACGTTCCCGGCGGAGCGCCCCTTCATCAACCCTGGCGGTGACAAAATCCTCTTCCAAAAGCTTGCCGCGTACGATTGATTCACCCGATGGCGCGATATATTCCGAGCCTCCCCAGAAGTTGACACCATCCTCAAAGCCGGCCCGGTTGCTGTAGAGAACCCGGCAGTTGAGAAACAGGGCGGTGGTTGAGACCAGTTTTTGCCAGGCCAAGGCCGAACCGAGCGAATCGCCGTCAATGCCGCGAGATGGGCTGCTTGAAAGGCAGATCAGCGTTGTTGCACCGTCCATCGCGAGAATATAGGAGGCTGACAGGTGCCACATGTCTTCGCAGATCAGCATGCCAAAACGGCCGAATTTTGTATCGAACGCACGAAACGACCCGCCGCGTGCCAGGTAACGCTGCTCATCAAACAGGCCGTAGGTCGGAAGATATACTTTGCGGTGCAGGTGGCGGATTGCGCCGTCCTCGAGGTAGAGAGCCGAGTTAAAGAAGTGGTACTCATCGGTCTCTTCGACAAAGCCGATGGCGATAGATATGCCCCGGGAAAGTTCGATCAGATGAAGGATCTCGGGAGAGTCGATTCGCAGCGCCACTTCGGGCACGAGGTCTTTCAGGAAATAACCGGAGAGCGCCAGTTCGGGGAATACTATCAGGTCGGCTCCGGCTTCCCGCGCTTTTGCGATCTCCCCTTCAATTATTGCCAGGTTATCGGCAACGCAGCCGAGTTTCGGTTTTATTTGAGCCAGAACGGCGGTGAAATCCATGGCGACTCCTTAGGTTAAAATACTTTATCTGAAACGGACCGCATCTTCCATCCCAATAACCTCCACAACAGCCGAATATACTCGACTCATGGTAGTTTCATCGAGAAGTAGCAATGGCCCTTCAATCAGTCGTTTATTGTCAATAGCCCGAAGCTGATCCATAAGCAGGTCGGAGTCCTTGTTTAGTTTACCGTCTGCGGTAATGCGGATGCGTAGAGGTTCTGCCTCTTCCACAAGATTAGTTGTGAGCGGGATAACCAGAGTTGATGGATGCTCGGCATCCAGTAGTGCCTGATTCTGGAGGATCAATACCGGCCTGATTTTGCCAGGCTCGGTACCTTTGCCCGGATTGAGGTTGGCCAACCATATTTCTCCGTGCTTACGCATGTGGAGCGTCCTCAACGGCACTAAACTCGGCATTTACTTTCATGCTTTCCATTCGCACCTTCAGACTGGTTTCCATAAGTCGTGTTCTGCGCTGCTGAGCAGCAACAGTCATGTTCATCTGCTCCAATGCTTTCCGCACATATTCGGCTCTGGGGATGTGCATCTGTCGGGCAAAGTCATCAACGTCATGCAGTAGATCATCGGGAAGTCGCAACGATAGCGTAGTCATGATGTGTTTCCTTTTGAAGCTATTTGTGTATTACAAATATGAATACTAATGTAAATACAGCAAGATGTCAATTCATTGCAGCGGTAGTTTTATCAATACGCCAGATCAAAGGCGTTCACAATATGTTCTATCTTATGCAGTCCATCAGACGAGAGCAGGATAGCAATTACGTCAAACCGTGCGTTGGTGTCGTGCAGCCGGTTTTTAGAGAGCCAGGTCAGCGCCGCTTTTGAAATCTGGCGCTGCTTGAACGGGGTCACCGCCAGCTGCGGTACACCGTATGAAAGTCCCCGGCGGGCTTTCACCTCGATAAAGACCAGACTCTTGTCCCCCGGATCACGGGCGATGATGTCAACTTCGCCCCCCTTGCAGCGGAAGTTGCGCTCCAGGATCCGGTAGCCGCGCGCGATCAGAAAATTTGTTGCCACTTCCTCGCCCAGCTCACCGGTCCCTTTATTGCCTCCGGATGCGGGGGGAGGGGAGGGCGTTTTAGAGAGGAGGTTTTTAAAGATGCTCACTGTTTTGCCTTATGCGCAGATGTTTTCTGTCGCCCGGCAATATCCACAATTTTACCGTCCTTCATGACATAACAAGGGGTTTTTGTTTTCCGCGCCAAGGCGAGAGCAGATTTCGCAGCTCTTTTAAGGGCCTTTTCCACACCTGCCAGATCAGGACCTTTGGGCAACTTTTTTTAACGGTCATATTTCGCATGCGCTCACCACATGATCGAAATCAACGCCAAGCTCCTCAAAATGTGCCTTTCCGCACTGTATCTTTGCCCATTCGGAACCGCGCATTTTTAACTCTTCTTTAGTCCCTTTCGTTTCCCGGACAAGGTAGACCTTTTCATCATTCTCCTTGACGATAGCCCAATCCGGGTTATAGCTGCCAATAGGGGTTTCCACCTTGAACCACGACGGTAATTTGATGAAGAGCTTGATATCTTCCCGATGGCTCATTGCTTCGGCAAACTGGTATTCGACATCGGATTCCCAGAGAATCGCATCATAGATCGAGTTATCGACTTCGATCATATTGGTCAGGTAACCGACAATCTCCTTCTCTTCAAAAAGGAGCATTTCATATTCCTGTCCGTTTATCCGTTCGTACTTGATGCCGCTGATCATCAGCGCCTGCAATTCGGTCTGGATTGCAGACAATGCCTGATCAAGGAACTGCTGCGGGTTTTGCGCTACCTCGCCGAGCCGTCCGGACTGAATAATAATTTCGGCCAGAGTAGATCGCGTTAATTCGGTCTTGTCCTGGAGATACCCTATCAGGTCCGGAATCCGTGGAGTAGAATAACTGGCCTCCCCTTCCCGGACTGCTAGCAGGGTTGTCGAAATACCACTCCCATTCATTCCGATCCCGGCTTTTCGAACAACAATCCGTGCAGGCACAATTTTCTCCATACCGCGCAACCGCTCGGAGGTCTTCTCGATCAAAACGTGAGTTTTATAATCAACGGCATAACGGGTTTTGAACTTGATCCGTTTCCACAACTCCTTAAAGTCGTCGTTAAGCTTCCATCCCGCCTTAAGTGTGGCAGTCCGGCGTTCCTTTTTGTTGGAAATCCGCCCTTCGAACTTTACCCCGCATTCATCTTCAATCTCGGTTTGCAACTGCCTGGCAAAATCATCGTAACTTTCGTTGGCGATAACCGTGAGACGATTGATATTCGGATCGAAACAACGCTCGCCCGTTTCCAGCACCGGCAGACGCAAGCCGCGCCCGATCTCCTGCCGTTTCTTGATTTCAGATTTGGTTTCATTGAGCGTACAAATCTGAAAAACATTGGGATTGTCCCACCCTTCCCGCAAGGCGGAATGGCTGAATATGAAGCGAAGCGGCTCTTCAAGGGAAAGCAGCCGTTCCTTGTCGCGCATGATCAACTCATAGGCGTCGTCATCGGCGGCGCTGTCACCGCGAGTATCCTTTGGAATCCCCTTGTATGCGGCAAAATAGCCGTTGTGAACCGTTTCGACCGGTAAAGATGGCAATTCTGCGTATTTGGGATGAGCAGAAAATTCTTTGTATGCCTCGACAAACCAATACCTGATTTTACCGTCCTGTGGCCAGTAATTGGCGACCCGGTCAACAAAGAAAAGGGAAAGCACTTTCAACCGTTGGCCTTCGGGAAGGGTACGCTTGATCCGCAACTCTTTTTCAAAATGTTCTCTGACCGTTTCGCGAATCTGCACCCGCATCAGGTCATCCACACGACCGCCGTGATTCTGGCCAACAGAGAGATTCAAACCGTTGCTGAAAGAAATTGTGGCATTCCCGGCGTCTATTTCATCGACGATGTAGCCTTTGTAGTTTTCACGGCCACTGGATCGGTCGAACAGATCGACACCGCCGCTTGAAATGGTGACGGCCTTTCGCTTGGGCGCTCCCTTTTCGTTGACATCGATCATCAGTTTGGCCGTAATCTTGGAACTGGTGGCGCTGATGGACTGAACATAAATGTAAGGCTGGTTGAAATCGGAATCGTCCAGAACAGAATCAACTTCGATACGTTTGACCAGCTTCAGATCATAGGCGCGTACCGGATCGAGCCGGTAGACAAGGTTGTACAGGTTGCGGTGAGTCGCGGAGTAACGCAGAGTGCAGAGAGGATTGAGGCTGGCAATCGCAGCCTTGGCCTGATCGCTTTCCATGTTTTGCGGTTCATCCATGATGACGATAGGATTTGCCGACTGGACGAACTCAATAGGACGATAGCCTGAAAGCCGGTCGTTTTCCTTGTGTATGACGTTATTGGTCTGCTTGTTGAACGCATCGATGTTGATGACGATTATCTGCAAGGTGCTCGATTGGGCGAACTGGCGCAGCTTTGAAACCTGGCGGGAATCGTAGACCCAACTGTCAACCGGAACATTGCCGTAAAGGGTTGAAAAGTGTTCCTGAGTCAGGCGCAGACTGGTCATTACTCCTTCACGGATGGCAACGCTAGGCACGACGACGATGAACTTTTTGAAACCGTAACGACGGTGCAACTCGTAAACCGAGCGGAGATAGACGTATGTCTTGCCGGTGCCGGTCTCCATCTCAACAGAGAAGTGCATACCGTCCAGGTTTTCGCTTTCAATGACCGCGTCACGGCGCTGTACAGTACGCAAGTTTTCGAGAATCGCCTCCTCGGAAAGCGCAATCCGGTTACCCAGGCCAAGTTCGGAGAAAAGAAGATCATTGTTTTTCAGGCTGAACTCGAAAGCACCCGAAGCCAGTGGTTGTCCCTCGAACAGGTCAACCACGGCATTGATGGCGTCAAGCTGATACTGCTGGTTTTCGTCGAATTTGATTTTCATGCCGCCATCTCTCCGGCGACTCGGCGGATGCCCGTGACCAGATTGTGAAAACTGGCAGAGCGGGTATTGTCCGGATCAAGGAAAGGCCCAATGCTACGTGAACCGCCGACTTTCTGATAAAGCCCTTTGGTTAATGTTTTAAGTCCTTTTGAAGGTGAACCGAGGTGGTCTGGTTCACGAAATAATTTGTTCGGCTGATGCCTGACGAGCCCTGTGATTTCAAGACCTCGCTCAACTGCGGCAAGATCACCCAGATAGAAACTTTCCAGTTCCCGGCAGGCGATACGAACCAGCGCGGCTGGCTTCCCGGCCTGGCGGCACAACTCGGAAAGCTTGGCCTTGACAGCCGTACAATCGGGATTTGCATCCTGATCACGCATCACGACAAACCGGGCGGTCGGGTTCCTATAGCCGCGAATCTTTCTAACCAATTGTTTTTCCAGATCCTGTTTTCCTTCAAAAACGATGTAACGAGGCGTGATACCAGCGGGCAGCATTTTCGGTAACAACCCTTCCAACATTGCCTTTGCGGACGCTTCTTCAAGCATGAAAACCAGTTCGCTCATTGTGGATCAGCCCCCGCAAAGAAGCCCTGTTTCCAGAGATATCCCATTTTGTCGCCATCAGCCATATACGCGGCAATCTGCGGATCATCCTTGGCGCGGCGTACCTCGGTATAACCGTTGTTCTTCACCAGCCAAAAAACTTCATCAAGTTCCACGGCATTTAGGAAGTCGGGGGAATGGGTTGACACCAAAACTTGCCCACCCCTCGTGGAGTAAAGGCGAAACTCCTCAGCCAACTCAACCATCAATTGAGGATAAAGCTGGTTTTCCGGCTCCTCCACGCAGAGCAGCGGGTGTGGCTTCGGGTCATGCAACAGCACCAAGTAGGCAAACATCTTGATGGTACCATCTGATACATAGCGGTCAAGAAATGGAGTTTTGAACGACCCGTCCTGAAAACGCAGGATCAAATACCCGTCAGTGGTCAGTTCAGGAGCAATGACTTTGACGCCGGGAACCCTCTGCGACATCTTTTCCAAAATTGTTGTAAACACCTTGCTGTGATTTTCGAATAGGTATTGAGCCACACGGGGAAGGTTGTCGCCGGTTTCGGAGAGATGCTCCGTCAAGCCGGTCGCCTCTTTGCGTCCCCGAGCCACATTGATATGAAAGTCGGATACGTGCCACGCTTCAATTAACTGCCGGAATGCATTGGCTGCCTTGAATCGCTCAAACTGCCCCAGTCCCTTGATGGCAAGAATATCAGGGGAATCAAGTTTTTGATTTTCCCTTTTCAGTTCCTCATCGGTCTTTTGGAAATCCTCCTCGTTTGTAACGGCATAACCACTGCCATCAGAGAAATCCAGAAAATGGTAGGGGGAACCGTATGGCCCCCGTTTATAACGAAGAATTTCACGTCGAACAACCGGTTGCCCTTTCTCTTCGCCTATCTCCAGAGAATAGGTCACCAAGCGGTCAACCTTGAGAATCAACATGCGATACTGGATCTCAATAAGGATAGTATCATCAGTTGTCTCCCGGCTTAGAACTTCACGAAAGCGACCCCGTTTGTCCAGTGCCTGACGGACATTCCCTTTGAGGCAATCGTGCAGAAACCCGAATACGTCAAAAAGAGTGGATTTACCACTGCCGTTGGCGCCGACAACGACACAGAATTTGGGGATGTCGGAAATGTAAACATCACGGAAGAGCTTATAGTTTTTCAGCCGGATTGATTCTATTCGCATGGTCGGCCTCCTATGCCGTTCTGAATACGACACCGTGCGACTTTGCTTCCAGCACGGTATTTGTCTTAAGTGCATCATCGCCGCCAAAAGCGGTGTCGAGGCAGAGTATCTGCGCCGGTTTGCGTGTCATCATGCCGTGCAGCACCTCTTTGGTGATCGGATTTTCCAGACAGATGAGCAGTTGCCCTTCAGATACGGAGTAAACCGGAACACCTCCGATTTCCAGACATTCAATTTGACTGGATAAGGGCTTGCCGGTTTTGAGGATCAATTCATAGAGGATATCCTGCTGGTCACGCAGTTGCTCAATGTTGTCGGCGTAAAGCTTGAGCTGCTCTGCCAGGGCATCAGGCGTTGCGGGCGCATGGTCGGCGTCCCAAATTTTGAAGTTAGAGGAGGAGAGTTTGAAAGCGCGAAAACCAAGATCGGCCTCACGCGGAGGCGCGGAGTTCGCGGAGAAAAGCAAACCCGGCTCTTTTGATTTTCTCTCCGCGTTCTCCGCGTCTCCGCGTGAAAGTTTTTGAATCACCCGCCGCACTCGTTCACGGGTAATGTCAGCAATGGTAGGAAAAGCAGGGTTTTCGGTCTTTTCGGGGAGTTGGACAAGAATAAACTTTCGGTTGCCGCCGTCCTCGCGGTTCAGCTCCATGACTGCCTGAGCTGTGGTTCCGGAACCGGCGAAGAAGTCGAGGATGATGCCATCACTTGGGACAGACACAGCAATCGCGCGAGAAATTAAACGTGCTGGTTTTGGACTTGGAAATGGAGATTCTGTGCTTCCAAAAATTGAGGCCAATCCTTTCGTCCCCTCATCTGTATGTCCGACTTGTTCAAAAGACCAAAAAGTTTGAGGGGGGATTGTTTCTCTGACATCTGAACGGAAACGCTTAAGTCTAGGCTTACTTTCACCTTTTTCGCCAAACCAAATTCGGTTTTCAGAAATTAGAGTTTGAATTTTTTCCTTATTGAATCTCCAACTACTGCCTTTTGGTGGTAAATATTGCTGTCCATTTGGTCCTGCAATTTCAAATATAGCGTAATCTCTCTCCTCAGTTCTTAATAAATTATCAGAAGTCCAAGTACCACGAGGATCGTTATCAGGGTTTTTATATAACTTTTCCTGTTCATCTGTTCTTCTTAAACCTTGAATATGAACTTTGGAAATACTTCTACAGTAAACAAGCAAATATTCATGCGACTCAGAAAAATGTTTTGAATCAGCCTTAGTGCTATATTTTTTTTGCCAAATCACCGTCGCAACAAAGTTCTCCTCCCCAAACACCTCATTCATCAGCATCCGCAGGTTATGTACCTCGTTATCGTCGATGCTGACGAAAATCACCCCATCATCCTTCAGCAGGTTGCGGGCCAGAAAGAGGCGGGGATACATCATGCTGAGCCAGTTGGAATGAAAGCGGCCGCTGGTCTCGGTATTGGTGGACTGCTTGATCCCTTCTTCACTCACCTGTCCTGAATAGCGCAGGTAATCCTGCAACCCTTCACGGAAATTGTCCGGGTAAATAAACTCGTTGCCGGTGTTATAAGGGGGGTCTATGTAGATCATCTTGATCTTGCCGTGGTAGGGCTTCTGCAACAGTTTCAATACTTCGAGATTATCTCCTTCGATAATCAGATTTTCGGTGCTGTCCCAAGCGACGCTTTCACCCGGCATCGGCAACAACGTAGCAACGCTGGGTGTCTGCACATTGCGGAAGGCTTCCGACTTTCCAGCCCAACTGAGCCCGTAGCGCTCAGCTCCCTGCTCGACCTGTCCGCCGAGAAGTTCTTTGAGTTTATCAAAATCTATCCTGCCCTCGGAAAACAGATGGGGTGCGGTTTCACGCAGACACTCCACAACATCACGAGTAGGATCGGGGGTCGTCAAAGGGAGCTTGTAATCTTCATTTGAGGTCATGATGTTCACCTATTAATTTTTGTCTGATTTGGATCGGAAACATTACAAAAGAAAGGTTTTTCTAGCAGATTACAACCTGTAATACGAGATAAAAACGGCTGGAATGTGGGCGGTTTGCTAATCAAACAGCAGCTCAAAATCTCTGGGAGACAGTATGTTACATCTGCCATGCCGCTTCAACACCAATAGATCCTTGTCTCCGGTAACCAAATACTCGGCGGAGGCTGTTTCTGCACAGGCTAATATCAGATCCTCATCGAGGTCGCGACAGATGGGGGAGGGTAAAACACCTTCAGTCAAAACTGCGGTTGCAGCTTCTGAAATCAGTATGCATGCTTGTTCAATTTCTTTGGCAGTGCAATGAAACTTGACTTTCAGCTTGGTGGAAAATTCGTGGTTTACGATCTGGCAGAGAAAAAGCTCGAATTCCCGCCTGCGGGCACGACGGACAAGTCTCGCACAGATACCATCAGAAACAAAAGCGGCAATATACACATTGGTATCGAAAACAACCCTCACGAAAGCGCCTTGAAGACGTCTTCCTCGGTGACGATACCAACCTTCTTTGCCCGGCGTGTCATGCTTTTTTTGAGAGAATTAAAACGAACATCCCAGAGGTAGAGTGCTACCGACTCTTTGATAATATCACTTTTGCTTCGCCCTGTTTCTACGGCAAAGGATTCAAGTTCATGTGAAATTTGCTCGGGAAAACTGACCGACATGACTGATCGCATGGCACACTCCTGTAGTGAATTTCGCTACATTATAGCATGATCCGTACTTTTGTAAAACCCGAACAGATTCACGGCTGACTTTCCAGAAAAGCGGCATCATCAAAGCAGCCGTTCCCGTTCAGGCCGCGGATACGATAATACTTGTCCAGCTCCTCCTCAAACCGCACCCTGTCAATCGGAAAAATGTCGATGCCGTCCCCGCTGCTGCCGGACTCCGTAAAAAAACGCTCCGGCAGCATGTCGTCGGCGCGGGAAAAACCGTTGGCGCAGTTGTAAAAACGTTCGGTCTGCACTATCCGCCTGCCGATCTCCTTCAGGCGCTGCGGCGAATACGCCACTCCGGTGGCGGCGGTCAACAGTTCGGCGTACTCTTCAAGGCTGGCGCCGAAGAAGGCAAATTTACAGGCAACGAGGGAATCGACGGCGGCGTTGCTGTCCTCGGCGATGCTGATGATGCGGGCCTTGCCGGAAAATGAAAAACGGTCGGTCGGCACCGGTTTGCGCAGGATTTCGTGAGAGATCGGATAGGCGCGCAGGTGACAGCCGCCCCTGTTGCTCGTGCAGTACGCCAGCGCCATGCCGTACGCTCCGCGAGGATCGTACGCCGGCAGTTCGAGCGATTTGACGCTCATGGAGAGTTGCGGTCGCTCCAGTTTTTCCGAGAGGCGGCGGGATCCGAGCGCGAGCAGTTCGCCATCCCCCCGGCGCAGGGCGATGTCGCCCAGCAGTCCCGGTATCTCCCCGGCGGTTGGAAAGGCCCCCCTGATCTCTCCCCAGGCCGAGAGGGTCGCTGCCGCAGTGATCGTGTCCATTCCCAGTTCGTTGCAGAGGTCGTTCGCCGTAATAATCGCGTGCAGTGCATCAACGTTGTTAAGCGCGCCGAAATGGGAAACAGTCTCATATTCCGGAAGAGGTTTGCCGGTACTTGACGATTTCTTGCACTGGATCGGACAGCCGTAGCAGCCGTCCTTCTTTGCTCCGCAGGCTCCTTTGATGGTTGGACCGGAATAGTTGGCGGAATGCTCGAACCAGGTTTTGCGGAAGTTTTCAGTCGGGGCCATGCGGCGCTGAGCCATCAGATCGACCAGCACCGGGGTGCCGAATTCGGATATCCCCAGCGGGCCGAATATGACCGGGGAAGCCTTGAAGAGCCGCATGATATCCTGGCGCGCTTTTTCAAACAGCGCCGGATCGGCGATAGTGGCCTTTTGATCCCCGTTTACCGTCACCGCTTTAAGGTTCTTGCTCCCCATGACAGCGCCGAGGCCGCCGCGGCCGACCGAATTTCCTTCTCCCATCATGATGTTTGCAAAGAGGACGCCGTTCTCACCGGCCGGACCGATAGCCGCTACGCTCCCCCGGTCTCCCACTGCTGCAACGGTTGTCGGGATATCACACCCCCAGAGCGGGAGAGCCGGCACAATTTCAACCGTGCCGGGCCCAACCGTCAGAATGACCGGCCAGGGACTTCTTCCGGTAATGAAAAGTGCATCCAGACCGGCCGCTTTCAGACGCCACGCAAATCGTCCTCCGGCCGAACAATCGTAGATCGTGCCGGTCAACGGAGAACGGGAAATAACGGAAAGACGGGCGGAAGTCGGGGCCGGCGTGCCGCATAACGGTCCGACGGCGAAGATCAGCGGCATGGCGGGATCAAACGGATCGAGCTGATAGAAATCGCGCATCAGGCGCACGCCGAGACCGCGGCCGCCGAGATACTCCTCCAGCAGCGTGCGGGGGATCTCTTCACGCTGTGAGGTTCCCGTTGTCAGATCAACCTTGAGTAGTGTGCCGTTCCAGCCGTTCATTGTCGTGTGCCGAGGCCCCCGGTAATGGCTGCAAGCAGATTATGCGGAGTGTGTGCAAGAGCATCCGCCCCGGTCAGCTCTTCCAGGCTTCCATAACCCCAGGTACAGGCAATTGAGGCGATGTTGGCCCGCTTGGCTGCCAGAATATCGTTGATACTGTCTCCTGCCATAACACTCTCGTTCGGGGCAACTCCCAGTGTCTCCATGACTTTCAGCAACGGGAGGGGAGACGGCTTTCTCTCCGGGTACGTGTCTCCACCGCATGTGCATTCGAATAGATCATGGATTCCGAGAGCGTGGAGGAGGACGTTGCACAGATCCTCATTTTTGTTCGTCATGACCGCCATCTTGATGCCGCGAGATGCAAGCTCATGAAGTATTTCCCGTATTCCGGGATACAGAATGCTTTTGTCGGCAATATGCTGCCTGTTGAAATCCAGAAACATACCGAGAGCGCGGTTAATGTCGATGTCCGTGAGGTCAGGCAGAACCTGCTGTACCAGATGTCGTGACCCTTTGCCGATTTTAAGGCGGACAACATCTACCGTCAGCCGCGGATGAGAAAAGGCATCCCGGATATGATTGACGGCATCGGTCAGATCTTCCACGGAGTTGACCAGGGTGCCGTCAAGGTCAAAGAGAACCGCCCGGATGATCATGCCGAGGTTGATTTCATGGGTGGGTCGGCTTTAGGAAGAATAATCACGGGCGGTGTCGCGGCACGGTAGAGGAGGAAGGTCTTGCCCAGAATCTGGGCAACGTCGGCCTGGCAGGCATCGGCCAGGGTCTCTGACGCTTCATGTTTATCCAGGTTGCAGCTCTCAAGGAGTTTCACCTTGATCAATTCGTGATGGTCAAGTGCAACATTTGCTTCCGCAATCAGAGCGTCTTCAATCTCTTTCTTGCCGATCTGGATAAGGGGTTTCAGCTTGTGCCCGAGGGCCCTAAGGTGTCGTTTCTGTTTTCCGGTCAGCATAAGTTCGCAAGCTCCTGATGGTGCAAGGTATAATCTTTTCAAAGCTATATCATACTGGACGAGCCGCTGGCAAATCACAATTAAAGATAATCGCGGCAAGATTCCGCTCCTACGTCATTTAAGAAGCAGGTTCAATTCATCTTCAGTATGAACCGCAGGGTAACAGGTGCCAGACATACAAAGTAAAAGGGAGAGGGGCGAAGGCGTTTTTTCGCACCGGATAATCAGGTTCTTTATCGCGTGCTTGTGAAGAGCTGCGTTGAGCGCGAATGCTTCAGGGGTGTTCGTAGCTCCGGTGACGGTTGCTGTTACCGGTTCAGACTCAAGCAGCGTGAGAACCTGCAGAGCCCCCAGATGCCCGAGCGGGTTGTGCCGGATCTCACCGGAAATTCCGTTCAGAGCTTTGCTGGCCGATTCAAGCAGCTCCGGCCTGTCGTCGATCCACGCCAGCCGATACAGCAGATGAGCGGTGCGGGCGAGGGCCGATGGCGTCACACCGTCGTGGTCTGACGATACACGGGCCGGCATCTGCTCGGCGTCGTGGCCGGTCAGGGTGAATTCACCTGAGTCAGGATCACGGAAGAGGCGCAGCATCTCTGCAGCAAGCTCCCTCGCCTCGTTCAACCAGCTCTGATCAAGCGTCGCTTCGTACAGATCAAGCAGCCCCCCGGCCAGAAAGGCGTAGTCCTCCAGAAAGGCGGGGACATCCGACGCCCCGTTCAGATAACTGCGCAGCAATCTGCCGTCGGCGCGGCGGAGGGAGCGGAGGATGAAAGAAGCTGCCCGGGCGGCGCTGGCGATCTGTTCCGGCTTGCTGCAGACAACCCCTGCGGTGGCAAGTGTCCCTATCATCAAACCGTTCCAGGAGGTGATGATCTTGTCGTCCCTGAGCGGGCGGATGCGCTGTTCTCGCCGCTCCAGAAGCTTCGTGCGGCACCGCTCCAGCATTTCGCCCGTACCTTCAGGATTCAACCGGTGACTGCGGCAGAATTCATCGAGGGCGACCGGAGCGGTAAGGATCGTCTGCCCCTCGAAGTTACCTTCTTCTGTTGCCGCATGGTAGCGGCAGAACAGCCCGGCGTCGGGGCCGAGACATTCGTCAATTTCTCTCTTGTCCCACAGATAGAATCTTCCTTCGATACCTTCCGAATCCGCATCCAGGGCCGAGCAAAAGGCGCCGTCAGTGGAGAGTAATTCCCGCTCCACAAATGAGAAGATCTCCTCCGTCATGCTGCGGTAGAACGGATCTTCGGTGGCCAGAAAGGCTTCAGTCGTTACCCGGGCCAGCATCGCCTGATCGTAGAGCATCTTCTCGAAGTGGGGCGCCAGCCAGGTGCTATCGACAGAATAGCGATGCAGCCCGCCGCCGAGGTGGTCCCAGATGCCGCCGGATCTCATTTTTCTTAATGTATGGAGCGCCATCTGAAGAGCTCCCTCGCCCTCCGGGAGAGGGGTGGGGTGAGGGGCTGTTTCCCCCTGTCCGATCAGCCAGCTTAAGTAGATCGGCATCGGGAATTTCGGGGCGTTCCCGAAACCGCCGTTCTCCGGGTCATACATCTTCTTCAAGGTCTGCAACGATTGTTCGGTGACGGCCGTGATATCCGGGGTACTCTCATGTCCCTGGCGTTCACGCGCACTCTCCAGTGCCTCCATGATCCCCTGGCAGTTTTTCTCGATCATCTCCGGCCGTTGCCGCCAGAGAGCGGCAATGTTGGCGAGCAGTTCCATCAGGCCGCTCATTCCACTCCTCCCTCGTTTGGGGATGTAGGTTATCGCCATGAACGGGCGCTTGTCGGGAGTCATGAAAATGTTCAGCGGCCAGCCGCCGCTTCCGGTCAGCGTCTGCGAAACGGCCATATAGAAGTCGTCGATGTCGGGACGCTCCTCCCGATCGACCTTGATGCAGACGAAATGACGATTCAGCAGCGCGGCAACCTCGGCGTCCTCGAATGATTCATGGGCCATGACATGGCACCAGTGGCAGGTGGCGTAACCGATCGAGAGCAGGATCGGCAGGTTCTCGCTCCGGGCCCTGTCGAAGGGGGCAGGGCCCCATTCATACCATGCGACAGGGTTTTCGGCGTGCTGCAGCAGGTAGGGGGAGCGGGCGAAAATCAGGCGGTTGAAGCGCCCGCCGCCGTCGGCGGGGAGGGTGCTTTTGTCGATTGTCATCAGGGAGGCGACATAAGCGGCGGTATCGACGGATGCTGCTGCAGGTTTGTGGTGTTCTTGATTCATGTTATTCCCCCAGCATCTGAGCAAAAAAATCAGCGGCCAGATCTCTTGGTGCGGTCGCTTCGCCATCCGTACCCACTGCGGAGCCATTCAGCAGATGCTCAGGAATCTCGGCCAGGAAGCGGCTCGGTTTCTGCCCCTCCACCGCGCCGTATTTGCGGCGGGTCCGGCAGCGCGAGATGGTCAGGTATTTCCGTGCCCGTGTGATGCCGACGTAGCAGAGACGGCGCTCTTCGGCCACGGTCGGGTCTTCTTCGATCGAGCGTTTGTGCGGCAGCAGGTTTTCCTCCATCCCGACCAGCCAGACATGGCTGAATTCGAGCCCTTTGCTGGAGTGCAGCGACATCAGCGTGACGGCATTGGTGCCATGCTCCTTGCCATCCTCGGCCGGCTTGTCTTCATCCATCAGCGAGATCCTCTCAAGGAATGCCGACAGGGTGGCACGTGGGGTCTGCGCTTCGTAGGCCGCCAGCGAGTTGACGACCTGTTCGATATTCTCGATCCGCTTGCGGGCCTGGGGGGCATCGTTCAGGGTGCGATACAGTTCGTCCTCGATCCGCAAGCGGTTGAAGAGGGTGTTGACCTGTGCCCCCATGTTGTACGAGGTGAAACCGGCCATGACATCTTTCATCATGGCGTGAAACCCCAGCACCGTTTTTCGGCACGCCGGGGAGATCTCCTCAATTTCGCCCGCACGCCCCAGCGTCTCAAACAGCGGCACGTTCCGGTTCATCGACCACTGGTTCAGTTTTATCAGCGTCGTGTCGCCGATTCCCCGGCGGGGAAAGTTGATGATACGGAGCAGCGACGCCTCGTCGCTCGGGTTGTCGATCACCTTGAGATAAGCGATGGCATCCTTGACCTCTTTGCGCTCGTAAAACTGCTGCCCGCCGATTACCACATAAGGGATGCGCTCCAGGCGCAGCTTTTCCTCGAAGGCCCGGCTCTGTGCGTTGGAGCGATACAGGATTGCCAGATCGGACCAGCGCAGCTTTTCGCGATACTGCTCCAGCATGATCTGCTCAACGACCTGTGCCGCTTCATGTTCCTCACTGTCCGCCACAATCAGATCGATCTCGCGACCTTTACCTCCTGACGTCCAGAGCGCCTTGTCCGTCCGCACCTGATTGTTCCTGATGACACTGTTGGCGGCATCAAGAATAGCTCCGGTGGAGCGGTAGTTCTGTTCCAGTTTGATCGTCACACAGCCGGGATGGCCTTGAGCAAAATTGAGGATGTTCTGCACTTCTGCGCCGCGCCAGCCGTAGATGGACTGGTCGTCATCGCCGACGACACAGATGTTGCCGTGTTTTTGGGCCAATAGTGAAATCAGCAGGTATTGCGATGCGTTGGTGTCCTGATATTCGTCAACCATGATGTAGCGGAAGCGTTCCTGCCAGTGGCTGAGGATGGCCGGAGATGTCTGCAGCAGGCGTACGGAGAGCATGATGATGTCATCAAAGTCGATCGCGTTAAACCCCTTCAACAACTCCTGGTAACGGGGGTACACAGCGGCGGCAGCGATCTCCAGCGGATCATTACGGTCCGGAGTAAACTCTTTCGGCCCGATCAGGCGGTTTTTCAGTCCCGATATTTTCCAGAGGATCCGGTCGGGATCGATCTTTTTCGGATCGATGTCGCGTTCGCGAACCGCCTGCCGTATGACTCCGGACTGGTCGGAGGTGGAATAGATCGAGAAATTCGGCTTGAACCCGAGCGCCCGGATATCACGGCGGAGGATGCGGACGCCGAGCGAATGGAAGGTCGAAATGACGATCCCTTTGGCCAGGCTGCCCGCCATGCCGAGCACCCGCTCGTTCATCTCGCGGGCGGCCTTGTTGGTAAACGTCACCGCCAGGATGTTTTCAGCCGGGACGCGCAGCTCTTTCAGGAAATGGACTATGCGGGTGGTAATTACCTGGGTTTTGCCGGAACCGGCTCCGGCAAGGATCAGCAGGGCTCCTTCGACCGTGTTGACGGCGCGTTGTTGTGGCGGATTGAGCTTTTTCATATGGTGAAGTGTAGCATGAATGAGGAGTGCGGTGCAAATCCGCATGTTCCGTGAGCGGCTTTAACATATGTTGTAATTGAAATATTGATGAAAATGGTGTATACGTTTCCTGCCGGTTAACCGTTAACCGGCGAAAACATTAGTTCATTTGCGGTTCAATGCTACAACCCAAACACGGAGGTTACACGCATGAAGAAAAGTAAAATCGTAAGAATTCTGGCGGCATCCGCTCTGCTCACATTGACAGTTTCGGCAACGTCTTTCGCCGCCAGGGGAGACAAGGAAGTTGATGTGAACGTCGGTCTTGCGACATCATCTGACGCTGGTTATAGCGCTGGCTATGGTTATAGTTCCAGTCTTGGTACCGGTTTTGGCCTGTCGGTGGGTGGCGGCTATGAATTGCTCGATATTAAAGCGATCAAGGGGAGCACACTTCAAATCCGTGGAGATATTGGCTATAATCACTGGAGTGCCAGTAGTTTAGGAGCGGATTTCAAGTTTACCCGCGTACCTGTTTCGGCAGGCGCTAGACTTTACATTCCCATTCAACCGGTAAAAGATCTTCGCGTATATGGTGAAACAAGTCTTGAGCTCAGCTTCGACTCGTATGATTATCCATCTAATAATTTTGGCGGTTTTGTCGTTGGCGGCGGTTCACATTCAGAAACCAACATTGGTCTGGTTCCTGGAGCTGGGGTCGAGTTTGTCGTTGCGCCGAATATTTTCGTAGGTGGTAGCTTGAGGTACCATATTGTTAGCGGCGGTTACCTTAACGCTTTAGTTGGTGTCGGCTTCAAATTTTAATCCAAGTAGAACAGTTTCCACGCAGTAATATATAAACCGCCGTATTCAGATCAGCTGATACGGCGGTTTTTTTATCTATGCCGGAATAGTGGCACACCGTATTGCAGCCACGCTGAAATACGGTACAATACTGACTTATGGAGTAATTCGTCTAAAAAAATGGAGAGTGTGTGAAAGTCGACCAAGCTAAAAAGAAACAGCCACCCAAAAAAACCAAGCGTGAACCGGAAGCTGCTGTTTCGGCAAAGCCGCTCAAAGCGAAGAAGGTAAAAAGCAGTAATAGTGCTGACCGTGCTGAACCGCTGCCCGGGTTGACAGCGGCTGCCCGGGAATTTGATCTGCACGACAGCCAGTGGTTTTTGAACCGGGAGCTGACCTGGCTGTCGTTCAACCGCCGTGTGCTGCATGAGGCTGAGGACGACCGCACGCCGCTTCTGGAACGCCTCAAGTTTGTCGCCATTGTCAGCGCCAACATGGATGAGTTTTTCATGAAACGCATCGGCGGCCTGAAGCAGCAGATCGGCGCCGGCATGCGTGAACTGACGCTGGACGGCCGCAGCGCCCGTCAGCAAGTCAATGAATGTCATGCCGTGATCCGTGATCTTGAGACCCGGAAAATGGAGTTGTTTCAACAGATTTGTGCCATGTTGAAAGATAAAAACATCCTGATCGAACAGTATGCCGATCTGACACCCAAAGTGCGTAAACTGCTGCGCGAACAGTACTACGCCAATATATTCCCTCTCCTGACCCCCCAATCCATCGATCCGGCCCATCCGTTTCCATTCATTTCCAACCTGTCACTCAACCTTCTGGTGACGGTACGCTATTCAAAGTCCAGGGATGTTTCTCTGGTGCGGGTCAAGGTGCCGGTTGGTCTCGGAACGCCACGATTCATCCGTGTCGGTAAGGGTGATCATTTTGTGCGGCTGGAAGATGTGATGATGAATAACCTGGATATGCTTTTTCCTGGGATGGAGATCGTTTCCTGCGAGATATTCCGGGTTACACGCAATGCCAACACCGAAAAGGATGAGGACGAAGCCGACGACCTGATGGAGATGATCGAATCGGAGTTGAAGGAGCGTAAATTCGCTCCGATAGTTCGCTTGGAGATTGTCACGGGAATGGAGCCGCTTCACCGCGGCAGGCTGGCGGCCGAGCTGGAACTGGATGAGGAAAACGACGTCTTCGAGGTACCGGGTATGCTGGCTCTGCGCGACCTGTTCGAACTGGTGAAGCTCGACTATCCGCGTATGCATGATCAGCCGCATTATCCGATTGACCATCCGCTGCTGCTGTCACAGCGCAATATTTTTCATATCATCCGCGATGCCGGCTCAATTCTGCTGCAGCATCCCTATGAATCGTTTTCGACCTCGGTCGAGCGGTTTCTGCGTGAAGCGGCAGTGGACCCCAAGGTGCGCGGCATCAAGATGACACTCTACCGCACCTCCAGCCAGAGCCGCATCATTGACGCCCTGCTGCTGGCTGCACAGAACGGTAAACAGGTGGCGGTCGTCGTCGAGTTGAAGGCCCGCTTTGACGAGGCCACCAACATCCGGCTGGCGGAACAGATGGAGGAGGCCGGCATCCACGTCACCTACGGAGTAGTCGGACTTAAGACCCACTGCAAGGTGATCATGGTCGTGCGCCAGGATTTCAGCGGCTTGCGGCGATATGTCCATATCGGCACCGGCAACTATCACGCCGATACGGCCCGTATCTACAGCGACGTCGGATTGTTGACCTGTGACCAGGTCATCGCCCAGGACGTGACCGAACTGTTCAACTACCTGACCACCGGTTTCATGGCAGGTCGCAACTACCAGAAGCTGGTTCCGGCGCCCAGATTGCTGAAGAAGGCACTTCTTTCGAGGATTGAGCGTGAGATTTCCCTGCATAACGAAAAAGGGGGCGGGCTGATCCAGTTCAAGATGAACGCCCTGGAGGATGGCGATATCGTCAAGGCGCTCTACCGGGCATCGACGGCCGGGGTAAAGATCGACCTGATAATCCGCGACACCTGCCGTTTGCGTCCGGGGATTCCGGGCCTGTCGGAATCGGTTAGCGTTATCAGCATTGTGGGACGTTTTCTGGAGCACTCCCGTATCTACTACTTCCGTAATGGGGGTTCCGAGGAATATTTCATCGCCTCAGCCGATGCCATGAAGCGTAATCTTGAGGCCAGGGTTGAGGTGCTCTGTCCGGTGGAGCCCCCACTGTTGACGCAGGAGCTGCGGGACGTTTTTGATACGCAGCTCGCCGACCAGCGCTCTGCCTGGGACATGCAGCCCGACGGCAGTTATATTCAGAGGGTGCCACGGGAAGGTGATGGCTCAGAAGGGAGCCATGCCCTGCTGATAGCCAGAACTGAGCGGCGGCAGAAGGAATCCCTCAAGTTGAAAAAGAATAAGATTAAAATCAAGCATTGACTCTATTGTCGCGATTTTGTTGATCTGTAATTGGTCCACACAGACCGGGAGCCGCTCGCACCGGTCTTTTTTTGTATACTCATGATACCGGGAATGGTCTCCCCCGGTTCAACGCTTTGCCTGGTTTATGAATAGGTATTGTCACTACCCAGTGATAACGGGTGCTTGAGGGTCATTATTTGTTTTCAGCCGCGCCTTGATCTCCCGCCCCTTGAACCCGTATTTTTTCATCAGGCGGTAAAACGTCCTGCGAGGGATATCCGCAAGTTTTGCCGCCTTCGAAACATGTCCTTTTACCTCGGTCAGGTATTGCTGGATAAGATCTTTTTCGACTCTGCCGACATGACGCTCACGGGCAGCCTGGAAAGATGCCTGTGTAACGGATTTATCAATACTCCCCTCCGTGTAGTTCTCGGAGAAGGAATGGGGGAGGTGCTCCAGCCTGATGACGTCATCCTGGGTGAGTACTGCGGCCCGCTCGATGACATTCTGCATCTCCCTGATATTGCCGGACCAGGGGTACTGCTTCATAGCCTTAATGGCCCGCATTTCAATGCTTACGATTTTCTTATTCAACTTGGCGCCGGCCTTCTCCAGAAAATGCTGGGCAAGAAGTGGAATGGATTCGACCCTGCTGCGAAGCGGGGGGGTGGTAATGGTAAAGACATTCAGGCGGTAATAGAGATCTTCACGGAACCATCCCTTCTTGATCCCTTCCTCAAGATTTTTGTTCGTGGCGGCGATCAGACGTATAGTAACCTTTTTGGTATGGGTTCCCCCTACCGGCCGGACATCACCGCTATCAAGCACGCGCAGCAGCTCCGCCTGAAGTTTGGGGGTAATATCGCCGATTTCGTCGAGGAATATCGTGCCGCCGTCCGCAGCTTCGAACAGTCCGATTTTGTCAGCGTCAGCGCCGGTGAACGCCCCCTTTCTGTGGCCGAACAGTTCGCTTTCAAGCAGGGAATCAGTGATGGTCGTACAGTTAACCGTCACAAGGGGCTTGTCGTTTTTTTTGCTGTAACGGTGGATTGCCCTGGCAATCAACTCCTTGCCCGTTCCCGACTCACCCCGAATCAGCACCGTGGTCGGGGTTGGGCCGACCTGCTTGATCAGATCGAGCACTTCCTGGGTTTTCCTGTCGGTGCCGATGATGAATTCGTCGCCGTATTCCCGGTTCAACTCCCGCTGGGCCAGCTCGTACTTCTGGATGAGCCGCCCTCTGTCCTCTTCAAGCTGCTGGAGGTTATAGGGAAGGCACATCTCGAGATTGGCAAGCTCCTGGTGAACAGCAACGGAGTACTCGCGGCATGTCCTGTAACCACAAGCGCTGCAATTAAGTTCATCCTTCTGGGTGAATTTGTTGGTTGAGCGAAGTATCTTTGTGATATCGGCGGATTTGGGTGTCTTGAGCTTGACGTATTTGCTGGAAAAGGATCTCGCAAGATGAGGGGCGATTTTCATATCCAGGTAGTGTGGGGCGGTCATGTAGGGGATATCACTTTTGAAATGTGAAATGACCAGGTTCCGCTTGAAGAAACCGGTAAGCTCGCTGCTCATGCCGGGTCCTCCGATGCAGCCGTTATAACAGAATCGTATATCAGCGATTCGGGGAGTGATGCGCCCCTGCGCCAGGTCGCTGATAATCTCCATGACATTGACTTCCCCTGTTGCGGTCACTATTTCGCCGTCCAAAAGGTCGGTGACTATGGGAAGCACCCTGAAAGAACCCTCCGTAATCGGGAAGAGGCGCCCTAAATAAGGCTGAATTCCGTCGAACGCCTCTTCTTTAAGAGAGGAAATATCGATCGACCGGCTTTTGAACATGCTGTCCAACTCCCGGCAGGTTAAGACAACGTCGATTGCTCCCCTTATTTCCTCTGATTCAATCTCCAGTTTCGCGCCGATGCATGAACTGATATAGACCACCTTTACCTCGGCGCCCAGTACCCCCTTAAGGAATCGCCCCATCGCCACCATCGGCGAGACGACCTCGATAAGGTTGTTTATGAGTTTCGGGTAATGCCGCTCGATAAGATCGACTATTGCCGGGCAGTGGGATGAAATAAGGGGGGCGGTGGCAGCTTCCATAGCCTTTACATACTGGACGGCGACCAACTCGACGCCATAGGCCCCCTCATGGACTTCGGCAAAGCCGAGTCCTTTCAACCCCGCGACCAGCTGCCCTGGAGAAACGTTATGGAAAAAAGCCGGAAAAGCCCCCCCCAGTACGGCAACAACCAGCTGCCCTGAAGCCAGCAGACGTTCCATTGTCGCAACTTTGTCGTTAAATATTTTTGCCTTCTGCGGGCAGTTATTAACGCACTTGCCGCAGCCGATGCAGCGTTCATATATGATTTCAGTATGGTTGGTTTCGCCCTTGATCGCTTTTACCGGGCAGTTACGGACACAGGTATAGCATTTACGGCATTTGTCTTTAAGTGTCAGTATCAACACCATATCACCTCGCATGGTTTGAAGGTCCGCGCATGACGCAGATACTAGTGGCAATCGATTTAATTATTGTGCAAACAGTGGCACAATAATTAGTAATTGTGCCACTGTTTGCACAATAGAATTGAGGAAAAGTAACATCCCTATACGAAAAAGCCGGACATAGATGTATTTACAGAACCACATTCCTTCCGAAACAAGGGGAATTGTATTTGTAACACACCGTTTTTATTGAATAGAATCGGTATTGGCTCTCATGCGCCGGATCAGAACATGATCCTTGTGATATTTTACCAAACAATATTCTATCCGCAGAATATGATATCTGCAAGTAATTTACAGGTAAATCTCCTTGTCACAAACTCAATATTCTATTTCATAAATTACGATACGTTTCTTCCGTCTGGCATTGGAAGGGTAGTGATTGATGATAAGTCGCAGTATATCGGCATGTTGCAGCATCACGTATCCCGATATCTTCTTGCATAGACAGCAGAAGCCGAATATCGATACAGCATTCGATTTGTGCCTCATTTGGCCCATTTAATCAATCGGTATACGAATAGCCCCCTTCAAAACTGCGGTGTTATGTTGAAATATATTTTGATATATAGGTAGTTACAAACATGCATGTGTCTCTGGTAAAAAAAACTGACATTGGCACATTTCATGCGTTAATCTCTGGGATATTGTGTTTCCAAAATGATCTGGTACAGTTTGTAAGTGGTTAACCCATATAAAGGGAGGTCTTGGATGAGCGAACACAAAGTGGACACCGTATGTGACACGGGAAAACAGAGCTGTAACGCAAAACAGGATTCTGAAAGCAGAGATCACTCAATCGGTGAGATGCTCAGACAACGAGGGGTGTCGCGCCGCGACTTCCTCAAGTTCTGCTCGGCCATGACGGCGGCGATGGCGCTGCCCGCTTCTTTCGCTCCACGGGTAGCCCAGGCTCTGGATGAAGTCAAGCGACCGACCCTGGTATGGCTGGAGATGCAGAGCTGCACCGGTGATACCGAGGCGCTGCTCCGTTCGGCCAACCCTACCGTAGCCGAGATCGTGCTCGACATCCTCTCCGTCGATTATCACGAGACAATCATGGCTGCCGCCGGTCATCAGGCCGAAGAAGCTCTCGACAAAACCATCGCCGCTTACAAGGGTAAATACATCTGTGTCATCGAGGGATCCATCGCGATGAAAGATGGCGGTATCTACGGCAGCACCGGCGGCAAGTCACACCTTGACCGTGCCCGCCAGGTCTGCGGCGGCGCATTGGCCACCATTGCTGTCGGAACCTGCGCTTCCTACGGCGGTATCGCTGCGGCAGTTCCGAACCCGACCGGTGCGGTAGGTGTGCAGGAGGCTGTTCCCGGCGTAACCGTGATCAATCTGCCGGGATGTCCGGTCAATGCCGATAATCTGACCGCTACCATCGTCCATTATCTGGTTTTCGGCAAGATACCGGCTCTTGACAGTCACGGTCGTCCGCTGTTCGCCTACGGCAAGCGCATCCATGACAACTGCGAGCGCCGCCCGCATTTTGATGCCGGCCAGTATGTCGAGATCTGGGGCGATGAAGGGCATCGCAAAGGTTTTTGCCTGTACAAGATGGGATGCAAGGGGCCGGCAACCTTCCATAATTGCCCCACCCAGCGCTACAATGAAAAGACCAGCTGGCCGGTGGCGGCGGGGCACCCCTGCGCCGGCTGCTCCGAACCGCAGTTCTGGGATGCAATGGGCCCCCTGTACAAGCGTCTGCCCAACGTACCGGGCTTCGGTATCGAGCATACCGCTGACAAGATCGGGATCGGCATGGCAATCGGTGTGGGTGCGGCCTTTGCGGCCCATGGTGTCATAAGTGCCCTGCGTAAAGACAAAAACCCTGCTGATAAAACCAAGGAGGATTAAGATATGGCCAAGATAGTTGTCGACCCGATTACCAGGATTGAAGGGCATCTTCGCATCGAGGCCGAGGTGACTGGTGGCAAGATCATTGACGCCTGGAGTTCCGCTACCATGTTTCGCGGTATCGAAAAAATCCTCAAGGGGCGTGATCCTCGTGATGCCTGGTTCTGGACCCAGCGGTTCTGCGGTGTCTGTACTACCGTTCACTCGATCGCTTCCATCCGTGCCGTTGAGAACGCTCTCAAGATCAAGATTCCGCCCAACGCCGAACTGATCCGCAATATCATCATCGGCACCCAGAACGTTCAGGACCACGTCATTCACTTCTACCACCTGCACGCCCTGGACTGGGTGGACATCACCTCCGGTCTCAAGGCCGACCCGGTCAAGACTGCCGCCCTGGCCGCATCGATCTCGGAATGGCCCAATAACTCGGCCACTTATTTCAAAGCCGTCCAGGACAAGGTCAAGGCATTTGTCGCCTCCGGGCGCCTCGGTCCCTTTGCTAATGCCTACTGGGGACATCCGGCTTACAAGCTTCCTCCCGAGGCCAACCTGATGGCGACCGCTCATTATCTGGAAGCGCTGGAGTGGCAAAAGGATGTCATCAAGATCCACGCCATCCTGGGGAGCAAGAACCCGCATCCGCAGACCTTCCTGGTGGGGGGGATGTCGATCCCGATCGATCCAGATTCCCAGAATGCCCTCAACGCCGACAAGCTGATCGAGATCAAGCGCCTGCTGAAGAAGGCCCAGGATTTTGTCGAAAAAGTCTATATCCCCGACCTGTTGGCTGTCGCCTCCTTCTACAAGGATTGGGCCGCCATCGGCGGCGGTGTCGGCAACTACATGTGTTATGGGGAGTTCCCTGATGCCGCCGGCAATATGTGGTTCCCGTCCGGCGCTATCCTGAACAAGGATCTGTCCAAAGTTCTTAAAGTCGATCAGGGGAAGATTGCGGAATATGTCGATCACTCTTGGTTTGAAAATTCTGTCGGAGCAGGTAAAGGGCTGCACCCGTATGATGGGGAGACTGAAGTGCGCTATACCGGCCCCAAACCGCCGTACGAAAACCTTGACACCAACGGAAAATATTCATTCGTCAAGTCGCCACGCTACGATGAAAAGGCGATGGAAGTCGGCCCTCTGGCCCGTGTGCTGGTTGCCTACGCATCCGGACACAAGGAAACCAAGGCGGTTGTGGATCTGGTGCTAGGCAAGCTTGGCGTCGGAGCCGCAGCGCTCTTCTCGACACTGGGGCGCACCGCCGCACGTGGCATCGATTGTCTGCTGAACGCTCAGCAGACACCCAAATTCCTGGATGAGCTGATCAACAATATCTCCAAGGGTGACTACCGTATCCATGCCAATGAGAAGTGGGATCCATCCTCATGGCCTGCAGAGGCCAGCGGTTATGGCATGCACGAGGCTCCGCGCGGAGCACTCGGCCACTGGATCAAGATCAAGGACCAGAAAATCTTCAACTATCAGGCGGTCGTTCCTTCAACCTGGAACGCCTCGCCCCGTGATGCCAAGGGGCAGCGTGGACCATACGAGGCCGCTCTGGTCGGGACTCCGATTGCCGATCCCAACAAACCTTTGGAGATTCTGCGCACCATCCACTCCTTTGACCCATGTCTTGCCTGCGCGGTCCATGTTCTGGATGCAAACGGCAACGAAATGATCAAGGTCAAGGTGTCCTAGGCCCTGACAAGCAGGATAAGTGCGTTAACAAAATAATTTTCTGAAAAAGTCTCAGAAAATCATTTTTAACTTACTAAAAGGGAGCGTCTATGAGCGAACCATTAGTATTTAAAAGATATTACGTATGGCAACTGCCGGTCCGCATCTGCCACTGGGTCAATGCATTGTCCATCCTTCTTCTGTCAATTACCGGTTTTCTGATCGGGTATCCGGTTATTGCCGGGAACTCACCACACTCCTTTGTGATGGGGTGGGTCCGCTTCATTCACTTTGTGGCCGGCTATGCCCTTCTCATCAGCGTCATCTCACGCCTGCTCTGGTCTCTCAACGATCACTGCTTCTCGGGGTGGCGTGAATACTTCCCCTTCCTCACCAGGGAGGGAAGGAAGGAGATCCTGGTGATGCTGAAATTTTATTTTTTCATCGATCGCAAGACGCCGGATGCAGTCGGGCATAACCCGCTTGCGGTAACGGCGTACGTTGGACTCTTCCTTCTCTTCGCCGGGATGTTTGTAAGCGGGTTTGCGCTGTATGCCGAACATGCTCCGGGCGGTACCATGTTTGCCACGCTGAAACCGGTGTACCTGCTGCTGTCCAGCCAGACAATGCGCCTGTATCACCATATCGGAATGTGGCTGATAATCTGCTTTGTCATCAACCATATCTATAGCGTCTGGCTTTTGGACGTAAAGGAAAAGGGGGGCGAGATAACCAGTATTTTCAGCGGTTACAAATATACCACCAAGGTACACGTCTTCTCAGAGGGGAAAGAGTGTGACGAAAACGGCTGTTTCATCAAGATCAAGAAATAACCGGATTAAACAGAGGCGTCATGACGGGGTGGGCAACCACCCCGTTTTTTTTGTCATCAGCGGAAAACTAGGGACATCCATGATAAGTTTTGTCAAGGGAATTATCTATGTTCTGTAGACCTCTCTGAAGCCCTTGCTTCATTATTACGGCCTGTTAGCTTGGCCCAACCCCAATCTCCGGCTCGTTGACGAACTCCACCTCGATCTGGATCACTACATCTTCACCAACAACCATGCCGCCGTTGTCCATGGTCTTGTTCCAGATAAGCCCGAAATCCTTACGGTTGATGTTTGTAGTTGCTGACGCGCCGCGTCGCATTTTACCCGACGGATCCTTGATCTCCGGGGTCAAACCGTCCTCCACATCCAGAACAACCGCCCGGGTGTAGCCCTTTATAGTGAGGTTGCCGGTAATTTTCAGTCTGTCTTTGCCGACCTTTTCAATCTTGGTGGAGCTGAAGGTCATTACGGGATACTTGGCAACTTCAAAAAAGTTAGCGCTGCGCAAGTCATCGTCACGCATCTTGATATTTGTATTCACCGAGGCGGTATCGATCGTAATATCGACCTTTGATTTGGTGATATCCCTGTCGTCCATATTGAGTTTGCCGCTGAACTTATCGAAGTTCCCTTTCACATTGCTGATCATGAGATGCCTGACCTTGAACTGCATGGTTGTGTGTACCGGATCAACCATCCAGGTGGAGGCGATTGCCGAAAGCGGGATCGTCAGCAGCAATACAGTAATGAGTGAAATAAACCTTTTCATGACATTCTCCTTTAATTTTATTTGTTTTTCAGTTCGTTTGCCGGTACTCCAGCACCTGGCCCGAGTGTTCCTCTGCCTTGGCGACCTTGGTCAAGCAAAGGACTGTCTAGTCTTTAATAAAACCGTACCACTGGATCGGAAAAGGTCAACTGCTTGAACTGCAATTTGAGAGGAATTATGAAACGTGAGTAATGGAGTAAAGGTTACCGGGCGGCTTCCCGGGCCGGTCCAACTCCCTGCCTACGCTTAAAAGCCCCTTCTTCTCACTAAAAGAGGGGTTAAGACTGAATAATGGAAAGGAGGACTTGGGGACTTAGTAGGGGTAGGGGGACGTTGTTATGGGGTAGGGGGAAACATAAGAAACATAAGAAAAGAAACATAAGAAGAAACATAAGGGGTCAGCCCTTGACACGAGACATTTTATTTTCAAACCACCTCATTTCCTCCCTCAGTGAAATATCGGTTTTCAAATCCATCACAATCCGCTGATATGCTTTAGCAACTGCAAAACCGCTCATCCCGCCAAGCAGTTCACCTATCCGTCGATTGGTCAACGCAGCGAATCTCTTCATTAAATAAATGCACATTTTCCGGAGATCATTTCGATCTGTGCTCAAAAGATCCACCAGTGTCACTTCATGCCTTTCGCAAACAATCGATATAATGTCGTCACCACCTTGGGAAGCCTGCAACGCTTTTCTGTGAGAGGTTTCCTCTCTGTTCAGCATTTCGTCTTCAATCTGTGCCAGGGTGTCTTTGATGAATGACGAACTTCCAAGGATCATGCCGCCGTAAACGCTTTTAAGCGGACTTTCCATCTCCACATTTAATGCACTTTCCACGAATGACCTGTATTTTTGTCTTGCTGCGACAACATTTGGAGAGAGTATTGATAAAACAGGTATAACCGTGACAAGTTCGTCATTGCCGGAGATATACGCGTCATAACTGCTGTATGGATATGCTTCCGGTCGTTCGACCATTTTTGCCCGTACAGGATTTAGGTGCATGTACCTGCTCAATTCCAGCAGATAGCTATCTCTGTCAACGAGAATGGCCTTATATCGGCCTTGGAACAAGTGCCCACTTCGTTTTCTCTTGATGTTGATATAGGTCGTATATGAGCTATTCAGGTGATGCATGATTTTACTCAGGTTTTTATCGGGTGTTTCAATAAGGATATGATAATGGGTGGTCATAAGGACATAGCAATGGATAACAAATCCGTACTTTGTCTGGGCGTCGGCAAGATATTCCTTAAACTTCCGGTAGTCCATTTTAGTAAAAAATATTTTCCCCCGCTCATTACCACGCGCTGTTACATGGTATAAAGCGCCTTCGTATTCTATCCGTAACGGTCTCGCCACAGTGCTTCCCTCCGAATGTTTCAGAGGAAAATACAGCAACAAATGTCTCGTGTCAAGGGCTGACCCCTATTAGCTTCCATTTGTCTCATGTCAAGGGTTGCCCCCTCCAGAGGCACTCTCATTATTCTGCTTCGCTTTTCGAATCACTTCTTCAATTCGTTCTTCAATGGACTGTACAAATGATCTCACCGCCTGAGAGGCGAGACGGACGAAGGCTTCTTCGATATTGAACTCAGTTCCCTCTATATCGAGCCCAGGGTATTTCTTCATCTCATTCCGTTTGTCATCTGGCACGTTGGCAGCGTTTCCGTTCTCGTGTACGAGATAGTTGCGAACTGAGATGAGCATTTTGGGCTCGGCCCAAAGATCCTTCGGAATTTGGAAGTCACCATAGCGTTCGAGAAATTTAAATTTTCTGGACCATTGGTCGCCTTTCAACTCGGTAGGACCAAATGGAACGATCTCATGCCCCACTGCAATAATGAGTTTTGAGCAGGCTCGTTCGAGACAGCTTTCAAGGAGGGAAGCCAAGTATATAACGTGGGAATAGCGAATCCTCTTGATGTAGTACTCCACAGCGATAATGCCGCTGTCATTGATTTCAGGAACTCCAGTTGCAACTTGCTCCTGAATGTAAGCGCGCTCGCTCGACAACATCTTATTCAAAACTGTTTCAGTTTCCTTAATGTACCAATCAAACAGTTCAATTTCATAACGGTCGAGGGTATCATTGCTCATTTGGGTCAACATCAGAGTCCGAAGGGATTTCTTCAGGTGCTCGGGCAGTTCTTTATCTGGCTTGCTCATCGGGTCCCCTCAATATGCGTTGCAATTGCCGAACTTTCAAATTCCGCAAATGAGAAATAGATCTACAACTTGGCATCTATTGGGTGCCATTTTCTGTCATTTTTTAGATCTAACATTCAATTTTTCCTCGTCGGTACGATCCTTTTGTCCTTTGCTTAGCCCAACGATATTCGGCATATTTCACGTTTGGTTCCAATTTGTTGATCTTGGTTCACATGCATCTGACTACCTGCAAGTATTTTTTCGCCGCGCAATGTCGTAGTTGTTGCATACTCCCAATGAGCAGGCTTTTTCCAGATCGGCACAACCCATTTGAGCTTTTTTTAACATGAGATAGGCAATCCCTCGGTCGTTGTAGGCCATAGCGTAATCCGGATCAAGACGTATTGCTTGGTCATGGTCTGCTATAGCACGATCAAACTGTTTAAGAGCGTAATATTTAAGCCCACGGTTGTAGTATGCCATTGCATCATTTGGGTTAAGTTTGATCGCATGACCATAGTCTGTGATGGCACGATCAAACCGCTTGACTGCTGAATGGGCGTTTCCCCGGCTTATGAATGTCGCTGAATCATTCGGATCAAGGCGGATCGCCTGGTCATAGTCCGAGATGGCACGATCAAACTGTTTGAGCTCGGTATATGCATTCCCCCGGTGGTAGTATGCCAATGCTAAATTTGGATCAAGGTGAATAGTCTGGTCAAAATCTGCTATGGCACGAACAAATTGCTGGAGTTCAGCATAGGCACCTCCACGGTTGCCATATGTCTTTGCATCATTGGGATCAAGACGGATTGACTGGTCAAAGTCTGCTATGGCGCGGTCAAACTGCTGAAGCTCGGCATATGCTAATCCCCGATTGCTGTATGCATTCGCACCATCCGGCTCAAGGCGGATCGCCTGGTCAAAGTCTGAGATGGCACGATCAGACTGTTTGAGCTCAGTATATGCACACCCACGGTTGTAGTAAGCCAATGCATCATTTGGATCAAGTTGGATTGCCCGGTTATAGTCCTTTATGGCGCGATCAAACTGTTTGAGATCGACGTATGCTATTCCTCGGTTAATGTATAACGTTGCATCATTCGGATCAATTCGGATAGCTTGGTTATGATCTTCCATAGCGCGATTAACCTGTTTGAGACCGGCATAGACATTCCCCCGGATGCTGTATGCCAATGCATAAGTAGGTTCAAGCCGAATTGTCTTATCAAAGTCTGCTATGGCGCGTTCAAACTGTTTGAGACCTAAATATGAACACCCACGGTTGTAATGTGCTGCTGCTAAATTCTGATCACTGCCGATTACATGGTTAAAGTCTGCGATGGCGCGATCAAACTGTTTGAGGTCATTATATGCAGCGCCACGGTTATTGTATGCATCACCATCATTCGGCTCAAGGCTGATAGCCTGAGTGAGGTATTCAATCGCTTTCTTCGGGTCGGAATATTTCTTCCCGACCCACAGGGCATCGGCTTTATAAAACCACTCCAACGCTTTAAGACCCTTGTTGGCGGCCTGAAACTTCTCCTTTAACTTAGCTTCTTGTTGCTCAGTCTTCACCTTTTGCTGATTTTCCTTCTCCAAGTCCACAATTCGTGCCAGTAGCTTTTTCTCGCGTTCGCGAGCGGACTTCAGGTCTTTCAGGTGGTTTCGGTCTTCAAGCAATCTCTTCAGGTTATTATCAAGCACCGTAGTATCAAGCTCCACCTTAACGGTTATTTCTAGGCCAAACCCATCTCCGTCAGTGTAGTTTTTCTGTTTGATCACCTCGGACTTGGTGGCCCCGGCGGTCAGTGCCAGTATCTCATCGCTGTCAAGCTGAAAATTTTTGACAACGGTCGTGCTTTCAATGTAGGTACCGAGCTGCTTAAGGGCTTCTCTCTTTGCTCTGGCTATACCTGCAGTTCTGGCATCGTCAGGGGACTGGCTACCACCGAACGGCTGTTGTACGGTTTGGGTTACGGTCCGAATCTCTGCGAAGGCAGATAAAGGCAAAATGAGGAAGGCTACCAGGGTAATTGTAATCAACCGCTTCATGGGGATTTACTCCTTTAATGGTACTTTTTCCGTCCAACGTTTGTAGGCACAGCAGCGTAGCGAAGCGGAGACTGCTGCTGCCGGGAGTTATACATTTTTTCTCCGCTTGAGGAATTACTTATGTTCTGCAAACTCAAGCAGTTTTTTGATGTTGGTTATTGCAAGGGTTCTACATTCTCGGACAGGTTGTTGCCCCCATCCAGGAGAATATTTACAAAGGTATTCTGCATTATCTTTTTGAATGTCATCGTATGCGTAGTAGGTGTACCAAGCTTGTACGAAACCTTCTTGTTTCTTAGAGGGCAAACGGCAGTAGAATTTGATGAAGGCAGCTCTATGTTGAGGAAAAGCGGCTTTGAGAAGCTCGCCGGGGTCGATGGGGTTGATAGAGTCAGGGTGTTGCAATGTAGCAAGTTCGATTGTGAACGACTCTTGAAAGGCAAAACAAGCATCTTTAAACTCTTTTCTCTCGGCCAAGCGCGTGCCAACGAGATAAGCCCCGACAGCACCAAAAACCGCTCCTCCAATCAATGTGATGTAGGGCGTGATGGTTATAAGGGTAGAGATATTACACATAGTTGGATGGTCTCCTTTTTGAACAGCCCGTTTGGGGTAATGATTCAAATGTTCGCAGGTGCAGCTACAGGATTATTTATCGCAGTGCGGTGGGGCTTCCCTCTTGCTGAAAAACTGTCTAATTTTTTAACTTCTAGGGGTTTATTTTGATTCTTGGTATAACTCGTTATTGATCAGACGACATTTGCCATCTACATGTATATGGAACTATCTACATCTATATGGCGTCATCTACATGTATATAGCTACCTTCCATATACATGTAGATAGTTTTGTATTTATGAGGAAAAATGCGGGACAGATTTATTTTACAGTTTTTCTCGGGCGTCCAGGTTTCCTTACTTCGATCCTCTGTCCCAACCTCTCTGCAACTAGATCATAGAATTTGCTT
>VFJM01000373.1 GCA_009886055.1 Geobacter sp. | reverse complement strand
TGATGCAGGCTCGACACCGCAGATTCAGCATCCTGCCTGACATCGGCTTCCGCGCTTGCAGCGTACAAAAGCGCAGCCGCAATTAGTATGCTGAAAGTTATCCTGTTTATCACGGCCAGGGAAAGTGGCACACGGATATATGATTCAAGCTGTTTAATGGAATATTTCATATCGGCGCTTCTTGTACAGTATAACCAGCAGATATTGCAAACATATTCTACCTTCCCACTGACAGTGCGGGACAGCAGAAAAGCAAACGCCCCCGCCGGGATCTCCGGAGGGGGCGTCAAGCTACGGCTTATGCAGTGATACAACTACCCGAGAATTGCCTTGATATCTGCTTCAGCAGTCGTAATCGGTGCAATATTGAAGTTCTCAACCAGGAAGTTGAGTACATTCGGTGTTATGAATGCCGGCAGTGTTGGTCCGAGCTTGATGTTCTTGATGCCGAGGTGGAACAGGGTCAGGAGGATGACAACCGCCTTCTGCTCGTACCAGGAAAGGATCATCGAGAGCGGCAGGTCGTTGACGCCGCATTCGAAAGCGCCCGCCAGGGCCACGGCGATCTGGATGGCCGAGTAGGCGTCGTTGCACTGGCCGACGTCAAGAAGGCGCGGGATGCCGCCGATATCGCCGAACTCCAGCTTGTTGAAGCGGTACTTGCCGCAGGCAAGGGTGAGAATGACCGTATCCTGAGGGAGCTTCTCGGCAAATTCGGTATAATAGTTGCGCCCCGATTTGGCGCCGTCGCAGCCGCCGATCAGGAAGAAATGCTTGATGGCGCCGGACTTGACGGCGGCAATGATCTTGTCCGCCACGCCCAACACGGCGTTGTGGCCGAAGCCGGTCAGAATCTCCTGTCCGGGGTTATCAGGGAAACCGGGGAGTTCAAGAGCCTTTTTGATGACCGCCGAGAAGTCCCACCCGTCAACATGCTTTACATCCGGCCAGGCGACCAGGCCCCAGGTGTAGAGACGGTCCTTGTAGCTGTCGGACGGCTTCTGGATGCAGTTGGTGTTGAAGATGATCGAACCGGGAAAGTTGACGAACTCCTTGGCCTGATCCTGCCATGCGCCTCCGAAGTTGCCGGCCAGGTGTGTATACTTCTTCAGGCCGGGATAGCCGTGGGCCGGGAGCATTTCGCCGTGGGTGTAGATATTGATCCCCTTCCCTTCGGTCTGTTTGAGCAGCTCTTCCAGCATTTTCAGGTCGTGCCCGGTTACCAGGATGGCCTTGCCGGCCTTGGTGCCGAGCTGAACTGAAGTAGGAACCGGATGGCCGTACGCATCGGTGTGGGCGGTGTTCAGGAGGCCCATGACGGTCAGGTTCTGCTTGCCGCACTCCATCGAGAGTCCGACAAAATCCATCAGTCCCAGGTTGGCGTCGGTCGTGGCGGCGAGCGCTTTCTGGAAAAAAGCCATGACTTCATCGTCGGTTTTGCCGAGGATCATGGCGTGGTCCATATAAGCCGCCATACCCTTCAGGCCGTACATCAGGATCTCGATCACGGAACGGATGTCTTCGTTGACGTGCAGGGTGCTGATGCCGTGGGCCTCCCCCTGAGCCACCATGCCGGCCAGATCGTCAGCCGGTTTCCATTCAGCCACCGGACCGGAGAGCGCCACTCCGGCAGCAGCCTTGGCCTTCTCTTTCAACTCGTAGCAGCGCTTGATCATGCCGCCGATTCGTGCCGGTTCGAAGTCCACGTTGGTTACGGTGGTGAAGAGCCCCTCAATGGTAAAGCGGTCGATCTCGGTGTTGCGCCCCAGCTTGTCGGCGTAAAGCGCCAGGCTCTTCAGGCCGTAAAGCAGGTGGTCCTGCAATGCCGCGACATCGGGTTTCTTGCCGCATACGCCGGAAATGTTACAACCGACTCCGTTTGCTGCCTGCTCACATTGATTACAAAACATGCTCATTTTTGATTCCTCCCTTTCGTTGGTTGATAGACTGCACTCGTGTGGTGAGTTTTTTTCTTTTTTGTGTTAAGAGCAATATACCACCCTTTCGCAACATTACTTGACTGTTGTCAAAAAATCATCTTTAAAGGAGAAATCCGATGTCTAAAGTCTTTTTTAGCGACATGCGCGCTGGGCACAAGGAAAATCTGTTCGACAAGATTTCAAAATTGCTGACCCTGGCCGGGCTTTCACAAGCTGTTGCCGACGGTGACCTGACGGCCGTCAAGATCCATTTCGGCGAAAAGGGGAATCACACCTATCTGCGCCCGGTCTTTGCCCGGCGGGTGGTGGAAGAGATCAGGAAGCTCGGAGCGCTGCCGTTTCTGACCGATTCCTCCACGCTCTATCCCGGCCAGCGCAAGGAGGCGGTTTCGGCTCTGACCTGCGCGATCGAGAACGGCTTCGGCTACTCCTGCGTCGGCGCTCCGTTGGTGATCAGCGACGGCCTGCGCGGAGTTAACGAGGTAGAGGTTACCATTAAGGCAGAACTGTTGAAGAAAGTTTACATCGGCACCGAGATCGTCGAGGCCGATTCGATCGTAGCCATGACCCACTTCAAGTGCCACGAACTGACCGGTTTCGGCGGTGCCATCAAGAACCTGGGTATGGGGTGCGCCAGCCGCAGGGGCAAGCTGGTGCAGCACTCCACGGTTGCCCCCAAGGTAGCAGCCAAAGTCTGCATCGGCTGCGGCATCTGCCCCCGCTCCTGTGCCCACGACGCGATTGTCATCACGGACGGCAAAGCCGCGATCGATCCGCAGAAATGCACCGGCTGCTCGCGCTGCATCACGGTCTGTCCGGTCAAGGCGATCAACATACAGTGGAATGAGGCCGCCGACCTGGTCATGCGCAAGATGGCGGAATACGCCAAGGGGGCGGTGTCCGGCAAGACGGGCAAAGCGGTCTACATCAACTTCATCACCCAGGTGTCACCCGCCTGCGACTGCTACGGCCACTCCGACGCCCCGATCGTCAATGACATCGGCATCTGCGCCTCGACCGATCCGGTAGCGATCGACCAGGCGTGCGCAGATCTGGTCAACGGCGCGCGCGGCAACGAGGGGTCGGCCCTGCAAACGGGCCACGAACCGGGCGGCGACAAGTTCCGCGGCTGCTGGCCGGAGATACCGTGGGAGGTGCAGCTGGAGCATGGGGAGAAGGTCGGGTTGGGGAGCAGAGCCTATGAGTTGGTGAGGGTGTAAGGATAAATATTCCATTTGGGTAGATCACCGGTTCACACGCGTACGCGCGTGAACCGGTCAATTAATCGTTATGCTGCGAGAAGTTCTTTCAAAACATCAGGTTTTTTTATGGCAATAGTGATGAGGGACTTTGCCGCGCCCGACGGCGCACGGCGCCCCTGCTCCCACTCCTGCAGGGTGCGGAGCGACACACCGAGCAATTTAGCAAACTCGCTCTGAGAGAGACCTATCCTGAGACGGGACGCTGCCAGAGGAGAGACTTCTATGGTAGACACTCGCCCGACCCTGCCAGCCTTGAGGTCCTGCACGGCCTGGAGCAGTTCCTCGCCGATGTTGCGCTTTGCATCACGTTCGAGCAGTTTTTTTTCATCTAGTGGCATGTTCCATCTCCTCTTTGAGGGCTTTGAGAATGTGGCCGGGAATACTGTCAACAGCACTCTTGGCATAAATCAGAAGCAGCCAGATTTGCCCGGCCTCTGTCCGGGCAAAATAGAGAACCCTGACACCGCCGCTCTTGCCGGTTCCCCGGCGGCTCCAGCGAATCTTGCGAACCCCACCGGAACCACGCACCACGTCGCCCATTTCGGGATTGGCGGCAAGGTATTCCTGAAAGACTCCGTATTCGGTATCTGTCAGGTAATCATGGACCTGTTTCGTGAACAGTGGCGATTCGACAAAAGTAACCATGAGTTCAAATATACGGCATTGACGTATAAAGTCAACCGGCAATTTATTGTAATAAACGAAATGCTCAACCAGGCAGAAGCAGCGGCCAAAAACCGCTGGTGTTCTCCCGAACCGTTGACACCATTGTTTTTCCTTCATAACCTTCGATGATTCTCTTCATCATTTATTATGCGCATACTTACACATTTTTTTGTGCGCTTGACTGCCAGCACAACATGCCATATCATACGTAGAAATCGACCTTAATGGAGTGAGATATGGCCACATCATCAGCCAGGCGCAACAT
>VFJM01000056.1 GCA_009886055.1 Geobacter sp. | reverse complement strand
CGTATCAACATCCACGCGCACTACAGTTCCCTCTATGATTTTATCCCGTTCGGGACGATCTTTTAAACTTTCAGTGAAAAGCGCTGCAAATTCACTGCTCTGCTGGTCGCCGTCGAATTCTTCATTCTCTTCTCCGGCAGCGTCAAGCCTTTTAAAATCAACCATTACACCATACCCCCTGGACGTTTATCGTTCTTATGTTTTTGTTGAGCTTGGTAATGTAGCAATATGATACACATATTTCAATCGATTTTATTCAATTCCTCAATTTTGTTCATTACTTCATCGATAATCCACTTCGGTGTCGAAGCGCCGGCAGTAACCCCAACTCGCTCAGCACCTTCAAACCAGGCCGGGTTGATCTCCGCCGCTGTTTCAATGTGATAGGTACGCGGCTGAAGCTCGGCGCACACTTCAAGCAACCGACGGGTATTGGCGCTGTTGAACCCGCCTACCACCAGCATGCAGTCAACCTGACCGGCCAGCTCTTTTGCCTCTTCCTGACGGACTGCGGTCGCATCACAGATCGTGTTGTAAACGCGGATCTCACCACCCCGCAGCAGACATTCACACACAACATTTTTCAGATTTTCAAACGATTGGGTTGTCTGAGCTACCACACCGATTTTATTCATTTTAGGGAGTTTTTTAACATCTTCGCCGGACGCAACAACAAAGACTTTTTCGCCACCGTAGGAGACGATCCCCTGAACTTCGGGATGATCTGCGTCCCCGACAACGACAACGCCATACCCGGCCTCAGACAGACTCTTCACATGCTCCTGTGCCTTTTTGACAAACGGGCAGGTTGCATCTACAATTTCAAGATTCTTCAGTTGCGCCTCGTTGATCTCTTTCTGTTCAACTCCGTGAGAGCGGATAATTATGGTTCCGCTGTCCAGGCCGTCAAGAGAATCAAGAGCGCGGATCCCTAAATCTTCAAGCTTGCCGACTACCTGAGGCGAATGAATAATCGGCCCGAGCGTGTAGGTTTTCTGATCCTTGCCGGCCGCCTCAAACGCCATCTGCGTGGCACGTTTTACCCCGAAACAAAAACCGGCCTGTTTTGCAAGAATAACTTTCATCGCAAAATGTCCATACTCTCAATTTTTTTACGACACATTGTAATCATTCTGGTCAGTACCTCGTCAACAGAAAGCCGGGACGAATCGATTGGAATGGCATCGTCGGCCTGCCTGAGCGGTGCGATATCCCTCTCTGAATCCTGCCGGTCCCGCATGACTACTTCGGCAATCGTCTCTGCAAGCGTAACCGGTTCCCCTTTACAGGTCAACTCTTCAAAGCGCCTTCTGGCACGCTCCTCCACAGAGGCATTCAGATAAAATTTAATTTCCGCTTCAGGGAACACCACTGTGCCGATATCGCGCCCTTCGAGAACAACTCCGCCCCTGCTCCCCATCTGTTGCTGCGATTTTAACAACGCTTCCCGTACAGGTTTGAGAGCTGACGTACGGGAGGTCAGAAGCGACATTTCCGGAGTACGTATCTGATCCGTAACATCGATGCCGTTGGCACGTACTACCTGCCTGCCTGAAACAACCTCAAGCCGTATGTCAAGATTCCGGCAGAAATGCTCGACAGCCGCAAGATCGGCAAGATCTATTCCCTCGCGTGAAAGCAGGAGGGCGGCTGCCCGATACATGGCACCGGTATCGATCTGGATATAACCGAGTCGTTCTGCCAGCAGACGGGCGATGGTACTTTTCCCGGCGCCGGATGGGCCGTCTATTGCGATGACAATGCCGTCAGGTCGTGAATACATCGGCTACTTCGAAGCAACTTTTTCCAGCAGCGGGAAAAAGGTCGGAAAAGATGTTGCCACACATGCGATGTCCGTCACGGTGATTGCGCTGGAAGCGACCAGAGCAGCAACTGACATAGACATGGCGATACGATGGTCGCCACAGCTGTCGACTGTCCCGCCGAGAAGATGTTCAGATCCGGTAATATCCATGCCATCATCGGTTTCGGTAACCGTGATGCCCAGTTTTGTGAGATTGCCGGCCATGGCTGTTATCCGGTCTGTCTCTTTTACCCGCAACTCCTTAGCATCCCTGATGGCAGTAACCCCTTCTGCGCGAGCTGCAGCAACACAGACCGCAGGAAGTTCATCAATAGCACGGGGGACAACACTGCCGGAAATTGCGATTCCTTTCAGCCGGGAGGAGCGCACCAGAATATCAGCAACCGGTTCGCCCGAAACTTCACGCCGGTCAAGCAGTTGAATGTTTCCACCCATGGCCTGCAGAATATCGATTATACCGGTACGGGAAGGGTTGACACCAACATTTTTTATCAGTAGTTCGGAATCAGGCGTAATCAAGGCGGCCACCATGAAAAAAGCGGCTGACGAGATGTCTCCAGGCACGGTTACTTCCTGGGCAGTAAGCTCGACTCCGCCGCGAACCGTCACCCCATTGTCACTTCTGATCAGCGATGCGCCGAAGAGCCGGAACATACGTTCAGAATGATCCCGTGACGGACTCGGTTCAGTCACGCACGTTATACCTTCGGCATAGAGGCCTGCCAGCATGAGCGACGACTTGATCTGGGCGCTTGACACCGGCGATTGATAGTCGATCCCTTTCAGAGGGCCGCCATTAATGGCCAGCGGCGCCAAGGTCCCGCCATTACGACCGAAAATGCGGGCTCCCATGCGGGAAAGCGGCTCGACTACGCGCTTCATGGGACGTTTTCGCAGGTACTGGTCGCCGGTCACTACCGAAAAAAACGACTGCCCGGAAAGGAGGCCGGTTATCAGTCTGATTGTTGTGCCGGAATTACCGCAGTCCAGAACATCGCCAGGCTCTTTCAACCCATGCAGTCCGCAACCGGTGATCCGAATCATCTCGCCATCATCATCTATTTCAACCCCCATGGCACGAAACGCGTGCATGGTCGATAAGTTATCCTCGCCACGGAGAAAACCGCGAACCGTTGTAACGCCATTGGCTATCGCCCCGAGCATGATTGAGCGATGGGAAATTGATTTATCCCCGGGAACGACGATCTCGCCCCTGACTGAAGCTGCTGATTGTATGGTGATTGAATTCACTCTTTCTCCAGATGTCGATCGTAATTAGACAATGCCGTCACGAAACTGTTTTGCAGTGGTAAAAAACGTGCTCAAACCCGCGCCGTCTCCTGCCTCGATGCGCTGCCTAAGCTCGGCCATGCTGGCCGAAAATCCGTCGATGCTTTTAAGGAGTGCATTCCGGTTCATCAAGGCGATGTCGCGCCACATGGCCGGATCGGAGGAGGCGATACGGGTGAAGTCCCGGAAGCCGCCGGCGGAATAGGAGAGAATGTTTTCACCCTCCACATCGGCCGTCCCGACGGCATGTACCAAGGCATAGGCCGCCATATGAGGCAGGTGCGAAATCTCGGCGAAGATCCGGTCGTGATGTCCAGGTTCCATAAAACAGACTTCGGCCCCGGCAAGCCTCCACAAGCTGGCGACCAGTTCCAGAGCAGCAGCGTCGGTGCGCTCCGTTGGCGTCAGAATGCATCGCCTGCCACGGTAGAGGGTGGAGAATGAGGCGGCAGCGCCAGTGTGCTCGGTACCGGCAATAGGGTGACCACCGACGAAGAAGCAACCGGACGGCATGAGCGCCTCGCACTCGCCGACAATCGCCGTCTTGACGCTGCCGCCGTCGGTAACGATGCAACCGGGTGCCAAGACCGGGGCGATCCGGGCTACCACGCCGGGGATGGCACAGACCGGCACAGAGATGAACACCACATCAGCGCCCCGTACCCCTTCAACCGGATCCTGGGTAATCTCGTCGCAGATTCCCAGGGAGAGCGCCTCCTCCAGGTTTGGGCGGGACCTGCCGATGCCGACGACGCTCTTCACGACCCCGGCCTCGCGCAGGGCGCGCACAAGAGATCCGCCGATCAGCCCTACGCCAATTATGGCCAGGCGTTCTATCCTCACGCTCATCCGTTCCCCTCCTACATCGACCGCGGATACGATCCGAGGACCTTGAGGAACTGACAGCACCCATTGAGTTCCTCCAGAGCTTCCGAAACTTCGGGATCGGAGAAATGGCCGAAAAGATCAAGAAAAAAGATGTATTCCCACGCCTTGCTCTTGTACGGACGCGATTCGATCTTTGTGAGGTTGATACCCCGCTTGGCAAAGGGTTCCAGCATACGGCAGAGGATTCCCGGCTCATCCTTGACCGAGAAGAGCACCGAGGTTTTGTCGCTCCCCGAGCGGTCACACCCCTTGCGGGAGATCACCAGAAAACGAGTAAAATTGTTGACCTGATCCTCTATTCTGCTCTTGACAACCTTGAGGTCGTAGAGCGAGGCGGCCAGCTCACTGGCTATGGCAGCCGCGGTATAATCCTCACTGGCAATCTGGGCAGCCACGGCGGTGGAGGCCACATCAACCATGGGAATGCCGGGCAGATTGTCATCGAGCCACTGGCGACACTGGGCAATAGGCTGTGCATGCGAGTAGACCTTCTTGATGTCCTCAGCCCGACCGGTGCGGGACAACAGGTCGTGATGAACCTCCAGAAGAATTTCGGCGGTGATTTGCAGCTTACTTTCCACAAACATGTCGAGGGTGTGGGAGATGACCCCTTCGGTCGAGTTCTCTACCGGTACAACCCCGTACAGCGCCTTACCCTTCTCCACCTCTTCAAAAACCGAAGGGATTGACTTCATGGGGACCAGCTCGGCCGAAAGACCAAACTGCTGCAAGGTCGCCAGGTGACTGAACGTTGCCTTGGGACCCAGAAAAGCGACCTTCATCGGCGATTCCAGCGACAGACAGGCTGAAATAATTTCGCGATAAATACTTTTCAGGGCATCATTCGGGAACGGACCAGGATTTTGACTGAGCAGGCGTTCATAGATCTGGCGCTCACGCCCCGGCACATGGAAATCGAGATTAGTACCTGATTTGAGACGGCCGACTTCAAGGACAACATGCGACCGCTCATTTAACAGGTCAAGTATGGCATCATCAATGCTGTCGATACGCGAACGAAGTTCCTGGATGGTTAATGCATTTTTCTGCAAGGGATACCGCCTGGTGGGTGGTGACGTGATAAGAAGCTAAAAAGGAAGGATAATGTAAAGCAAGGCATGAGAAAAAGCAACCGCTTTTAGGGCATCTGACATCACATGGCTTTGCAGGAGAGCGCACATCAATGATGAAGATCATTCCATGCAAACTTTGTGAGCCACTCATCAAATACCGCCACCTTCTCTTTCCCAAAAGGAAGCAGATTTTTTCTCACCTGCGCAACGCTTTTACGTTCACCCAACCTGCCCGGCTTCTTCGAGTAGAACAAATCGGCAAAGCAGATGACCTGCTCGGGAAGTGACACCGGACACATCTCCCGATGCGGAAGCGGTAACCCCTGCCGGATAATATCTTCGCATGTCAACCCGACACCGGTATGGCGTTCACACACCAGGGCATGAAGCGGGTACCCTTCCCGCTCCAGAATATCACGTCCGAGAACACCGTGCATAATGTACGGATGGCTCCCCTGCAGCCCGAGTCCGGGTGCATGTACCTGGCAGACGCCGATGTCGTGCAGCAGTGCCGCTTCTTCAATAAACAGACGTTCATCATCCTTCAACGCCAGGCGGTCGGCAACTTCCAGCGCAAGATCTGCGACGTACCGGCTGTGTTCAAGAACAATTTTGAGGGGTTCATCTTCAAGATACCGAGCCAACAAATCTGTTGTCCACATGCAGCACACCCCGGTGATTATTTTTATCTTACTATCCAGGATTGAATGAAATTGTTTCTGAAAAGCAACTAGCATCCGTAAACTAAATAGCAGAAATTTGGAAGAGTTCCAAGACTCATACTATCGACTTCCGCCTTTACATCCACTTGTACGACATGCTAGCCTAACAAAAATTTGGTCCTGTGACGGTCACCGCTCGTTCTGTCCCTGAAAAACAGGATAGTGCGTTAACCAAGATATTTTTTGCCTGAAAAGTGAGAAGATATTTTGTAACTTATTAATGTTCTCGTCATGGAGCCCCAGGAGCTCTTTATGAAACGAAAAGCGATCGCCCTCCTCTCGGGAGGACTCGATTCCACTCTGGCCGTCAAGATGATGCTTGATCTTGATATCGAAGTCGAAGCCCTCAACTTCACCTCCCCTTTTTGCACCTGTACCGGAAAAAACTCCGGCTGCAAATCTGAAGCGGTTCGTGTCGCCCAGGAATACAACATTCCGATCAAGGTAGTACATAAGGGTTTGGATTATCTCGAAATAGTCCGCAATCCCGTCCACGGCTACGGAAAAGGTGTCAATCCCTGCGTGGATTGCCGAATCTACCTGCTCAAGAAAGCCAAAGAGTATATGCTTGAGAGCGGCGCCGACTTTGTGTTTACCGGAGAGGTGCTCGGTCAGCGGCCGATGAGCCAGCGCCGGGACACCCTGCGGGTCATCGAACGGGAAAGCGGACTGGAAGGGCTCCTGCTCCGCCCGCTTTCCGCCCGTCATTTTGAACCAACGATCCCGGAAAAAAAGGGGTGGGTGGACCGGGACAAGCTGCTGGCAATTGAAGGGAGGTCGCGCTCGGTACAGATGAAGATGGCTGACGAACTGGATGTAAAAAACTACCCCTGCCCGGCCGGAGGCTGCCTGCTGACCGAATTGTCCTTTGTCCCCAAGATCAAGGATGTCTTCGATCATTCGGAAGAACTGAACCAACGCGATTTCCGGTTGCTTAAAACCGGCCGACATTTCCGTATCGGCCCACAGAGCAAGGCGATCATGGGGCGCAGCGAGGGGGACAACAACCAGCTTGAACTGACCCGTCAACCGGGAGAAGCCGCCCTGACCTGGCTGGACGGCAACACTCCTGTGGCCATAATCATCGGCAAACAGGACGATGATCTTCTCAAGCTTAGCGCCAGAATCATGCTCCGCTACACCAAGGCCGAACCTGGTGCCGAATGCCGAATAGAGCAGCGTCTCAATGACTCGAAACAGATTTTTTCCGTGTTTAATGACATGAGCCCGGAGGCCGTAGAGCCGTATCTGGTGGCATAATGGGTCAGTCTCTTCCGGAGTTTCCATAAGCGAACCGGATTGGACCTTAAAACGCAACGGGCCTCCGACAGAAATGCCGGAGGCCCGTTTATTTTTTACCCCAGCTTCAACTCGTCCAGCGATAACCGGTAGCCGGGGAGGAGCTTCTCCAGAAAATAGGTTACCTCGGGGAGCGTGCTGGCAGACAGCTGTTCAAAATGCTCCGCTTCCGCCCGGCGGAACTCATGGTTTCCGCTCTTTCCCTCCTCGATGCATTTCGTCAACGCCGCAATCTTGTCGGCAGACTTTACCAGATGAACATACTCTTCCTGATCATCGAAAAAAAACAGCGGCTCGTATTCTTTGGCCAGCTCAGGAGGGAGCATCGCCAGCAGTTTTCTTCGGGCCGTATCTTCCAATTGGTGGAACGACCGTTTGAAATTTGGATTGAAATGCTTGACCGGTGTCGGCATGTCGCCGGTGAAAATTTCACTGGCATCGTGGAAGATCCCGTACATCGCCGCACGGGAGGGGTCGAGACTGCCGCCAAAATAGGTATTGCGGATCATTGCCAGTGCATGTGCGATGATGGCCACATCCAGGCTGTGTTCCTGGATGTTTTCCGGGACGGTGTTGCGCATCAACCCCCAGCGGCTGATATAGCGCATCCGGGAGAGAAAGGCGAAAAAATCAAATTGTGTGGTCTTTACAGCTTCTTTCATTGCTACACTCTTTCATAGGGCTCAAACAGCCGCTTATATTCGTCCAGCGCAAACCGGTCGGTCATACCGGCAATGTAGTCGCAGACCACCCGCTGAAGCCCGAAGCGCTCGAGGCGTGACTGGTATTTCGGCGGCAGCAGGTTGGGGTAGCGCAGATATGTTTCGAATAAACGGGTGATGAAGATTTCAGACTTTACCCGCATTTTGTCAACCTTGTGGTGGCGGTACAGGTTCTGGAAAAGGAATCGCTTGAGCGCCAGGTTACGACCGGTTATATCGTCGTTGAAATGAACGACGGCTCGGTTCACGCGCCGCAGGTCATCGAGTGATGCTATGCCCAGACCCGTAAGGTTAGAAGAGGTTGTTGTGCAGATATCGTTGATCAGCAATCCGATCAACGCGCTGATTGTCTGGTAGACGAGGCGTTTTCCGTCGATTGCCGGATATTTCCGGCGTACCCCGGAACAAACTTCGCGCCACAGATCTACCTGCTCCAGCATCTCCAACGTTATATAGCCTGATTTCAGGCCGTCATCGATATCATGGTTGTTATATGCAATTTCGTCGGCATAATTGATGATCTGACCTTCGATGGAGGGGACGGTTCCCGGCAGAAATTCAGCCATTATTTCGCCGGCGGCGTCATAGTGTGTTGAGTGTTTAATGATTCCCTCACGCACCTCCCAGGTCAGGTTCAGTCCATTAAATCCCGGATATCGCTCTTCCAGCTCATCCACAACACGAAAAGACTGCATGTTATGCTCAAAACCACCAAAGCCCTGCATCAGCCGGTTCAGAACATCCTCTCCGGTATGTCCAAAGGGGGTGTGCCCCAGATCGTGGGACAACGCGAGCGCTTCCGTCAACTCCTCGTTCAAATGCAACTTCCGGGCAATGGCCCTGCCGATCTGCGCCACTTCAAGCGAGTGAGTCAGACGGGTGCGATAATAATCCCCTTCATGGTTTACAAAGACCTGCGTCTTATATTCAAGCCGCCTGAAAGCGGCACAATGAATAATGCGATCCCTGTCACGCTCGAAGGCCGGTCGATTATCACGAAGTTCTTCAGGATGTTTTCGGCCGCGTGAAGCCCCACTGGTGCAGGCATATCCCGCCAGATCGCTTCGTTCGGTTGAGTCATTCATCTCGGTTCCCCGGGTACGGAAATAATATTCAGCCGCCTGTTACGTTAGTTATGGTACGGAGAGCTCTTTTTGGTGTGTCGCTTTGTGCCGCTACCCTTTTTGCCCGTCACCCCGGCGATCGAAAAAACATCCGCCAGTTGCATCTTCCAGGCCCCTTCCTGGTGAGTCAGCTTGAATTCTCGGGTCGTTGAACCGGCGGTATCGGGAGTACCCTCCAGCCCGATTTTAACATACACCGTGGCTTCGGTACGCTTTTCATTCAAAATCTTGAAATGCTCCATTTTCTGCCAGCAGCAGGCTGGGCGGGTAGTCGATTCGCGCATTTTTTTCACAAACGTTTCACGAGAGGTTTTGCCTCGATGCGCCAACTGCTCAAAAAGGTGTTCGTAACGCCCTTCACGCCAGATATCAAGAGTATCAGACATCCCCTTTTCAAGAGCGGACTCCGTTTCCGCCGCCCCCCCCGATCCAGTACCTGTCAGTAAAACTACCAAAGCGACAGTTGCAGCAAGCCAGGACCTGATATTCATCGTTAATCCCCCCCAACCCTGATAAAAAGAATACGTACTTTAACGAAAACATTCTCTGCAAAATAACGCAGAAAATATTTTCTGACTTACTGAATATGAGAGCATCGTAGAGTAAATGCCGTCAGCGCGCAACTTCAAAAGCATTAGATAAAATCCCATTCTCTGTTATTTGATAATCGGCTGCAAATAATGTAGTATGTGCACCGGGTGTTGCTCAAAAGGGGGCATTATGAGGAGTCAGGAAGCAAAGCTTCGAAAGATCATCGATCTTGGCTATGAGATTTCGCAGATCAAAGATATAGATCTTCTGCTTGAGAAGATTCTACGCGAAGCACGCGGTTTTACAAATTGTGATGCCGGTTCCATATATATCCGCGAGGGAGAAAAGCTGATCTTTCGATATGCCCAGAACGACACCATGCAGCGACAGCTTCCGCCGGGCAAAAAACTCCCCTACTCTTCCTATAGTGTACCGATCAGCAACAGTTCAATTGCCGGATATGTCGCTTCTATCGGCTCAATATTAAACATTTCAGACGTCTATGAAGTTGGCAGCTGTTACCCGTTTTCCTTTAACCGGTCATATGATGACCTCACCGGATACCGGACCTGCTCCATGCTGACTATCCCGCTGCAGAACTTTCGCGGAGATGTTATCGGCATTCTCCAACTGATTAACGCGGTGGACAGCCGGGGTGAAACGACCCCCTTTGCTCAGGATGACGAAGAAATTATTCTGTACTTTGCCAATAATGCCGCAAATGCCATCGAACGTGCCAAGATGACCCGCGAAATCATTCTGCGCATGAACAAGATGGCCGAACTGCGCGACCCAAAAGAGACCGGACCGCACGTTAACCGGGTTGCCGCCTACTCGGTTGCCCTGTACGAAGCATGGGCCTTTAAAAATGAGGTGCCGCAACCGGAAATCGATCGAAATCGGGACGTGCTGCGTATGTCTGCCATGCTGCACGATGTAGGAAAGGTTGCAATTTCCGACAATATCCTGAAGAAACCGGGACGCTTTACCCCGGAAGAATTTCAGGTCATGAAGCTGCATACCCTTTTCGGTGCGAACCTGTTTTCTGATATATATTCTGATTTCGACGAGTCGGCCGCCATCGTTGCGATCAGCCACCACGAACGCTGGGACGGTAACGGCTATCCCGGCCATATCGATCCGCTGACGCAGAAAGTGCTGCCAGGCTTTGAAAATGAAGACGGCATGGCCAGGGGAAAGCGCGGAAAAGAAATACCTTTTTTTGGAAGAATTGTTGCTCTGGCAGACGTCTATGATGCTCTTTCCTGCAGGCGGTGCTACAAAGATGCCTGGAATGAAAGCGATGTTTTAGACAATATTCGCAGCGAGTCGGGCAAGCAGTTCGATCCCGAACTGGTGGAGGTCTTTCTGGAATGCATTGACACGTTCCGCCAGATAGAGAAGCTTTATCCCGACCATGCAGAGTAGCCTTCAATAGCCTGAAACAAACAAATTATTGAACAAAAACTACGATTTTACCGCAGAGGACGCAGAGGAAACCAAAACATCAAGTAAATCCATCAATAATCTGCAAAACCCGAAACTGGAAATCTTGTTTACTACAGACTCAAAGTTTTTCCTCTGCGAACCTCTGCGTACTCTGCGGTGAATGCTTTTTTCAGCTTAAAGTGTTCTTCCATCCGCCTCGGCAAACAGCCGCAACTTCTGCATCATTACTTCGAATTTGGCCGGTTTCAGTGACTGGGCACCGTCAGACGATGCGTGCTCCGGGTCCGGATGCACCTCTACGATCAATCCGTCGGCCCCCGCTGCCACCGCTGCATAACACATCGGGGCGACATAATGATGATTGCCGGTGCCGTGTGATGGATCAATAACAACCGGTAGATGCGTTTTCCCTTTCAGTACCGGAATCGCAGATAAGTCAAGGGTATTGCGAGTGGCCGTCTCAAAGGTGCGGATACCCCGCTCGCAGAGAATTACGGACTGGTTCCCCTCGCTCATGATATATTCGGCGCTCATCAGGAGTTCCTGGATTGTCATCGCCATACCTCTTTTCAGCAGCACCGGTTTGCCAAGCTGACCGACTTTTTTGAGCAGCGCAAAGTTCTGTGAATTGCGGGCACCGATCTGCAGGATATCGGCATACGCTGCCACCATATCGGCTGTATCAGGAGTTATAACTTCAGTGACAACGGGGAGCCCGGTCAGATCACGCGCCTTGGCCAGCAGCTTCAAACCCTCCTCTTCAAGCCCCTGAAAAGAATAGGGTGAAGTGCGCGGCTTGAAAGCCCCGCCGCGCAGAATATGGGCTCCGGCTTTTTTTACCGCAAGGGCGGATTCAATAATCTGCTCTTCACTCTCCACCGAGCACGGGCCTGCCATCATGACAATCTGCGGACCGCCGATGACAACAGTGTCGCTGATCCGTACCACGCTTGACTCCTTCTTGACTTCCAGTGAAGCCAGTTTATACGGCTGCAGAATCGGAAAGACATTTTCCACGCCATGGAGAGACTCCAGCATCTGCAGAGCCGACTTGCCCCGCTCGTCACCGATTGCCCCGATCACATCACGCGTCGTACCATGAATTACATGTGACGCGTACCCCAACTCCTTGACACGCCTGAGGACTTCTTCCTTGTCTTTCTTTGCGGCTCCCGCCTTCATTACGATAATCATCCCTTAATCCTTTCCCACAAACAGTTAGAGCCGGAAGTCCACCTCCGGCTCTGGCTGAACTGAGTAAACAGACAGCAAAAAACCGGGGAGACTTTCGTCTGCCCCGGTTTGTGGTTTCGTGTAATAGCTTCTTCGCTTACACCTCTACCCGGGCAGACGGCCTGAAAGAAAAGCCGAACCAAAAATAAAAGCTGAATGCGATGCAGAAGCGGTTTGAGTTCATGCGGAGTACTTAATCATAGAGGTATCTCCGTTGTCAAGCGCAAATCACGCAGTATATCCACTGAACTTGACTCTCCGCAGTGCCTGTGTTAGCTTTTTCTCCTGATTTCTCATATAGAGGTACGTAAATGTTTTTCCCACCACGTGACATATTTAATTCGCTTGCTGAAAAAGGGAACCTGATTCCGGTCTATCGGGAAATCATGGCAGACATGGATACGCCGGTCTCAGCTTTCAGAAAACTTGACGACGGGCGTTTTTCATTTCTCCTTGAAAGTATCGAGGGGGGCGAAAAATGGGGGCGCTACAGCTTTCTTGGCTCAAGTCCGTCGTTGATTGTCCGATCCAAGGGTAACGTTGTCGAGACAATCGAGAACGGCGTTACAACCACTGTGACTGTCGATGACCCTCTGAACTGCATCCGTGATGTACTGGCTCGTTTTTCACCGGTGGAGGTGGAAGGACTGCCGCGCTTCTTCGGCGGCGCTGTTGGCTACCTGGGATACGACATGGTGCGGCATTTCGAACATCTGCCCACGAACAAACCGGCGTTGATCGATGCCTATGACTCCTACTTTCTGATCACCGACACCATCGTCATATTCGACAACATGCGGCAGAAGATCAAGGTTGTCTCGAACGCCCATCTGGACGGTGGAATAACACCGGAACAAGCCTATGGCGAGGCTACTAAAAAGATTGAAACTATTGTCCAGAGGTTGCGGACAACCCTGCCGGCTGAAAAAAAAGCGCCCTCCGGCAGACAGATTGAGCTTCGGTCCAATGTAACCCGTGAAGAATACGAGGCAGCAGTAGAAAAGGCAAAAGAGTACGTGAGGGCCGGCGACATCATACAGGTAGTCCCATCCCAGCGTTTCAGCGGTGAGCTCTCGGCTGATCCGTTTGATATTTATAGAGTAATGCGCACCCTTAACCCTTCTCCCTATATGTTCTTTTTACGACTGGACGATACTGTCATTGCCGGAGCATCGCCGGAGGTAATGGTCCGCAAGGAGGGAAAACGGGTCGAATTGCGCCCCATCGCAGGCACACGCCCCCGTGGCGCAACTACGGAGGAGGATGATCGGCTTGCCGAAGAGCTGCTCGGCGACCCCAAGGAACGAGCCGAACACGTCATGCTGGTAGACCTGGGCAGAAACGATCTGGGCAGAGTCTGTGCGACCGGAACAGTCAACGTAACCGAGCTGATGGTTATCGAACGTTACTCACACGTCATGCATATCGTTTCCAACGTACAGGGCGAGCTTGAAAACGGCCGGGACGCTTTCGATCTGGTACGGGCAACCTTCCCTGCCGGAACCCTCTCCGGGGCCCCCAAGGTCAGAGCCATGCAGATAATCGACGAACTGGAGTCGGCGCGCCGTGAGATTTACGGCGGCGCAGTTGGCTATTTCTCTTTCTCCGGCAACATGGACCTGGCCATCACGATCCGTACCCTGGTTATAAAAGATGGCATGGTACACCTGCAGGCCGGTGGGGGAGTAGTTGCCGATTCCGATCCTGCGGCAGAGTGGCAGGAATCAGTCAACAAGGCCATGGCTGCGCGGCGGGCAATTGAAATCGCCGAGAAAGGGCTGGAATAAATGCTCCTGATGATAGATAAGCAGCAACGCAATCTACCGAAGTCCAACACAGTCCACAACATCCTTTAAAATCAAGCAGTTCAAGCCATTTAACATCCATCACTGTCCATTCTATACATTGACATCTAAGAAAAAACCGGGTATCTTACCGGGTATCATTCCATTGATGGAGGGTACCCGGTATGTCTCTCACAGACGCAAAAATCCGCAATACTAAGCCAGTAGACAAATCCATTAAACTCAAAGATTCCAACGGCCTTTACATTGAGATAAAGCCAAACGGCTCTAAGCTATGGCGTTACCGTTTCGAACTCGGTGGCAAAAACAAAGAAAGTGTCTTTGCTATTGGTGAGTTCATTGACAACGCCAAGGACAAACCCAATGCAACCCACGTGAGTCTTGCAGAGGCTCGTACCAGGCGTAATGAAGCACGAGAACTTGTTAAGCAAGGCATCAATCCGGCGCATCACCGCAAACAGGAACTTGCCTTGCAGATCACCGAGAATGAAAACACTTTCAGAGTGATTGCCACTGAATGGATGGAAACCACAAAAAGCAAAAAGGCATGGACTCCATACTATGTGAAACAAGTAGAGCGGGTCATGAATGCCGACGTCTTTCCTGTTGTCGGAAAGTTCTCTGTCCGGTCCATTACATCGGCACAAATGCTTTCAGTTCTTGAGCGCATTGAAAAGCGTGGCGCTCATACTGTTGCACTGTTAGCTCGCCAGTGGTGCTCCGCCGTGTTTTGCTATGCTATTGGAAGGCGTAAAGCTGACAACGATCCTACGTCGGTATTGAAAGGCACTATCACGCGTCCCGAAGTTGTTCATAACAAACCTCTGCCACAAAAAGAAATACCGATATTCCTAAAAGCATTGGATAACTACGGAGGGTACCGCACAACTACGATTGCCATTAATCTTCTTTTGCTGACATTTGTGAGAACTATTGAGCTAAGAGCGGCAACATGGGATGAGTTTGACCTGGAAAATTCCGAATGGAGAATACCTGCTAGCCGCATGAAAATGCGAGAGGCACATATTGTTCCCCTCTCCTTCCAGGCTATAAACCTCTTGAAAGAATTGCATACTCTCACTGGTGGTCAAAGATTGTTATTCCCAAATTACAGACGGCCTGTTGACTGTATGACTGGAACTACGATAAATCGATGCATCGAACGAATGGGATACGGCGGGAAATTTTCTGCACATGGTTTCCGCAGTACCGCATCTACCATTTTAAATGAAATGGGATACAAACCAGATGTGATCGAACGGCAACTGGCACATTCAGATAGAAATAAAGTCAGAGCAAGTTACAACCGAGCGGAATACCTATCAGAGCGGAGGGTAATGATGCAAGAGTGGGCGAATTTCCTTGACGGTTTAAAGGCCGGAGCTAAAGTAATACCAATAAAAAAGGCGGCATAATCACTTTCCCAGGGATAGCGCGACGGCGCGAAGAGTTGGACCCTTCCCAACCTGCCCTGGGATATTCATGAAGGGATCACTGTATTGAAGGGAGCAGTCATGAAGATCAAGCAACCAAACCTGTCCAGATATAGCATTGCAATACTAGCAGATGAATTGGAAATCTCAACTGAGCGATTAATGAGATATGTTGATGATGGATTATTGAAAATTGAAAATGTAGAGGTCTGTTATGATGGGCTGAATAACCCCGAGTTAGGTGGTTATTATAATCGAGGAAATTTTTCTTTAGAGGAAGTTCTAAGATTCAAGTCAGAGCACTATCCACATCTTATTGCGGCTATTCCAAATTCTGAGACTGGTATGAATGTCCAGAAATCACCGCCGATACAGAAAGGTGATACCGTACCACCAGAGAAACGCCGCAAAGAAGCGGAGATCACAACGGTCATAAAGTACACACTTAATAAATATGCAAAAGAAAATATAGACTCTTGTGAAACGCTAGGTGCCTTTTTGGAATATTTAAAAAATAATATTAAAGAAATAGCAAATAAAGACCGTGATAAATATCTTGCTGAGCTTGTTGATAAAGTCGGTAGCACAAGCGACAATTGCATCATGCTTCATAAACCACGGGCCATAAAGGGAGAGGGAAAAAACAAAGCTTGGTATAATCGGAAGTATATTGAAAAACGCTTTAACGAAATGAAATAATTACCTCCATCATCTTACCTGTTGAATCATATTGGACAATAGTTTCATGCTGTTGTCTGTCAGATAATATTACCCATCAAGCGATCATCATCTTCCATCATCCAATCTGTTGAAAATTTCCTGGTGTAAAAGACCTCTATCAAACTCGATAGGGGTCTATTATGCCAAAACACAGAAACATTCACAAAGTCACCCACCCTGAACCATCCTCCACAACGACACAACCATCTGACCCGTACCGCCTTATTAGGTTGCCTGAAGTTCTTCAGCTGATTCCGACCGCACGCTCGACTTGGTGGTTATGGGTGAAACAGGGAAAGGCACCTCCTGCTATCCGTTTGGGGCGGTGTACATTTTGGAACCGCGCTGCCGTCATTGCGATGACTCAAGAACAGGAGATCTCGGGCAACTAGCATCACTCCTTGAAAAGGCAGCAATCAGTAATGTTACCTACTTGAAAACATGACAGAACCAGTAGTTCGGTCTTCTGGCTAACGCAACTGTCGAAACAGGGGATTATAGATGAATATACCTGAAACATACATCAACAAAGGAAAGAGCGTGGGTACCAATAAGTACAGGGTTCGTTGGGTTGAACGCCATAATATGTCCACCATCGTATTCGCAGATTCAGCAGAAGAGGCTTTAGAAATGGCGATGGACGAAGATTCTGAATATTTTCTCGATGTTGAGAATATCGACGCATACGGACCAGCTGACCCAGATTCTTATGAGTGCGTACTTGTTGATATGGACCAGGAATAGAAGTCTACAGAAGAAGAAAACCCGCGTTGGCGCGCGGGTCAATCAAACAAAAGGAGTTAACATATGAATAATACTAAGCCTTTATATCATATTGCCTCATCAGTGGCAATAGCCGACTTTGTCCTGGAGGGAGGAAAGCTCCAATCTCCTGATCAAAACACCGAACCTTTGAGCCCGAATCCTATTGGTGACATAACACCAGTAGATTTCATGAAGGCTATCTTCGGGAACATCTCATCTGATTCCGCAGAACAGCCACTATGCTGTGGGTTTGCAGATGATCCGCATAAAATGTCCTACTGGACAGCAAGTACTATGCAAGGCGGTGAGATGCCGGTTTGCATTAAGCCCAGTAATAATTGTTATTTCAGTGCGGCCACATACAAACCCGACTCGACCGGCAAATACAGAGCTAAAAAAAATCTGGTAGCAGCTAACTACGTAATCCTGCTTGATGACATTGGCACAAAGTCATCGACTGAGATTAAACTTCCTCTCTCGTGGCTGGTTGAAACCAGTCCGGGTAACTTTCAGGGTGGTCTTATTCTGGATGCTGCATGTACGGATCTAAAAGAATATGAACCTGTAGTTAAAGAGCTAGGAAAACAAGGTTGGAGTGACAAAGGCGCGTCAGGTGCAGCGAGGTGGATGCGTTTGCCTTGTGGTCTAAATTCCAAAGAGAAGTATCTCGTTGGTGGCGTTGCACCGCAGGTGAAATTAGTCGAATTTCATCCAGAGCGAAGGTACAGCCTAAAACAGATAATTGAAGCATTTGGGCTGAAAATCGGATCAGCAAAAGAAACAACCATGCCCCAACCTATTAACCATGTTGAATCCGGTGCAGACCATCCTTTTGGTGAATGTGATGAAGGTGGGCGTACTGGAAAGACAGTAAGTGGTGCCCTGATCTATTTACGCAAAGGTGTCAGTCTCGACCGCACGATTGAGTTATGCCTTTTGATTGACGCTAAGTGCCACCACCCACCACTGGAGAGTACAAACCCAGGTAAGGTGGAGCATACTGTCCGTGACGTATATGAACGGTATATTGTTAAAGAACACCCTGATTTCGTGATCGAATTGAATGTTGATCATTTTGTTGCGAGAGAAGGTAGCAAAACAGTTGTCTGTCTTGAGTATTACGATCCAGTACTTAAGCGCATTATTCTTGTTCGTATGTCATTTGCAGACTTCATAAATTATTACAGCAATAAGCAGGTGTGGGGCGTTGATAAGAAGGGCAAACCGATATTGATACCCATGGGTCACGCATGGATAGTATCTAAATATCGGCGGCAGTACAAAGGCATTCGTATGACTCCGATGCTGGATGATGACGAATATTTTAACTTATGGAAGGGATTCACCGTTAAACCGGTTAAAGGTTCGTGGAAGTTGATGAAACGGCATATTTTCAAGGTTCTCTGTGATGGCAACAAAAAACTATTCCAATATGTGATGGGTTGGTTTGCGCGGATGATCCAACAGCCTGGCTCACCTGGAGAGGTTGCCATTGTATTGCAGGGCGGACGAGGCACCGGGAAAGGCATGTTTGGAAATGCGATATGTATGCTGCTCGGTCAACACGCCTGCCATGTAACCAATGGTAAGCATGTCACCGGGAATTTTAACGCCCACTTGGAGGATTGTGTATTTCTCTTTGCGGATGAGGCTTTCTGGGCAGGAGATAAGGCTGCTGAAAACGTTCTAAAAGGCTTGATTACTGAGCCAGTTACGCCGATTGAGCGAAAGTTTGGTGATCTGAAGCATACCGTAAATATGCTTCATATTCTGATGGCCTCAAACAACGACTGGGTCGTTCCCGCAGGTTTGGACGAGAGGCGGTATTGCGTTTTGAAGGTAAACAACTCAATGGCCGGTGACTTTGAATACTTTGCAGCACTCCAGTATGAGATCAACAACGGTGGACTTGCTGCAATGCTTCATGAACTCCAGAATCTTGACATATCGACGTTTAATGTTCGCGATGTGCCGAAGACCCCTGGTTTATTAGAGCAGAAACTCCACTCTTTGGAACCTATTCAGGCATGGTGGTACCAGAAACTGCAAGAAGGTGAGATCCACACGGATTTCTCGTGGAAATGTATACCTTCTCGCCAAGCATATGATGATTACCACCATACGGTAACCAGGATCAGTGGCGGAATACGCAAACTGAGTGAGACTGGGTTTGGAATTGCACTCAAGAAGCTATTGCCGGAGGGGTGGCCTGTGAAAAAGAAGAAAAAATCGTCGAATATGTTTGTGCCACACCCGGTCAATCATTATGAACTGCCGGAACTCGGTGATTGCCGCAAGCACTTCGAAACCCTCGTGGGCACGTCTATTCCTTGGGACGAATGCACACACCTTGAACCCGAAATCACACCTTGCGAAGACGGTGATGACTTGTAACATGCTGATATAATTTACAGTATCATACTTGCATACTTTCAAACCATTTCTGAAATTGTCAGAAGAAATGCATCTTGGTGTTATCGGTTTTGGATATTCTTTCGACTTCCGAATATGGTATGGCGGGTGTGATACTGTAATATATATGTATTATATTAGCAGGTTACTAATTTTAAACGTGTGCATCCACGCCAACAACGTATGAAAAGGTGCGGTGTATCAGATCAGTATTTAATCTTACAACCTATCGGAGGATATCACCATGGATTACACTGAAATATTCAACATACTTGGCTCCAAGTGGCATGACCTCGACATCTACTATGTTGATGGAGTACCGCATTGGTTGGGAT
>VFJM01000122.1 GCA_009886055.1 Geobacter sp. | reverse complement strand
GTCGGTGAAAGATGCAAGCCAGGCACGGAGATGCGAGCCGGCCGGTTCTGTCTGGCGCAGCGTCAGAACGAAAAGCGGTGCAAGAGCCAACACAATGGCAATGAACAACAATGTCAGCTTCAGCTGCCGGAGGCGTTTCCCCGTTGGAAGGGACAGCCTGGGGTGAGCAGGTTCACCGGCCGGTTTAAATCGCCTGTTCCGGGAACCGCCGCCGAAAAGCCCAAAGAGGGGCGCTGGTTTTTTTTGAGATATATGTTTGAGATCCTGCATGATGTCCTGAAATAAGAGTGATGTGCAAACTATATCGTCAAGCGTCTGCTGTTGTCAACGAACCAGGCGATGAAAAATATGAATTACATCCGCCAGAAAGAATTGATGCGGTTGATGAACGCAATCAGCAACCCGTAATGATGATGGTCGAACAGCAGGGAAATGCGCGGCAGATGGGCAAGATCCGGCTCATCGATCTCTTCCGGGGCCGCCTCGCAACAGCGGATCTGATCGCCATCCTTGATAAGTCCCGGGAACTCTCTGGTCAGCGTTGCGATCTGCTCGTCCGAAAGCGACTTCTGCAGGCGTATAATCAGCAGGTTTTCAACGAAACGGAGAGAATGGTAGGTACTGTAGAAGGTGTTGATTACTTCGAGTGCTTCCTGCTCGCTTCTGGTAACGGTAAAGAGTGAGAAATCCTCTCCCGAGATGAAGCCTTTCACCAGAATACTTTCCTTGACAAAATTTATGAACTGCTCCCAGTAGCCATCCTGGTCGTCCATGAGGATCAACGGCTTGGGAGATGTTTTACCGGTCTGTATCAGTGTGAAAACTTCCATCGCTTCGTCCAGCGTTCCGAATCCCCCCGGAAAAACAACAATTGCATCGGCCTCTTTGACAAAAGCCACCTTACGGTTGAAAAAATATTTGTACGTTACCAGTCGTGGATTGCGGTACATGATCGGATTGGGCTTCTGCTCGAAAGGAAGCCGGATGTTTACGGCAAAAGAGTTTTCGCTCCCGGCTCCCTCATTACCGGCCTGCATGATGCCGGGTCCGCCTCCTGTAATGACCATGTAGTTGTTTTCAGCCAGGCTGCGACTGAAGCGTACACATTTCTTGTACATCTCATCTGTTTCTGCCGCGCGGGCCGATCCAAAAATGGTAACTTTCTTGCGGTGGCGATAGGGGCCGAAAACTTTTGCCGTATAGCGCATTTCGCGCAGTGTGCGATTGATCAGTTTCAGGTCTGCCAGATAATCGACCTCCTGACCGATTTTAAGTGTTGCAAGTATCATCTCTTTAATTACGGCAGGATGGTAGATGCCACCTGATTCTTCAACCAACCTGCTGATAATCTGGTCTATTGGTTTGTTGCTTCTGGAAAAGCTCAATTCCATAAGGTAAGCCTTCTAGATGGGAGTCGTAGTGATAGTAAGAACGAGCCACGGTATCACAGCCAACTTCGTAAAGCAAACAGCCGATTACTTCCGCAATCATGACAGGGGCATCGAATAAGCTTGAAAGCAGGCAGCAGGTTTGCTATAAGGCAGGATATTCTCGTGTTACTTCAGGTTGTACCAGATACTATTGCCGACGGGCAAGGAGACAGGGCATGTCCAATCCAACGCTGGTCATGTACGAAGAAGAATTCCAGGAAGTCAACGAAGTTATTGGACGTTTGCTGAAGGAAGCCAACGCCAAGGTGATTTTCCTGGTGGATAAAAATGGACAACTCATCTCTGGTGTTGGAGAAACTGAGCGTTTTGATACGACGTCGCTTGCTTCTCTGACTGCCGGAAATATTGCTGCCACAGGCGGTCTGGCCAAGCTGATCGGCGAAAAAGAATTTTCCATTCTCTTCCACGAAGGGGAGAAGGATAATCTCCACATTTCCATTGTTGCCGGCAGGGTCATTCTCGTTGTACTGTTTGATAACCGCTCTTCTCTCGGTCTTGTCCGTCTGCGTGTCAAAAAGTCATCCGAGGAGCTTTCTTCCATTTTTGAAAAGCTGATGAAAAAGTCGGAAGAACGTGAAAAACGAGGATCTTCCGATTTTCCTTTTGCCGAAATCACTGACGACGACATCGACAATCTTTTCAGCTGAAGCCAATCAATGGAATATGCAGGCTGCCACGAACGGTTTTCAGTCCCGACACTACCGAAATAATATCTAACTTACTAATTAATAACAGGGAAAGCCAAAGATGTCCTTCATCAATTATGCTTCTCGTGAAATAAATTGTAAAATAGTCTATTACGGCCCCGGTCTGTGCGGAAAAACGACAAATCTCCAGTTTGTGTATCAAAAGACCGCGCCGGATGCCAAGGGGAAGATGATAAGCCTTGCGACAGAGACCGAGCGAACGCTGTTTTTTGATTTTCTGCCGCTTTCGCTCGGTGAAATACGGGGATTTAAGACCCGGTTTCATCTCTACACTGTTCCGGGACAGGTTTTTTATGACGCCTCCAGAAAACTGATTTTAAAAGGTGTCGACGGCGTTGTTTTTGTCGCCGACTCGCAGGAAGAGCGAATAGATGCGAATATTGAGTCGCTTGAAAACTTGAGGATAAATCTCAAGGAGCAAGGGTACGATCTGGACAAACTTCCGTACATTGTTCAGTACAACAAGCGTGATTTGCCGGGTGCCATGTCCGTAGAAGAGTTGCACCGCGAGCTGAATCCTACGAATGTCCCTGAATTTGAGGCGTGTGCTACAACGGGCGAGGGGGTTTTTGAAACGCTCAAAGCGGTAGCCAAGCTGATCCTTATTGATCTGAAAAGAGGAAAATAGGGCGGGTGTGAAAACGCCATTCACACGCAGAAGATGGCAAACAGACGGGAACGGATGACAAGCTGAAGAGTTGGATGTATTGTGCCCGGGTCTCTTTGGACTTGATTTAATTTGTGGAGCGTGGTAGATATCGCATCCCGCCGTTTCGGATAGATTGTCTACATACACGGAGAGATGGCCGAGTAGGTCGAAGGCGCTCGCCTGCTAAGCGAGTATACTGGGAAACCGGTATCGAGGGTTCGAATCCCTCTCTCTCCGCCACTATTTCATCGGATGCCGCATTGAATTCTGCTCGAATACTACAGCTTCTCGTCTTCATCTCATTTTCGGTACCTGTACTGAGTGCTTCGCAGGAACTCGCAGAAAATCCGCTCAGCAGCCTCAAGCCAAGTTCCTCCCACCGGACCACCAAAGAAAAAACGATTATTGTCCCACCTGAGGTCGCACGGCGCTGGAAGGCTGTCAAGCTTGCCGTGATCGATAAAATTCGCGGAACGGAAAATATTTATGTCGTTCCGATCGGATCATCATTCACATTCCCTTCCTCTGCACTTACCATAACCGTGGAAGCGTTTCTCCCCGCGTTCACAATGGAAGGCGCAACCATCACATCCTCTTCAAATGAACTGGTGAACCCAAGTGCAAAGGTGAGAATCAGCGAGAACGGCAATCCCGTTTTTCAAGGGTGGCTCTTTTTGAAATATCCGAACAGGTATGCTGTTTCACACCCAAAATTCGGATTCGGCCTGATTGGTGTAGTTCCGGTTCATATGCACAAGTAACCACTTCCGGGCAGCCGTCAATCATTCTTCAGGCGGGGATTCCTTCTCTCGCGAGTTGGTCGCATCGTTCATTTTCAACATGGCCGTCATGCCCCCTCACCCATTGCCACTGCACTGAATGTGACGCTGCCAGGGCAAGCAGCTGCTCCCACAGGTCTCTGTTGACGACCGGTTCCTTCTTGCTGTTGCGCCATCCTTTACGCTGCCACCCTGCAATCCATTCCGTCATGCCTTTAACCAGGTATTGCGAGTCGGTCGTGATCACTACGCGACAGGGGCGCTTTAACTGGCGAAGCGCTTCAATAGCCGCCGTCATTTCCATGCGGTTGTTGGTTGTCTCTCTGGCGCCGCCGCTCAGCTCTTTCACGCGTCCGCCGTAGCGCAGGATCGCTCCATACCCCCCCGGTCCCGGATTGCCGCTGCAGGCGCCATCGCAGAAAATCTCCACGATCTGATCATCACGTTCTGACACTATCGACCCCTTCTCCGGCTAATAGAGCTGCTATTGCCTGCATGACCCGATCAACGATCAGCAGGTGGGTTTCTTTACAGTCCTCCCGTTGAAACAGATCGCTGAAATCGACTGCTGCGCCGAAAACGACCGCCGCGTCCTGCCGGAGGCCGGGGAACTTCCAGCAGTTCAGTCCGATCAAAGCCGTCGGGATGACGGCCGGGCGGGTATCGTAGATCATTTTTCCGACTCCGCGGTTGCCCGGTCCCAATTTCCCGTCTTTATGACGTGTCCCCTCAGGGAACAGCATGACTTTCTGGTCGAGCAGCAGGTCGTTCAAAAAGCGCCCGGCCCTGACGTCCCGCTTGCGCCTGACCGGAAAAGCTCCCCATGAAGTATAGATCAGGCGCATTAATGCATTTTCAAACAGCTCCTCTTTGGCTGGCGCCCAGAGCATCTGGAGCGGATTATGCCTGATGACTGCCCAGGGGAGAAGGATGGTGTCATAGCCTGATATATGATTGGAAGCTATCAGGACGGGGCCGCAATGAGGGATGTTCTCACTCCCCTTGATAACAAACCTGTTCAGGCATGACGCGTAGAACCCGACAACATAAACGGAAAATGTAACCCAACAGCGTTGTAGAAGAGGTGCCTTCACGGTACTCCTTAAATGTTTGTACGGCTGCATGCTTCAGCTGCGCTTATAGCATAGCGGAGCAGATCAGGCAACACCCGTCCGGGGGTGGAATAATACCTTGAAATCAGGTCGTATGTGGTATAGGTACGATTAGTCACCTGTTGATGCCGGGTTGGGGCAGGGGCAAACAAAAATAATCGGAGCCGGGGATCGTCACAGCATGCCTGAATTCGCAGTAAGTGAAGAGAAGAACCGCTGGCTGCGGCAGAAAATGGCCGAACTGGGGGTGCGTGAGGAGGATCTGGAAGAGAGTTTTGTCCGCTCTTCAGGCAATGGCGGTCAGCATGTCAACAAGACTTCCAGCTGCGTCCAGCTGAAACACAAACCTACCGGCATAGCTGCCACCTGTATGCGGGAGCGGAGTCAATCCGTTAACCGCTTTCTGGCCCGCCGCGAGTTGCTGGAGCGTATTGAAGCGGCTTCCGGGGTAATTACCCCGGAGATGAAGCGGGTCGAAAAGCTGCGCAAGCAGAAAGACCGCCGCAGGAGACGCGCGTCCGTGCAGCCCACGCAACCGGCGCCTGACAAATAATGCGAATTAAAGCCCACCCTTTTCTGCTCCTGACCCTGACGGCCCTGTTCTGGGCCGGAAATTTTGTGATGGGGCGAGCCGTGAAGAGCAGCATCCCCCCCATCGGCCTTGCATTCTGGCGCTGGACGCTGGCCCTCGTGATCCTTATCCCCTTCTCCATTCCCCACGTTCGCGCTCAATGGCCGCTGCTCAGACAAAACTGGCGTGTGCTGGCCGTCTACGGCGTGCTGGGAGTTACGTGCTTCAACACGTTTGTGTACATCGGCCTCCACTCAACAACAGCTACAAATGCGCTGCTCCTGAATTCGGTTATCCCGATACTGATCGTGCTCCTCTCGCGCCTGCTGGCGGCCACGCCGGTTTCGTCCCGGCAGGCGCTGGGGATTGCCATTTCCCTGACGGGGGTGCTGACCATCATCTGCCGCGCCGATCCGGATGTTATCCTGACGCTGCAGATCAACAGGGGTGACCTCTGGATTCTTCTGGCCGTTATAAGCTGGGCCTTCTATACATTTCTGCTGCGGCAGCGTCCCGCTGATCTCCATCCCTTGAGCTTTCTCACATCGATTGTCGCTATCGGGCTGATACCGCTATCGATACTGTACGCCCGGGAGCTCAGTCAGGGGGCCCGTTTTGCACTCAATCCTGCAAACATTGCCAGCATTTTGTATGTTGCCCTGTTTCCTTCGGTGCTGGCATTTGTCTTTTGGCACCAGGCGGTAAGGGAAGTCGGCCCTAACAAGGCCGGTCTTTTTCTGTATCTGATGCCGGTTTTCGGGGCACTCCTGTCAGCTGTTTTTCTTGGTGAGTCGTTTCATGCTTTCCACCTGATCGGCAGCGTGCTGATCTTTACCGGAATACATCTGACCACCAGGACGCCTGCAGCAGGAAAGGGCTGAGCCGTGCATCAGCCATTGATACAATGGTATAAGTTTGACATCACCTTCTGTATTGAGCTATACCACTGACCATGTTTACTACACCGGATGCACCGGTGAATGCCGTATAAAATATGACAACTGGAGGTAGAACGTGAGACGATCTGTTTTGGTAACACTGTTGTTGACACTCTGTGCCGGTGCAGCATATGCCGAGCATGTAACCGCACCGATTCCGGTCGGCATCGCGGTCGCTCAAACCAGTAATGTGGCGCTGTTCGGACAGGAACAGATCATCGGCGCCAAAATTGCCGAAAAATATTTCAACAAGAGCGGCGTCAACGGAACCCCGATTAAACTGGTTTCCCAGGATACCGGCGGAGATGAGGCGGGTGCCATCAATGCCTTCCAGAATCTGATCAACCAGGAAAAGGTTGTCGGGATTGTCGGGCCGACTCTTTCCCAGCAGGCCTTTAGCGCGGACCCCATTGCCAACCGTCTCAAAGTGCCGGTGGTCGGACCATCCAACACTGCCAAAGGAATCCCGCAGATAGGTGAATATATCGGCAGGGTTTCGGCGCCGGTGGCCAAGGTTGCTCCTTTTGCTCTGAAACAGGCTCTCAAACAGAATCCAAAGATCAAAAAAGTGGCGGTATTGTACGCACAGAATGACGCCTTCAGTGCCTCTGAAACGGTTACATTTCAGGAAACGGTAAAAAGCATGAAACTCGAGATAGTCACGCTGCAGAAGTTCATGACTACAGATACCGACTTTACCACGCAGGCCACGGCTGTCCTGGGCGCAAATGTTGATCTGGCCATAGTCTCCGGGCTTGCAGCTGATGGCGGCAACCTGGTAAAACAGCTCCGCCAACTGGGTTACAAGGGGATCATCATTGGCGGCAACGGTTTTAATACTGCTAATCTGTTCCCGGTCTGCGGCAAGAACTGCGACGGCATCCTGGTTGCCCAGGCCTACAGCCCGGAGGCAAATAATCCGGTCAATAAGGCCTTTGTCGATGAATACCGCCGTACCTACAAGAAAGACCCTTCTCAATTTTCAGCCCAGGCATTCGCGGCAGTGCAGGTGTTTGGTGAAGGATTGCGCCGGGTTGAAGCTGCCACAAAGAAAAAGATAACCCAGTTGGAGCTTTCGGTTGTCCGGACTGAACTGAACAAAGCGCTGCGAAGCGGTTCGTTTGTGACTCCACTGGGGGAAATCTCACTCGATAACGAGGGGGAGATCAACCAGAAAACATTCTATGTTTCCCAGATCAAGATGGACGCCAACGGCAAATCAGGCAAATTTGTTATTGTGAAATAATACGACAGGAGAGCGGGAGCGGAGGGAAACCTTCTCTCCCGCATTACTATGGACGCTGTACAATTTCTGCAGAACCTCCTCAACGGCATCAGCATCGGCAGTGTGTATGCAATCTTTGCTCTCGGCTATACACTGGTATTTTCCATCCTCGGCATTATTAATTTCGCTCACGGCGCCGTTTTCACACTCGGGGCTTATCTGACCTACAGCCTGGCGGTCGGCCAGTTCGGCATCGGCGGAATACTGGCCGATCTCCAGATCCCCTTCCAGCTTTCTTTTCCTCTCTCTCTGCTGATTGGTGCCATACTCTCCGGAGTGGCCGGCGTCGTTGTGGAACGCTGCGCATTCAGACCGCTGCGTTTCCGGGGTGCCGACCCGCTGCTGGCTCTGGTCAGCAGTCTTGGAGTGGCGCTGGTGACGGTCAACGTCATTCAGTATCTGGTCGGATCAGAGATCTACTCGTTTCCCTCTGATGTGTACGGTGACATCCGGCCCGCCTTTGTACTCCATTTCGGAGAAAAACTGGTCGTGATACGCACGGTGCAGATTATCATCTTCGCCGTGAGCATAGTGGTTCTTGCCCTGCTGGGGTATCTGATCAGCTGGACCAGGATCGGCAAGGCACTTCGGGCTGTGGCCGAGAATGCCTCAACAGCCAGTCTGCTCGGGATCAACGTCGACCGTTTCATCCTGTACACATTTTTCCTCTCCGGATTTCTTGGCGGAATGGCGGGGAGTCTGGTCGGCACCAGCTTCGGCATTGCCGGGCCGTACTTTGGAGTTGCCTACGGCCTCAAGGGTTTGGCGGTAATCGTGATGGGGGGGTTGGGGAGCATTCCGGGCGCGGTACTTGGCGGCATGGTCATCGGTCTGGCGGAAGCCTTTGTTCCTGCCGACTACAGTGCGTACAAGGAAGCTGTCGCTTTTGCATTTCTTTTTGTCGTGCTTCTTGTCCGCCCGCAAGGGCTGCTGGGGCGCTCGCAGATTCAGAAGGTTTAGTGCGTTAGAAGTCGTTTTCTGCTTCTGGCAGAAAATACTTCGTTACCGCACGTATCCTGTTTATAAGGGCTAGGGTATGGAAGAGTTTCTGCAAAATTACGGTTTCCTGCTGGTAACTCTGGTACAGCAGTCATTGCTTGCGATGAGCCTTTATTTCCCTCTGTCTGCAGGGCAGTTAAGTCTCGCCAGTCCCGGTTTCTATGCGCTGGGGGGATACGTCGCGGCAATCATGGCAACCGCCGATTATTTCGCACCGTGGCGCGATGCTCTCGGCTGGGCTATTTTCCCGCTTGAGTGGCTGATCGCCGGCCTTGTCAGCGCACTGCTGGCATTTCTGGTTGGTGTTCCTGCCCTGCGCCTCAGAGGTATTTATCTCGCGTTGGCTACAATCGCCTTCGTCGAGATTCTACGTGTCGTCTGCCTGAACCTTGCAATAACCGGCGGGGCAATCGGCATATTCGGTATTCCGCAGCTGTTCGAGAGTCGCTGGGGGTACATCTGGATATTTGGCCCGCTCCTCGTCATCACACTCATATTCAGTTACCGGCTGGACCGCTCACGGGTGGGGAGGGCTTTTAAAGCCATCCGCGAAGATGAGCTGGCGGCCGGTGCGATGGGGATTAACCCCACACACTACAAGGTGCTCTCTTTTGTCATCGGGGCGGTGCTGGCGGGGATTGTCGGAGCGATGAGCGCCCCCTTCCTCAATACCTGGAATGCCCGGCAGGGAACCTTTGATGCGTCAATATCCTATCTGGCGTACGTACTGATCGGAGGAGGGCGCTCCCTGTGGGGGCCGATGCTCGGAGCGGTGCTTCTGGCTTCGCTCCCCGAGCTTCTTCGCCCGCTCAAGGACGCGCGACTGATTATTAACGGCATGGTGCTCGTGATCGCCAGCATTTACCTCCCGTTCGGGATTGCAGGGGCATTACAGCGTCTTAAACTGTCGACGCTGAAGCGTTATGCGTCACTGAGGGGTGGGCGATGAGCGTCATTTTAGAAGCTCACCGGCTCAGTCGCAGTTTTGGCGGACTCAGGGCTGTCAACGCGGTCTCATTTGCGGTTGAAGAGGGTGAAATTTTCGGGCTGATCGGCCCTAACGGAGCCGGTAAAACGACGCTGTTCAATCTTATGACCGGACTTACGCCGGTCAGCAGCGGCACCTTTACCTTTCGCGGCACCCAGCTGACCGGGTTGCCGCCGCATCGCATTGCCGGGCTTGGAATCGGACGAACCTTTCAGAACATCCGGCTTTTCAAGGGGTTGAGTGCCCTTGAAAATGTCAAGATTTCCCAGCATACACGCACTGTTACAGGCCTTTTCGGGGGCATTATCGGCTCGAAGACCAGCCGCCTGGAGGAGATAGCCGTAGAAGAAAAGGGGTGGGAAATCCTGAAACTGGTCGGTTTGGCTGACCGTGCCACGGAAATCGCCGCCAATTTTTCATATGGCGAGCAGCGGCGGCTCGAGATTGCTCGCGCCCTGGCGCTTGACCCGAAGGTTTTGCTCCTTGATGAACCGGCCGCCGGAATGAACGCGGCAGAGAAACAGAGTCTGACGGCATTCATTCGTGAGGTACGTGATTTGTACAATCTGACGGTAGTGCTGATCGAGCATCACGTCCCGTTGGTCATGGGGCTCTGTGACCGGATTGCGGTGCTGAATTTCGGTGAATTGATCGCGGTCGGTTCGCCGGAAGAGGTGCAAAAAAACCCGGCTGTCATTGAAGCCTATCTGGGGGCAGAGTAGATGGCACTTCTGGAACTCGAAAACCTCAGTGTCTCCTATGGGGCAATCCAGGCGGTACGCAGTATCAACCTTGAGGTTGAGACAGGAGAAATCGTTACGCTGATCGGAGCGAACGGAGCCGGCAAAAGCACCACTCTGCGTGCGATCTCGCGGCTTCTCAAGGTTCGGGAGGGGCGCATACGTTTTGACGGGAGGGATATTACCACATCGTCACCCGATGCGGTGGTCCGTTCAGGTATCGCCCAAAGTCCGGAGGGGCGCCAGGTACTGGCTCTGCAAACTGTTCAGGACAATCTGGAACTGGGAGCCTACGTCCGCCACGACCGCGCTGCGATAAGGGAAGATCTCGCCCGCATGTATACGCTTTTCCCGCGATTGGAAGAGCGCAAACACCAGTCCGCGGGGACACTCTCAGGGGGAGAACAGCAGATGCTGGCCATCGCCAGGGCACTGATGAGCCGCCCCCGGCTGCTGTTGCTTGACGAACCGAGTCTTGGTCTTGCCCCGCTGATCGTACTGGAGATATTTTCGATCATCCGTAACCTGAACGCTGAAGGAACAACCATTTTGCTCGTCGAGCAGAACGCCAAACTGGCCATGCAGCATTCCCACCGCACGTACGTTCTCGAAGCGGGGCAGATCACCTTCTCCGGTCCGTCACAGGAGCTCCTCTCGGACGAGCGAGTCCTGCACGCCTACCTCGGCGGGTAGCGCGAAGATGTCCCGTCTGATCCCGTCAAACCGGCGCTGAATCGGTTCACCCCTCCATACAACCCCCCTTTTGTTACCCCCCTTTGTTGCCCCGTGTGGCCCCGATATGCATAAACAGTGTAATCTTCCTCCGATATCAGTGTAAAAATACGTTTTATTCTAACTGTTAGCGCTGATAACGCTTCCGGATGGTGTCGCGTTCTATGATGTGAGGTGCAGGCGGGCTGATAAGGTTGATTGGCGATATTGCGGGGTTTTACCGGTCAATGCCTGGACATTGACAAGGGAATCGACTAATCTGAACGGTGAGAATTATCTTATTGACACTGTTTTATTTCAGTAGTATAAAAAACGCATTCATTGAATTCGATAAATCATTGGGGTGAGATAATGGTTTCACTCGAGTGAGGTTATTCAGGTTTGAAAAGTCGCTTTAGTCAGCTCTGTGCTGATGGAGCGACTTTTTTTGATGGTGATGTATGACGCCTTCCGGGGGCTGATGACGCCGCCGGAGGCGTAGAGGAATTAAGCAACAAAACAAGCCTGACACTGCTCTGCCTCCACGTTGTCACAAGAAAGGATGCTGTCGGTTATGAACACTCTGAAAATTCTTCTGATTCACGGTGTCGGACACACGGAGGCAAACGGGACCTGGGATGCCGAATGGCAGGCGGCCATTCGCACAGCGGTGGGCGGTATCGATGCAGGAGTTACATTCGAATTTGAAAAAATCCCCTACGACGGGCATTTTGCGAAAGCAAAGCTTGATGCCGTAGTGGTTGCCGAGGCCTTGGCGCGCCTGCTGGCCAGCGGAGTATGGCACGGCATCGGTGATATCTTCACAAGTCGCGGTTTCGGCGACGACATCCGCTGGACCGCCGGGATGGTGGCCCAGTGGGCCGCCGACGAAGAGCTTCGGGACAGCTGCAACGAAGCGCTGGAAAGCATGATAAGGCAGTTCAAGCCCGATGTGATCTGCGCCCACAGCCTGGGGTCGCTGATCGCCTACGACACCTTTGCGCGCAAGCCGGACCTAATCGCGGGCAAGACCTTCATAACTCTCGGTTCGCAGATCGGCAACCCCTTCGTGCGTTCCATCTTCGGCGGACGCATCGAGCCGCTCAAGGAGGCCTCCTTCTGGTATCACCTCTTCAACGATGAGGACGACGTCCTGACCGCCGGGATCGACATCACGGCGGACAATTTCGAACAGGTGACCACCTTTTTTGATATCCCGGGGTATGCCGACCATGACCCGGCCGAATACCTGTCCCATCCCAATGCGATCAATCTCGTCTGGCGCAGCATCGTGAACCGGCGCCCCGCAACCCTTTCCCGTTCGCTGTCGTCACTTAAAAAAGCCGCCGCCAAGCCGAAGCGCCGCGCCCTGCTGGTAGGGATCAATGGCTATCCCGATCCCGCCGACCGTCTGGAGGGGTGTGTCAACGATGTCTACCTGATGAGCGAGGTTCTCCAGGAGCAGGGCTTCGACCCGAAGGATATCCGTGTGGTCCTGAACAAGCGGGCCACCGCCGACGGCATCAGGGAGCGGCTGGAATGGCTGTTGGAAGGGGCCAGAAAAGACGATCAGCGCTTCTTTTTCTACAGCGGTCACGGCGCGCAGTTGCCGGGCTACGGCGGCAGGGAAGAGGTGGACCATCTGGACGAATGTCTCGTCCCCTTTGATTTTGACTGGTCCAAGGAAAAGGCCGTCACCGACGACTGGTTCTGCCGGCTCTACAGCCAGCTCCCCTACGACACCAACTTCACCGCCGTGCTCGACTGCTGCCATTCGGGCGGCATGACCCGCAATGGTTCGCTGAAAGTACGCGGCCTGGATCCACCCGACGATATCCGCCACCGTTCGCTGAAGTGGGATGCAAAGCACGGTATGTGGGTACAGCGCGAGTTGGGTCTGGCCACGAAAAATCTGGTAGACAAGGGAGAAAAGGCACATTACCTGGGCAGTTCGGGCGCTGAACGGCTTTTGGGGCGAGCTGTTCCGCTCTGGTCGTCGGCTGAAAACTATCGCAAGTCTACCAAAGCCTATGGTCACAGTGGTCCCTATACTCCGATTCTGCTCGAAGCCTGCTGCGAGGGGGAATATTCCTACGAATATCGCCATGGCGTTACCTCCTACGGGGCCTTCACGTACTGTCTTGCGAGCATCTTGCGCAAGATGCGTACAGACAAGAAAGCGCCCACCTTCGAGATGCTGATCAAGGCTGTCACCCAGCGGCTCAAAACTCTTAATTATCAGCAGACGCCGGTACTGGTCTGCCCAAAGGACAAATGCAGCCACATCATACCCGGGAAATGATTGAAAGGAGATGACCGGCATGTGTAAAGACCCCAACTGTCAATTCCACTGTTCCAGCTTTCAGCGACGATAATGGTCAACGTTGGGTTGGGAAGGGGGTGGATGAGATGACAAGGAGGAGGGTCGCTGAGGCGCGGTTGGTGGAGTGGAGTATTGGGCAAGGGTAGTGAGTGAATGAGGGGCAGGAGATAAAGGTAATAAGCAACTAAGCAAGCCTGACCCCGGAGGGGTCCTTCAAAACCAAAACCGGCAGGTCAAGGCCGACCCCGTTGCACATCAAGACAAAGGCTCCGTTTTGGTGTTTGACGATATCCCTCGGAGCCAACTCAAGGAGGAAAAAATGAACGTAATTATTAGAAGGATTGCACCATTCAATTTTGTCAAGCTTGCTATATTTCTAGTATGTGCGGGCTTATCAATTTATTTGACTTCCTCAAGTGCGTTGGCGGAAACAAAGAAAAAGCCGGATGCAAGCGTGAAAGGAATTAAAGGATTACCAGAGGACGCGGTAAAACAATACATAGATTACTATTTATCGAGAAAGCTAAATTTATTGGCGGCAACTGACGCAAATATGGTGTCAAGTATAACAAATGCAATTAAGCGTGCACCAGTTTCTTTGAAAAAAGTAGAGCAGAATAAAGCGTATGCCGATGCTGTGGAATATATTAATATAAATGAACAAGATAAATTTGCAAATGGGACATCATTGAAAAATGTAATGGGGATGTTAGGCGGATCAGGTAGCATTCCTTTCTTTAAGGTATTGTATCGTAATATGTCATATAAAATACTTGAAGTGCGCAATAAAACTGTTAGGGGCCCTTTTGATGAAATGGCTAACTATTCAAAAGAGGCTTTTGTAGAATTGTCTTATGGAGACCCAAGTACTGCCCCCAGTGATAACAATCAAAAAGTAAAAAAAGCAATTGTACTGGTTCAGCTACAAGAGTGGTACTTACCTGCAGGCAACTATTATGCAAGCAATTATAAGGTGCTAGGATATACTGCAACTGATTATGGTATTGAATATTTTTAACGTGGGCTAATAGGTCTTATTAGATAATTAGTCGTCCCCGATAAAGTGTAACTATCTGATTTATAATGCTTATTATGCGTTTTATTTATGTTATAATCACCAAAAATTGAAGTTACTCCTTTTTTTTCTGGTGATTTCATGAAACCAAAATCGTGTATTTCTAACCAAGGTGATCTGTTCTGTTCCCGACTGGATCAGATACTAAACCGACGACATCAGTTGTACCGTCTTGCAGACACTATTGACTGGTCGTTCTTTGATAGAGAATTCGGTATCCTGTACACTGAGAACTTTGAGTGCCATAATAGGGTCACGTCTACAGATAACAAATTTGTTATTTGTAGACGTGACCCCTGATAATATTAGTGTCGCAGAAAAGGCAGGAAAATCGAAAAGGCGAATTGGGCACCAAGACAAAGGCTCCGTCTTTGTGTCTGACAATATCCCTCGGAGCCATCAATAGGAGGTTTGGAAATGAACAGAAAAGTAATCAATGTGATAATGTGTGGATTGCTTGTTGCTTCGGTGTTTGGCTTGGCAGGCTGTGCTGGAGTTGCTAATTCAATGGCTCGTACAATGAGTTCAGGGCCGATAGGTTGTTCGCCTGATGAAATTGTAATCGAAAACCTTGATAATGGTTTAATGACTAACTCATGGATTGCAAAATGCGGAGGCAAAACTTATTATTGTTCGCAGATTTCGGATGGACCCACGACTTGTAACGAATCGAAAAATAAACTCACCAAAGGTAAGTAATAGATTGAATTCCATCCGGAGAGACTGCCCGGACAGGGGACGTAAGGGGACGTTGTTTGTTGGTCGATTCACAATATATAAGTAACTCACTACTAGGGGGGACGTAGTTAAGTTGGTTGACTTACTGCAGTGAGTTTACAATATTAACAACGTCCCCTTTGGGTATTCCCTAGCGTTATTGACCTTACTTCATTGATTGAACCTCCGACACTAGACCTTCTGGAGGCGCGGTTGATTGATGGAGTGGAGTCTTGGGCAAGGGAATGAGTGAATGAGAAGCAGGAGATAAAGATAATAAGCAACTATCCCTCGGAGTCAAATTAAAGGAGGTCGATATGCTTGGATTTGGTATGTCAGAGATGATTATGATTGCTGTAATTTTAGGATCGTTGCTGTGAAAGTTGTTGTCAGAAAAGGTGGAGGTCAGCAGCCTAATCCGACCAACATTAATCCAACTGGAGGAACTATGAATAAGTTACGTGGGTTGAGTCTGGCTGCGGTAGCGGCAATTTGTATTATCGGTGGATTCGTGCTTTTTAACAAGGGAGAGTCGACAAAGATGTGGGATTCGATTAAAAAAGGCGAGAGGATGGAGTATTTTTCATATGTGTTGTTTGCGGCAGGTGTTGCATCAGGAATTGGCGCGGCCAAATCATTTATGAATAGACAAGATTGAAGTCGTGAAGGAAGTTACGTAATTACATGCCGTTAACTTATACAAAAAATCACTAGTGTCCCAACGTTTAGTTGAATAAAAACAGTTGGTTATTATTATCGTCTACTTCGCTTCTGTAATCTGAATCTGTAAGTGCCTGTAACAATGACATTCGTTCGAAAATTGTTACGCTCAGAACCTGGAATGCCATAATAGGGTCACGTCTACAAATAACAAATAGGGGGGTAGTCGGTTAGAGCCCCCTGTCAGGCTACTCCCAGTTATATCCGTTGGTTACGTCGCATTCCGTAACTGGAGCCGTTGCAACAGCGCGCTCAAGCAGTCTTC
>VFJM01000216.1 GCA_009886055.1 Geobacter sp. | reverse complement strand
TAATGGTGGCGGTGCAGAGATTTGAACTCCGGACCTAGCGAATATGAGTCGCTTGCTCTAGCCAACTGAGCTACACCGCCATTTGAAAACGCCCCTTAGGTTGGTAATACCAAAGGGGCGATAGGCTTTTTGGTTGCGGGGACAGGATTTGAACCTGTGACCTTCGGGTTATGAGCCCGACGAGCTACCAGACTGCTCCACCCCGCGATAAGTGGAAAAAAAGTTATAGCAGGATGCAGAGGATATTGTCAATAAAATATTTACCACGATCCAATTTAATTTTCAATCCCTGTCGGGGATTGCGATCGCCCCTTTACCGATTTTTCCGGCCAGTTCTTTTGCCGAGTCCGGGTCAAGGCGCTTGCCGACACGAACACGATACCAGGTCCCCTTGTCACCCAAATGAGATTCTACGATACTCACATTATAGCCTTTGGCAGCAAGTTTGCTGCGCAGTGTCTCGGCTTCTGACTTGAGACTGAACGAAGCGACCTGGACAGTGAGGTTGCTTGTATTCGAGCGAGTGGCAGCAGACGGTTTTGCCGGTGCGTTCTGGACAGGCTGCTTTTGAATATTTTCATCGTTCTCAGGCGGAGCCGGTCTGCTTATGTTTGCGGGCATAGCTGCCTGGAGCTGTTGTTTTGCCGGCTTTTCATCCCTGGAATTAATGCCGCTACCCATTACGTTGTTTTTTTGGCCGCTGGGGAGTGTCTTGTAAAAGCTGAGAGGCGGATCGACTGCTGTCTGTGTTCTGCCTGCCGCTGCCGGATGCTGGGCAGAGCCAATCCCCTGTGGCTGTTGTGGGGGAACAGGCGCCGCTGGATGCTGCGGAGATGGTTGGGCTTTAGCTTGTAGAGGTGAGTTTTCAAGGCTCTGTTGCTCCATCGCGGCCTTGAATCCTTTCTTTGCGGAGCGCTGGGAAAACATCCAGCCGCTGCCAAACCCGACCCCGAGACAGAGGAAACCGGTAATAAAAACAGCGATCAGAACGCCTCCGGAGGATTCCTTTCGAGGACGATTCTGATCCCCATGGTGAGAGCTGCATGATGATTTTTTTGGTTCGCTGTAGTCTATGCGCATGGTGGCCTCCGCTACATCCGTTCCGGTGCTGATATGCCCAGGATGGCGAGGGCATTCTTCAGAGTCTGGGCGGTCCGTTTCAGCAGGTAAAGCCGAGCTGCAGTCAGTTTCTGATCTTCGCTGATAACGCGGTTTTTGTTGTAGAAACCGTGGAAACAGCTGGCAAGTTCACTCAAGTAGTAGGTCAGGCGATGAGGCTCAAAATGCACGGCACAGTCATCGACCGTGTCCGGGAGCGCTGTCAGCAGTTTGATCATCTGGAGATCCTCGGGGGTGGAGAGGCAGACCAGGTCGGCAGGCGCCGGTTTTTTTGGAACGATGAAGCCCTTATCGGCCGCGTTCTCAAAAATACTGCAGATGCGGGCATGGGCATACTGGACATAATAGACCGGGTTTTCGTTGGTCTGCTGCTTGGCAAGGTCGATGTCGAAAACCAATTGGGCATCAGGCTTGCGCATCAGAAAAAAGAAGCGGGTAGCGTCACGCCCGACCTCGTCGATCAGGTCGCGCAGCGTGACATAGCTGCCGGCACGCTTGGATATCTTGACCTCTTCACCGCCGCGCATGACCGTTACCATCTGGTGCAGCACATACTCGGGCCATCCCTGCGGAATCCCGATATCAAGGGCCTGAAGTCCGGCGCGGACACGGGTGACCGTGCTGTGGTGGTCGGAGCCCTGCTCGTTGATCACCCGGGTAAAACCGCGCTCCCACTTGGCCTGATGATAGGCAACGTCCGGCACGAAATAGGTATAACTGCCGTCAGCCTTGCGCATGACGCGATCCTTGTCGTCTCCGAAATCGGTAGAACGGAGCCAGAGAGCACCATCCTGCTCGTAGGCGTGTCCGCCGGCTATCAGTTGCCTAACAACCGCATCGACTCTCCCCTCGCTGTAGAGTGCAGATTCCAGCGTATAGACGTCAAATTTTACATCAAAGGCCTCAAGGTCAAGGTCCTGTTCGCGTCGCAGCCAGGCGACGGCAAAGTGCCGGATGTCATCGATGTTTTCAGGGTCTCCGCAGGCGGTCGTCTGCTGGTCGGCGGCCTCCACGGTCTCGCGAGCAAGATAGGCTCTGGCCACATCCTTGATATATTCTCCCTGATACCCCCCTTCCGGCCAACGAGGGTCTCCCGGTTCAATGCCCAGGCAGCGAAGCTGCACAGAAAGGGCAAGGTTACTGATCTGAACGCCGGCATCGTTGTAATAGAATTCGCGCGTCACATCCCAGCCGGCGGCATCAAGCACACGGCAGAGGGTATCGCCGATGGCCGCCCCGCGACCATGGCCGATATGCAGCGGACCGGTCGGGTTGGCGCTGACAAACTCAACCTGGACCTTCTTTCCGGCGCCGCTTGAGGTACGTCCATACCTGTTCCCCTGCTCCTCGATCTCAAGAAGGGTGGCTTGCCATGCGTTTTGAGTTACGAACAGGTTGATAAAGCCGGGGCCGGCGATGTCGCTTTTTGCCAACAGACCCCCGCCGTCGCCAAGATGTTTGATAATGATCTCAGCCACCTGGCGTGGCGCTTTTCGCTCACCCTTGGCCAACTGCATGGCGATGTTGCAGGAAAAATCGCCATGTTCCGGATTGGCGGGATGGCCGATGATAATGGGTGGCAGCGGGAATGTCGTCAGTTCTTGCGCCGCGTGGGCTTTGATCAGTGCGGATTCAAGCAGGGGGGCTATTCGGTTTCTCATCATTTTTTTGGGAGTTCTTTCTGTTCAGATGGCTTGTCGGTATCCTCTGTATCACCCTTGATGCTGACATCCCGTGTAAAATCAGGACATCTGGCACCTCCATCAGGGATGCAGAATCGTTTTGAGCATTTTTCGCGCCAGGCACAGACGGCGCAGCTTTGTCGCGGCATGGTGTATATCCTGGAATTATGGTTGTTTCTTTTCCTGCGGGAACTGGTAGATGACTTCATTGCTGCGCACAAGGCCGAAATCTTTGCGAGCGATGCTTTCGAGGTAGCGGCGGTCGGATTTGAGAGCTGCGATCTCGCGCTTCAGTTTTTCATTATCGGTCCTGCTGTCGGACAGGCGCGCTTCCATTTTATTTTTGTCCTGTTTAAGCTCAAAAATGCGCAGGAGACCTTTATCACCAAAAACAGTGAAGAAGAGGATGAATACCAGGCATCCAGCCGGAATGAAATACATCTTTTTTTGAAGGGGCAGATTGAGCATTTACCCTTTCCTGATCCGTTCGGCAAAATATGCCGCCGTAGATCCGAGGCCGTCATTCAGGGCAATCACAGGTTCCCAGGCCAGTTTTTCACGGGCCAAAGAAATATCGGGCTGACGCTGTTTCGGGTCATCCTGCGGCAGCGGCTGAAAAATGATCTTCGACTTTGATTCTGTTATTGTAATGATTTTTTCAGCAAACTCAAGGATTGTATTTTCTACCGGGTTGCCGATGTTGACCGGACCGATGAAACCGGGGCATTCCATCATGCGGATCATCCCCTCCACCAGATCCGAGACATAGCAGAAGGACCGGGTCTGGGAACCGTCGCCATAGACGGTGATATCTTCGTTCCGGAGCGCCTGCAGGATGAAGTTTGACACCACGCGGCCGTCATTTTCGGCCATGCGCGG
>VFJM01000321.1 GCA_009886055.1 Geobacter sp. | reverse complement strand
CCTGTTCTCCATGTATCCCATTCATGCTCATTACCAACCTCCTTTATATTGCAGCACTGAGAGCTGCCGTGAACACTCACTCAAGTCTGAGCCTTTGTCATTCTTGTGTTCAACGGTTCAGGGGGTCTGCTGCTTGACAGCAGCACCCCTTTGTTCGACCTTCTGAGAGTCTATATCAAAACCTATCTGCCAGAAATACATATCTACAAGCTTCATGAGTGGGTATCGGATGCCGCTCTCTGCTTCAATTTGCTTTTGTTCTTCGAGAAGTTCGTCTAAATGGTCGCAGCAAAATTTGCTGATCCGCTGGAGAAATTGCTGGTTCAGGCATGAGAATGAAAATCCTGAAGTTTTGAACCCATCAATAAAATATCGGTCACATGCTGGCAAGCAGCCAAAAAGTAAACCCAAAAGGGTCAGTAAACCCAAAAGGGTCAAGTAAACCCAAAAGGGTCAGGTCTCAACATCTGACAGCCCCTAGGATTGCCTCCACCCGGCTAAGTATTTTCTTCAACTCCAGGTTTTTACCGGCCTTTATTGCCAACCTCCGGCTAGCTTGTGATACAGCAGCATCACCTATACCGAACCGTTCGCCTATCTCCTTAAGCTTTGCGCCACTATACTGCTGACAGCAATAAATGCTCACATTCCTTGCCAATTCTTCGCTATCGCTGAGTTCCGTCTTTATTATTCTTAAGATTTCATCCAACGAAGGCCGGGTTGACAACGCCTTCACTGCGGGCATGCTCCGATCTGCCCGTTTTTCTCCAAGATGTCTTTTCGATATGTCTCTTACAAACTCTGCACTTCCCAATATGGTCGAGGCTACTGTTGCTTTCAAGGGGCTGTAGTACTCACTGCCAAGCGAGTCTTCGACAAATTTCCGATACCTGCTTTGCGCATCAGCCGCTTTACCACCAAAATAACCGAATATGAAGTCCGTCTTCAGCCAATCTGCTGCCTTGTCTTGTCCTATGTAGCTTTTATAGCTGGACCATTTGTATTCTTCCGGTCTGGCAACCATTGTCGCTCGTACCGGATTCAGATGGATGTACCGTGACAGCTCGGCCGCATATTCATCAGCTTCAACAAGTATAGCTTTGTATCTACCCTGGAACAGATGACCGGCTCTCTTGCGCTTGATATTGAAGTAGGTGGTGTATGCGCCGTTTATATGACGCATGATCTGCGACAGGTTTCCCACCGGTGTTTCCAGCAGCAGGTGGTAATGGTTGCTCATCAGGCACCATGCATGGATTACCGCCCCGTAACGGTTTGTTGCCGATTCCAGATATTCCAGAAACTTTTCCCGATCCCTTTGACTCTTGAATACGTCCTTTTGTTCGTTGCCTCTTGAAGTGACATGGTAAAAGGCATTGGGGTATTCGATTCTTAATGGTCGCGCCATTACTGTCTCCTTTGATCGTTTGGGAATCACCCTAAACGTATCAAAGCGTAACCATTGTGTCAAGAGTTGAGACCTGACCCTTATGGCTTTTTTCCTTTTGCGCTTGACGTTGAAATAGGTCGTGTACGCGCCGTTTATGTGCCGCATGATTTGCGACAGGTTTCCTTCAGGAGTTTCCAGCAGTAGATGATAGTGGTTGCT
>VFJM01000167.1 GCA_009886055.1 Geobacter sp. | reverse complement strand
CCAGGTTGTTCGGGCCGATTCAAGCACCTATCAGCAGAGTCTGGGGGAGGTCCTGATTCAAAAGGGGATCATTGATCCGGCTCTGCTGCGCAAGGCCCTTTCTTTTCAAAAGGTAAACGGGTTTCGTGGGCTTCTTAGGGATATTCTTGTAAAGAACTTCGGTGTTTCACAAGAAATAATTGAAGAAGTGATACGCGAACAGATTGAAAATGTTGTCTTCTCGCTGTTTGCCTGGACAGAGGGTGCATTTAATTTTGAAAATATGAACTCGATTGAAGCGGTTGATGGCACAAAGATGGATTCACAGCAGTTCATGCTGCATCAGGGGTTGAATTCCCAATTTCTTGCCATGGAAGGTACCAGGATCCACGATGAAAAACATCATGAAGCCGAAATGGGATGCGCCGGTGGCGATGCGGCTGATATTGACTTTAATCTGGTAGATGACTCGAATACTCAGACTTCATCCGGGCGCGCGTCTCAGCAGACAATCGTTATTGTAGATGATGACGCGCCGACCCTGCGGGCAATTGCTGATGGGCTTACAGAAAACGGATTTGTCGTTCATGCCATGACCCGCAGCGAAGATACACTGATCAAGGTGGATGCCCTGCACAGGAGCGGTGAGCGCCCCGTCGTCCTCGTTGATCTGATCATGCCGAAAATGGACGGATCGGGAGTGCTGGGGGGTGTTGAACTCATGACACTCCTGCACAACAACTTTACCGATCTGCGGCTGATGGTCATGACCGACTATCACCACGCGGATGCCGAGAAAAAGATTCGTGAACTCGGGTATCCGTATATCAATAAACCCCGGAGGGTTGAAATCAGCACTCCTGACATCATGGGGAGTTTTCTTACGCAGATTACGCATGACATTCGCCACTTCTCTGACTCCATGTCTGCCGGAGATTGGCAGAACCGATTCAATCTGGGTGATGAGCTCCGAATTGAAATGGGGTATGATGATGACATGCCGCGTGCCGTTGATACCTCTCAGCAGAAGGGCGGTCTTACCCTGCTGCGCGGTATGCTCGAGGAACTGAATAATCCGGATCTGCAAGGAGGTGTGATGCTGCTGATACTTCGTTTCGCTTCCGAGTTCGTAAACAGGGCCATTATTTTTACCATCAAAGACCAGATTGTTTCCGGTTTCGGGCAATTCGGCATCACCGGCGGCACTGTCAGCGGCGATGAACGGGTACGGGCGATTCGTTTTTCTCAGGAAAACGGTTCAATATTTGACGAACCGCTTCGAGCCGGTCAGCCACTCACGTTCTCACCAATCCCAACGCCGGCAGATCTTCATTTTTTTGAACAATTGGGTGGCGGCATTCCTGCAGAGGTATTTATCGGTCCGTTAATCAGCCGGTCCCGTGTTATCGGGTTTCTCTACGGTGACAACCTCCCGGATATGAAGCCTGTTGGCGACATCGAACCGCTGGCGATTTTCCTGTCGCAGGCGGGAATTTCAATGGAGAAGTCTTTACTAGAACGTCAGCTGAATGAGAGGGGTAAACCGTGAGCACCAAAACCATTTTGATTGCCGATGACTCCTCGACCATGCGTGCCATGCTGGTTGCTATCGTTGAAACACTCGGCGACTACCGGACAGTTGAGGCCTCAAGCGGTTTTGAGGCACTGCGACTGCTGCCGCGCGATCATATCGACCTGATTCTGACCGATATAAATATGCCCGACATCAACGGACTTGAGTTGATAAGTTATCTTCGTGCCAACCCGAATTATATAGATATTCCCGTTTTCATCATCTCTACGGAAGGGAGTGCAAAAGATATTGAGAAAGGCAAGCAGCTCGGAGCAGACGAATATCTGGTTAAGCCCTTTTCTCCCGCAACTCTCCAGCAATTGCTCAATCACTATTTGAACAAAACGCCATGAGTGAGCAGAACGCCACACATACGAAAGCCGTTCAGGATTTTCTTGCTGAAGCTGAGGAGATTGTTGAGCAGCTCGGCTCTGAACTGGCCGACCTCTCCGACATGGCTGAGGGTGGTGAATTGAATCCTGAGGTTCTGAACTCCATTTTTCGTGGCGCCCATTCTCTTAAAGGCCTTGCCGGGATGTTCGGCTTTAGCGATGTTGCCGAGCTCTCACATAACATGGAAAACCTGCTTGACTGGCTGAGACTCGGGAAACTGAATCTTACGCAGCAACTTATGGCTGTATTATTTGATGCCCATGAGGTGTTGAGTACCCTTATCAGAGTCCTTGCCTCTGGCGAAGACACCAACATGTCGCAGGAAATTGCAGTGTGTGTAGCCAGAATTAATGCCTGTCTAGACCCACCGGAAAAGCTGAGCGGTGTGTCACCTCTGGAAGCCCTTAATCTCCCCGCTCATGTACGCGGCGCCCTGACGGAATACGAAGAGCATCGCCTGAATGATAATATTGCCAAAGGACGAACACTTTTCAATATTCATACATCCTTTGATTTGACCAGATTTGATACCGAATTGTCAGCGGTCACGGAAATATTAAAGGGATGCGGAGAAGTTATCAGTACATTGCCGAGTGTCGGCGTAAATCTTGCGACCAATATTGATTTTGAAATTCTTTTCGGTTCCACGCGCACTCTTGCGGAGCTGAAAACTGCCGTTGAACGAGATAATGTAATAGTTACACGGCTCGGCTCCGGTACGACATCTGTTGAACTGCCCGCTACCCTTTCCCCCGCTACTGATATTCCTTCCGTTGAGGGGAGACTGCCGGCAGATGCCGCAACCGGCAGTCTGCAGGCAGCAGTTGACTCTCCCGCGCCGTCATCCCCCCCCTTGTCTGATAACGCTGCTCTCAGTGCCAAAAGTATGAGCCGGACAGTTCGAGTTGATATCGGTAAACTGGATGAATTGATGAATATCGTCGGTGAACTGGTCCTCGCCAACTCGACTATTGCCGGTGTTACCATCCGGATGCGCAACGAAGGGTATTCGCCCCTGGCCATCGAGTTGGGCAAAGCCGCAAAAGGGCTTGAACGCAAGCTTTCCGAACTCCAGAAAGGGGTCATGGAGATTCGCATGATCCCGATCGGGCAGCTGTACGAGAAGATGTTGCGCATTGTTCGAAAAATATCCCGTGAGCAGGGTAAACGGATTGATCTCAAATTTTCCGGGGCTGATACGGAGTTGGATAAATTAATCGTAGAAGACATCTCCGATCCGATCATGCACATTATCCGCAATGCCATCGACCACGGTATCGAGTCCCGTGATGTACGCACGGCTCTGGGCAAGAATGAAAAAGGAACCATTCGCATTTCATCGTATCAAAAAGGAAATCACGTTGTTATTGAAATTGAAGATGATGGCGGTGGAATTGACATCGAGAAGATAAAAAGAAAGGCGCTGCAAAAAGGGTTGGTGAATGACGTAAGTACGGTGTCCGATCGTGACGCAATCGATTTTATTTTTCTGCCCGGTTTTTCAACCAATGAATCCGTTAATGAGGTCTCCGGACGTGGTGTCGGCATGGATGTTGTCAAAAACAACATCTCGGCAATCTCCGGAATGGTGGACATCGAGACGCGAAGGGGGGAGGGGAGCCGCTTCATAATAACATTGCCGGTAACGCTGGCTATTATCAAGGCATTGATCATCCGTTGCAGCGGCAGAACGTATGCTCTGCCGATCACCTCGGTCCTTGAAACGCTGTTAATGACCGACAAGGAAATCATGACGGTAGAGCGCAAAGAGGTCGTGCAACTCCGTGAATCGACCTTGCCGCTGCAGAGGCTGGAACACTTTTTTGACATCAGGCGCAGTAGCGAACCTCCGAAAGAATTTTATGTCGTAGTTGTCGGCGTCGCAGAAAAACGTCTCGGTATTGCGGTTGATGATCTGATCTGTCAGCAGGATATTGTAATAAAACCGCTGGGCGAGTCTTTCAAACGGATTCGTGGCGTTTCAGGAGCGGCGGATCTTGGCGACCAGCGCACAATTCTTGTTTTGGATATTGGCGGAATAATTAATGAAACGATGCGTTCCGGGAACTGATATACATGTACAAACGTTATTTCGGCTTTAAGGAAAAACCGTTCAGCAAAACCCCTGATCCCCGTTTTCTGTTTTTGAGCCGCGGTCATGAAGAGGCGCTTGCCCGACTGGAATTTGCCGTTGAAGAGCGTGAACTTGCCGTGTTAACCGGAGAAATCGGCTGCGGTAAAACCACGCTTTCGCGGGCTCTGATGGATCGTCTCGGCCACCGTTTTCGTTTTTGCTACATTATTAATCCGCGTTTGAATGCGATTGAATTCCTTCGGACAATTGCCAGGATTCTTGAAGTAGAACAGCCGGCCGATGCCAAAGACATCCTGATTAATCAGATCCACACCGCCGTTTACTCCCTGAATCAAGGTGACATATGTCCGGTTCTGGTGATCGACGAAGCCCAGATGATTACTGATGCTGAAGTATTTGATGAGATCAGGCTTCTGACCAATTTTCAGCTGGATGACCGCAATCTGCTTGGTGTTGTCATTATGGGGCAACCGGAGCTGCGTCCGATGATGGCATCCAGCCGTTTCGAACCCCTGCGCCAGCGAATTTCGCTTCATTACCACCTGAAACCGTTGTCGCTGGACGAAATAATGGAATACCTCGATTTTCGGCTCGAAGCTGCCGGGGGGACTCCCGGTTTATTCACACCGGATGCCGTGCAGCGCATTCATGAACTAAGCGGCGGTGTTCCCCGTAAAATCAATTCCATGGCAACCAATGCTCTGCTTGTCGCATACGGATGCGATGCGGCCTTGATTGATTCGGGCATAATCGATGAAATTAAAGACGAATTAATGATGTAGGCGGTTCATAGATGGATCTCGCAAAAATCAGAAAAAAATCTTTACGAGCGCTCAAAGAACCTGTTAACGACGGTTTCACTGCTCCATCTTCTTTGCCTGGGTTGAATACAGACACGCTCGAAGTGATTCCGGCTGATCCAGTTTCACCTGAAGCAGATTTCCTTCTAAAAGAGTCACATTTCACTCCGGCAGCTTCCTCCACAGTGGCTGCACCGTCAAGAGCAGCTATGCTCCCGGAACGTGTTGCCGCAACGTGCACGCCGCTGGAAGCTATTATGGCCGGCAGAGCTGCTGCAGGGTGTGACGATGAGTCAATACTTGCCGAAGATAGCACCAATCAGATCATTGACGAATCCTGTCTGGAGTTTCTCTGCTTTCGGGTTTCTGATGAGATTTATGGTATAAATATCATGGATATAAAAGAGATAATCAAGCCGAGAGAGGTGACCGAGGTTCCTCGTTCCCCGCTCTTTGTTTCAGGAGTTCTGTCACTCAGAGGGATAATAATTCCGATTATTGATATGCGTATTCGTCTGAAATTGGCTCGTGAAGCGCCCACCGGCAAAGAACGGATTGTTGTCATCAGAAACAGCAATTCATTCAGCGGCCTGCTGGTAGATGAAGTGATTCAGGTTTTGAAGGTACAGCTGGATGCCGTCGAAGCAGTTCCTACCGTTCTGGATGGAATTGACCGTGACTTTATCAGCGGCCTGGGTCGTTCTGAAGGACGATTGATAATAATTTTGAATCTGGAAAATATTGCTGACATAGACTTGTGCTAATAAGGAGCAGGCATGCTGAGAAAAAAAAGAATCCTTGTCGTTGAAGATGAAGAAAGTTTACTCAAGTTGGAGACAATCCTTCTGACCGTCAGAGGCTTCGAAGTGATCGGTGTCTTTACCGGTAAAATGGCAATTGACAAAATCGGGGTGGAAGAGTTTGATCTCGTATTATTAGATATCATGCTGCCCGATATTGATGGGTTTGAAGTATGCCGGCAGATACGAAAAGATCCTCGTACCACCGCTATCCCGATTATCATGTTGACCGGGAAAAAATCCCAATTTGATCATGACAGAGGCGTTTTGTGTGGTGCTAACGCTTATCTTGTCAAACCGTTTAAATCAGCCATAATTATAGATGAGATCAATAGACAGCTGGCTCTTTCCGGAGCAGGTGCGTAGCATGGAAGGTGCAGAAACACATATCCAGCTTGCCTGTTTCAGTCTCGGAGACAAGTTGTTTGCTGTTGATATCATGAGAATACGTGAGATTCTTGTTCCCCAGAAACTCTCGCCGCTGCCATGTGCTTCAAACCTTCTGGAGGGTGTTATTAATCTTCGAGGGTCTGTAATTCCGGTAATGAACATGCGCAGGCGCTTCGAGATGCCCATTGTGGACGACGGCAAACTGCTGATCGTGTCACTGGTCAGGCAATTACTGGCTCTTGTTGTGGATGATGTTATGGAGGTTATTACTGTGCCGGTTGCTGATTTAAAGCCCCCGATCCAAATAGTTTCAGGGGTGGGAATGGAATTTATATTGGGTGTCTGCCTGTCAAATAACCGCGTTTTTATGATTCTGGATATTGATTCACTTCTTTGTTCCCAGCGCACTGTTCATGCTGTTACCTCGGCATAGCGCGCTAATCTATCAAATAGTAGCAAGTTAAAAGTATTTTTCTGCGCTTTTAGTACGATAAAAATTATTTATCGTTTAATAATTTGTGAGCGTACTTATCCAGTTCGTCAGGGTCGGGAGTAGACAGGTGATTGATCTTCAAAATATACGCAGCGCCCTTCAATCCGCTGATGAAGAAATCCGCAGATCAGCCCTGCATTCGTTAAGGGATATTCCGTGCCCTGACGCACAAGCCATGTTTTTCACCGCAATGGGCGACGAAAGCTGGCGAGTACGAAAAGAGGCCGTAGAGTGTTATGTTCACTCGAAACCCGATCTTGATTCTGTTAAACAGCTATTGGATTTTCTCCGCAATGAAGATAATGCCGGTTTGAGAAACTCCGCTGCGGAAGCCGTTATTCGTCTCGGGTCTGCATCTGCTTCGTCTTTGATGAAAATGGTGCAGGATCAGGATGCCGATGTCCGCAAATTTGTCATTGATGTCATGGGGGCTATCGGGGATCCGCTTTTCGTGCCGCCACTGCTGCATGCTCTGAATGACACCGAGGCGAATGTTGCCTCAGCCGCCGCAGAGCAACTGGGCGCGCTGGGTGATGCGGAAGCGGCAGAATACCTGATGCAGGCTATTCTGGCGAGAGGCGAGGTGCTGTTTCGCTTCAGCGCGCTGAGGGCTTTGGGGGCCCTGGCAAAACCGCTTCCGGTACCGGAAGCGCTGATAAGACTCGCAGACCAGGATATACTCAGAAAGGCTGTTTTTGAATGTTTGGGAACCATTTCTGATGAAAGCTCCTGCAAACTGCTGCTGAACGGTTTTTCCTGTCGTCAGAAGAACAGCCGTGCTGCCGCCGTTAAGGCTCTGTATAAAATCTACGGGCGCTCTTCGCCGATATCACAGGAAAGAATTTCGGAAGAGCTTAAATTACTTAAGGAAACTGATGTTATTACCGGTTTGTTGGAACCGTTCGACAATCGGGATCGTGTATTGACGGATGCCCTTATCTGGACCAGTGTCGTGACAAAGGACGCTCGTTTCATTCCGCTGCTGATTGAAGCGTATGCTGACGAGCGCACTGCCTATGCCGCTCTTTCAGCCCTGAAAAGTTTCGGTCGAGAAGCATTACATGAAATTTTCTCACGGTATTCAAGCCTTGATGAGAGAGGACGAAGCGGACTCTTTATCCTGATTGCCGAGTGTGGTTATTCCGGTTTTAATGATGTCATTCAGGAAGCGCTGCGCGACCCGTCTGCGCAGGTTCGTAAATCTGCTGCGATAGCGGTCGGAAGGCTTGGTCTGATCTCATTGATTCCCGACCTGATTAAGCTGATTGACGACAGTGAAGCATACGTGTATGCGGCGGCGGTTGCCAGTTTACAGTTACTTGTCGCAGACAGCCGTTCAGCAATACTGACAGAAGTCAGCCATTTCTATTCATCAAAAGAGTCTCACCATCGAAAAGCGGCCGCGATGTTGCTGGCATCGCTCGGTGAACAGGATCGTTTACTGCTGTTGATAAAAGATGAAGACCCGCAGGTCCGGAAAGCGGCTGTTTCGGCAATCGGAACCAGCCGGGTTGAAACAGCCGGTTCGATGCTCGCATTGGCTCTCGTTGATGAGGATTCTGACGTACGTATTGCAGTCGCCGATGCACTTGGAAATATGCATGATACGTCGACACTCGATGCTCTTGAAGATGCGCTGGATGACCAGGATGTCTGGGTTCAGTCTGCCGTATTAAAAGCCATTGCCAGGATTGAGCCGACTCGGGCATTGTCAATCATAAAAAACATTCATAGCAGAGCGGAAGGTCTGCTGATGATTACCAGTTTAACAATTCTCGAGGAAATCGGCGGTGCCGAGGCAGAAGAAATCATCCGCTCTGTCCTTCGCAGCAGTGATCCGGACATTGTCCGGCAGGCGGACAAGTCTCTAGAGCGCGTTATAGTCACTCATTCAAAGTGACAGGTTACCCGTTGTTTTCTGGTATAAAATTACTTCGTTAACGCACGTAACCTGTTTATCAGGGCTCGGTTGTTCATGGCATTCACTTTTGCACAAACTCACAGTATGTCCGACGATGAATTCCTTCTTTTGCGGGATTGCATCTATGCGCACTGCGGAATATATTTTGCTCAGGACTCAAAATATATTCTTGAAAAACGTCTTTCCAGCCGTTTGACGGATCTGAATCTCCCCACTTTTAATGATTACTATCATTACTTAAAGTACAGCCGGAACAAAGAGCATGAACTCACGGATATCATGGATGTTATTACTACAAACGAAACCTATTTTTTTCGCGAGGCGTTCCAGCTCAAAGCTTTTTCCGACGAAATAATCCCTGAACTGATCAAAAGTAAAGCCGCGCAAGGGAACCGTTCCCTGCGAATATGGAGTGCAGGGTGCTCTACCGGAGAAGAACCGTACACTATTGCAATGCTGCTGAGCACCATGCCTGAACTTTCGGGATGGAAAACAGAGATAATCGGTACTGACATCAGCCAGAAAGTTCTGCTGCAGGCACGTCGCGCCATATATGGCAAATCATCCTTTCGGGCGATAGAAGAGAACGACCTGCAGCGCTTTTTTCATCAGCAAGATGACGGATATAAAGTTAACGATTCTATCCGGGAGCTGGTAACCATCCATCATCTCAATCTTTTTGACACACATCGACTGACCATGCTCGGTAAGGTCGACCTTATTTTTTGTCGTAATGTGATTATCTACTTTGATCAGGCATCCAAGAAACGTGTAATTGAATCTTTTCACTCTGCACTGTATGATGGCGGTTTTCTCTTGTTGGGGCACTCTGAATCTCTGATGAATATCACGACACAGTTCACACTCCGGCACTTCAAAAACGACATGATCTATCAAAAGCCTGATCGTCTTTTTGCGGGAGGCTCTCTGTGAAAAAGATCAGGATCGTTGTTGTTGATGATTCCGCTTTCAGCCGCCGCAGTATAACCCGCATGCTGGAAGGACTCGATTCTGTTGAGGTTGTGGGATATGCTATAAACGGTGAAGAGGGCATTCAAAAGGTTATTGCACTCAAACCCGATCTGGTCACACTTGATCTTGAAATGCCCAAGATGAACGGATTCACTCTGTTGCGTATCCTGACGACCCGCTTCTCACTACCGGTGATCGTGATCAGTGCCCTTAGTGGGGCTGATAAGGTCTTTAGAGCGCTTGAACTGGGGGCGCTCGATTTTGTGGCAAAACCTTCCAGCAGTGCTTCAGTTGATCTGCTCTCCATAAAAGAGGATCTTCAGAAAAAAGTGCTGCAAGTACTTGCGCTTAAGCCGATCGGTTCCGTCCGCTCGACCTCCGAAATCATACACCCGGAGCGCAGAGCAGCCGAACCAGGGACGGCGCGAAAGGCAAGGATTGGTAAACATCATGCCATTGATCTTGTGGCAATCGGCTCTTCAACCGGTGGGCCACCTGCTCTGCAGCAGATTTTCTCTGCTTTTGAGCAGAAATACCCTTTTGCAATCGTTGTATCCCAACATATGCCGGCCGGTTTTACCAAGGCATTTGCTGACAGACTCAATCGTACCTCTCTTTTTGACATAAAGGAGGCCGAGGATGGTGACCTTGTCCTTCCTGGCAGAGTCCTGATCACCCCGGGTGGCAGGAACATGGTTTTAGAAGTATGCGGAGGAGAGGTAACGGCGCGCATCGTTGCACCTTCAGAATCCGATCGGTATGTTCCCTCTGTCGATGTCATGCTCCAATCGTGCGCCAGCATATACCGCACGCGAGTCGCGGCCGTTATCCTGACCGGAATGGGCAACGACGGAAGCAAGGGGGTACGGATTATCAAGGAGCAGGGTGGCCGAGTGATTGCTGAATCGGAGGAAACAGCCATCGTGTATGGTATGCCGCGTGAAGCGGTTGCGACCGGAGTAGTTGATAGTTGTGTCCCGCTTGATAGAGTTGCATCAGAAATTATTCTTCAGGGCGGGTTTTCCTGATTTCCTGCATTTCCGGTATTTCCGGAAAAAAGTGAGTTATTCATGAACTGGTTACAAAATGTTTTATTATTGGCTGTCGTTATTGCTCTTCCTGGAGCTGTTTCTGCCGATTTCAGGCAGACGCTGCATATTAAAACCCAGAATGCCGGAAACATTCCCTTCAGCCATGAGAATCACCTTAAAAACCTGAACAACAACTGTTCTGCCTGCCATAATTCGATTTTCCACATTACCCGTAAAAACAACCCGGCTGTTACGATGGCCGAAATGGAAAAGGGAAAATCCTGCGGGGCCTGTCACAACAAGGAAAATCCTAAAACACCGCAGCTGAAGGACTGTTCAGTTTGTCACGCGGTTGATGCCGTATTGATCACCATTCCCGATTTTGGGACGCTGACCTTCAAACACAGCAAACATCTCGGCATGTTCACCTGCACGGATTGCCATGACGCGCTGTTCAAAACGGACAAGAGTAATCCGCACGTCAGCATGTCCCAGATGCTGCAGGGGAAATCCTGCGGCAGCTGCCACGACGGCACGAGCGCGTTTTCCGTTAAAGGAGATTGTGTCAAATGCCACCAGGTCGGTGAGATTTCACTGGCGGGAGGATCGCTGTTCAGCCACAACGCTCATCTTGAGATGTCTTATGCCTGTTCTGAGTGTCACAACAAGATTTTTGTTCCCGGGCCGAACCGTGTTAGCCACACAATGCTTGACATGGAATCGGGTAAATCCTGCGGAGCCTGTCACAACGGCAAAACTGCTTTTTCTGCAAAAGGAGATTGCCAGAAATGCCATAAAAACGTCATGGAGATACGTTTCAAGGCTTTTGACGCCAGGTTCAGTCATAGCGACCATCTCAAGATGTTTAAATGCGATGAATGTCACAGCTCAATTTTTATTGGCGGGAGCCGCAGTATCCGTTATACGATGCTGCAGATGGAGCAGGGAAAATCATGCGGCGCGTGTCATGACGGCAAAACGGCCTTCGCTGTAACCGGAAATTGCGATAAATGTCATCCAGCGGCCGCTCCTGATCGTGTTTTCGTAATCAAGGATGCCGGAACGGTAACGTTCAGTCACACGAAGCATCGCGAAAATCTTTCCTGCAGTCAGTGTCATAATGACATTTTAGCTGCCGGAACAGCTTCCAGGCGCTTCACGATGAATGAAATGGACAAGGGTAAATCGTGCGGGGCGTGTCATGACGGCAAAACGGCCTTCAGTGTCAAGTCATGCAGTAAATGCCATCCTGTCAAGGAGGTCCTGTTTTCGGATGACGCCCGCTTTAACCACGATAAACATCTCGCCGTGTACTCATGTACCGATTGCCATAACCAGCTGTTCAGCGCCGGTCCTGGCAACAAAAGGGTATCCATGGCGCAGATGGAGAAAGGTTCTTCATGCGGCAGCTGCCACGATGGTTCGACCGTTTTCAGCGTAAAAGGAAATTGTGACACGTGTCATAAATCTACCGTCGATATCGTTTTCAAAGTCAAGGAGACCGGCGCCACAACCTTCAGCCATACCGTTCATAAGAGCATGTTCACATGTGTTGAGTGCCACAATAAAATCTTCAAGGCCGGTAAAGAGAGCATACGAGCCAGCATGGCTGATATGGAAAAGGGGAGCTCATGCGGTGCCTGCCACGATGGCAAGGCCGCCTTTGGTGTGAAATCCGACTGTCAGAAATGCCATGCGGTCAAACAGATCAATTTCCGTCCCGGCAGCGCCGTATTCAGCCATACAGTGCATATTGCCGCCTATAGCTGCAAGGAGTGCCATCCGGAGCTCTTCATTCCCGGCACCGGCAATAAACATTTCACGATGAGCCAGATGGAGCAGGGCAAATCATGCGGCAGTTGCCATGATGATAAAACCGCCTTCAGTGTAAAGTCCAACTGCATTAAGTGCCACCCGGGGACCCCGCTTTCTGTCCGTTATGAACTTTCCCCCAGTACCGGCAACGTCGAGTTCAGCCATAAGCCGCACAGTGAAAAAGGGTATAACTGCACTGATTGCCATTATAACGCCATACCATCGGGGACTCCAGACAAGCGCTGGGTGATGAAAGAGATGGATCAGGGCAAATTCTGCGGCACGTGCCACGGCTTCAGTATGGCGTTCAGCGTCAAAGACCCGACAGCCTGTGAACGGTGCCATCAGAAAGAGTCGGACTGGCGACCGCAACAGATGCAGTAAGCAGACAATTAGTAAGTTAGAAGGATTGTATAGAAAAGCACTTCGTTAACGCACGTATCCTGATTATCAGGACCAGATATATTCAAGGAACGAAAGGAAACTACCGTGGAGCAGAAGTACTCACCAAAAGACGTGGAACAGAAATGGCAGTCGGTCTGGGAACGCGAAAAAACGTTCAAGGCATCTACAGACAATAACAAACAGAAATACTATCTCCTGGAGATGTTCCCGTATCCATCAGGCCGTATTCATATGGGGCACGTCCGTAATTATTCCATCGGCGATGTTATCGGCAGATTCAAGAGAATGCGCGGTTTTAACGTCATGCATCCGATGGGGTGGGACGCTTTTGGTATGCCGGCCGAAAACGCAGCTATCCAGAACAAGAGTCATCCGGCGACCTGGACGTATGAAAACATTGCCTATATGCGTACCCAGATCAAGAAAATGGGGTTCTCCTACGACTGGGACCGCGAACTGGCTACCTGCGACCTCGACTATTACCGGTGGGAACAGAAACTTTTCCTGGAAATGTTTGCCAAAGGGCTGGCCTACAAAAAGACCTCCTTTGTCAACTGGTGCCCCACATGCGAAACCGTACTTGCCAATGAGCAGGTTGAAGATGGCGGATGCTGGCGCTGTGACAGTGACGTTAACCTGAAAGAGCTTGATCAGTGGTTTTTTCGGATAACCGATTATGCCGAGGAGCTTCTTGAAAACACGTTTAAACTTCCCGGTTGGCCTGAGCGGGTGCTCGTCATGCAGCGCAACTGGATCGGCAAGAGTTATGGGTGTGAGATCGATTTTCCGGTTGAAAACGGCACCGAATCGATCCGGGTTTTCACCACGCGTCAGGACACCGTATTTGGTGCGACCTTTATGTCGTTGGCGCCCGAACATCCCCGTGCTCTTGAGTTGGCCACCCCTGATAGAAAGGATGCGGTAGTCTCATTTATCGACAAAATAAGAAAAACTGACCGCATCAAACGTACCGCCGATGATTTTGAAAAGGAGGGGGTCTTTACCGGTTCATACTGCAGCAATCCGGTGACCGGGGCGCGGATGCCGATCTTCCTGGCTAATTTCGTCCTGATGGATTACGGCACGGGAGCTGTCATGGCGGTTCCGACCCACGATCAGCGCGATTTCGAGTTTGCCAAAAAATACGATCTGCCGCTGAAAGTTGTCATCCAGCCGGCCGGAGTAACGCTCGATCCGCTCAGCATGTGTGAGGCGTATACAGAAGCCGGAATCATGGCGAATTCAGGCAGGTTTAACGGCCTGCAGAGCCTCGACGCACAAGAAGCAATAGCCGACTTCCTGCAAACAGAGGGGCAGGGCACCAAGACGGTTAATTTCCGTCTCCGTGACTGGGGTATTTCACGCCAGCGTTACTGGGGGAATCCGATCCCGGTGATCTACTGCGACAGCTGCGGCGTTGTACCGGTTCCGGAGAAAGATCTGCCGGTCGTACTTCCGAAAGACGTAGCGTTCAGCGGTGAGGGGGGGAGCCCGCTCGCCCGGATGGAGTCATTTGTCCGCTGTTCCTGCCCCGTATGCGGAAAAGCCGCCCGTCGTGAAACCGATACGATGGATACCTTTGTTCAATCATCCTGGTATTTCCTGCGTTACTGCTGTCCTGACTTCAAGGACGGCATCCTTGATCGTGACTCTGTCGATCACTGGATGTCGGTTGATCAGTACATCGGCGGCATCGAACATGCCGTGCTACACCTGCTGTATGCGCGCTTCTTTACAAAAGTGATGCGCGACCTGGGGCACATCTCTGCCGATGAGCCGTTTATCAACCTTCTGACACAAGGTATGGTCATTAAAGATGGAGCAAAGATGAGCAAGTCGAAAGGGAATGTAGTTGATCCGGACGCCTTGATCTCGAAATACGGGGCAGATACCGCCCGTCTGTTTACACTCTTCGCCGCGCCGCCTGAAAAAGACCTGGACTGGAATGACCAGGGGGTAGAAGGCTCTTTCCGTTTCTTAAGCCGTATCTGGAAGCTGGTCCATGACCGCCTTGACATGATACGGAACGCCGGACCGCTTGATCCCGGCTCGTTGTCTGCCGAGGAGCGAACCCTGCGCAGAGCCGTACATAAAACGATCCGTAAAGTAACTGAAGATCTGGATGAACGTTTCCATTTCAATACGGCGATAGCTTCCGTAATGGAACTGCTTAATATTCTTCAGCCAGCTGAACTTTCAACACCGCAATTCCCGGCGGTGATGAAAGAAGCTCTCCAGAGCGTTGTTCTGCTGATGGCGCCTTTTGTCCCTCATATCACAGAGGAACTCTGGCAACGACTGGGCAATTCAACACCATTGACTCAAACCGCCTGGCCGGACTATGACCGGAGTGTTGTTGTTGATGAAGAGCTCCTGGTAGTTGTTCAGGTCAACGGTAAATTGCGTTCCAAAATCACTGTTGCCGCCGGTACCGGTGAGGAGGAACTGAAAGCGCGCGCCCTGGCCGATGAAAAGGTCGCGCAGTTCATTTTGGGGCAGACCGTACGCAAGGTTATTTGTGTACAGGGCAAACTCGTCAATATTGTGGTGGGGTAGGGGATGTCAGCTTCGTTATGGTGGCGCGGTTTGATGCTTGGACTCCTGCTGAATGCAGTGGCGGGGTGCGGATATCATCTGACGAACTCCCAATCCGGGCGCCTTGGAGCCGCTCAGAACATATGGATACCTTTCTTCAGTAACGAGAGTATCAGCCCAAGCGCACAAACTGTTCTGCGCAGAGCGTTTTATGAAGAATTTCACGCCCTGCGCGGACTGAATCCTGCAGTGAGTGAAGGGAGCGCTGATCTTGCCATGAAGGCGCGGATTGTTTCCTATTCAAGCAAGGCGGTTTCGTATAGCGCCCTCGATCAGGCCCGTGAATTCAGCCTGTCTCTGAATGTTGAACTTGAAATCAACAAAAAGGGACAGACGTTACCGCTCTGGAAGGGGCAGATCCAAGCGGCAAAACAGTATCCTGCCAACAGGGATCTTGCCCTGCAGCGCAACGCCGAAGAACAGGCTCTTGACGCCGCTGCCCGTATTATTGCCCATAAATTCATTTCCGCTTTAGAAGAGTCCTATTAATCATGACACCTCAGGAGTTTGAAACATCCCTGAAGAAGGGCAACGTACCAACCGTCTGTTTTCTGTACGGCGAAGAGCAGTTTCTGGTCGAGCGGGCGGTACATATGCTGCTTGAGCGGGCGATCGACCCGGCTCTTAAAGACTTCAACTTTAATGTCTACTTCGGAAATGAATCGAAAGGAGTGGATATAATCGATGCTGCCCAGACGCTGCCGATGTTTGCAGAACGTCGCGCGGTGCTGGTGAAACGGGCCGAGCTGCTCAAAGCCGATGCCCTTGAAGTCATGCTGCCGTATATTCAGAATCCATCGTCCGGTACCTGTCTGCTGCTGACCGGCACCAAGATCGATCAGCGCAAGAAGTTTTTTCTGGAATTAAAAAAGCATGGAGTTCTGGTTGAGTACAAAAGGTTCTACGACAATAAGCTGTCAGGATTCATTCAAACTGAATCGGTCGCTCAAGGGAAGCCGATTGAAACCGCCGCTGCCGAACTTTTATCCGCACTGATCGGCAACAACCTGCAGGAACTGAGCTCGCAGATTGAAAAACTGGTTGTCTACGCCGGCACAAAGGCACGCATAACTGTTGATGATGTCCGTACGATGGCCAGCAGCAGCAAGGCGTTTACCGCCTTTGAACTGGCGAAGTTTCTCGGTTTGCGTGATCTGCCGAATTCGATCAGAAGCCTGGATGCCCTGTTTCTGAACGGTGAGGAGGCGCCGATGATGATCGGCGCACTGACTCGCCACTTCCGGCAGTTATGGCGCGTCAGAGAGCTGCTTGACAAGAAGATGCCGCAGCCCGATATCGGCAGGGAGCTCTCAATAAATTCTTTTTTTCTGGGGGAGATTGTCACGCAGGCACGCAATTTCTCGAGAAGGGAATTGAAGCGGATCTTTGATGAGTTTTACCGCTGCGATGTTGCGTCAAAAACAGGGGGGGGACAGCCGTATACTCTTCTGCACGGGCTGACCATGGGGGTCTGTACCGGCGGGTGGTAATTATATGCAACGCAAAAAGGGGGGCATGCAGCAGCACACCCCCCTTTATTGCGTTATGAATATGTTCTAGCCGAGAGTGTTGACCAGTTTTGTCAGGCGGGAAACGTTGCGGGAAGCTGTTGAGCTGTGAATAACACCCTTGGTAGCGGTGGCATCAATAACAGGGATGGCTACCTTAAGTGCAGCAAGTGCGGCATCCTTGTCTTTGGCTTCTACCGCTTCACGAACACGCTTGATATATGTTTTCAGCGTCGATGAAACATGACGATTACGTGCGGTTTTCTTTATACTCTGCTTGATCCTCTTGATTGCCGACTTATGATGAGCCAAACTGCACCTCCAAAAATTTTCTTGAGTAAGTAACAAAATTCAAGCTAGCTGTTTAACACTATCAGTTATTCTGTGTCAAGTAAATAGTACTTACGGGCGTTTTGGTTGCGACCGCTTCTAGTCATCTTTCCTGATTCGCACAACCTGGCTGACTCCCGGCATGATCTCAATTTCCCGGTCATCGAGAGTATCGGTATCACCAATCACACCAATGATCGTGCGGTTTGCCCCGGTTGACTGATGGATGTCGAAATCGCGGGTTATCAGATATTCCTTTATCGAATCAAGGGCTGTTTCTTCAGCATGTTTCTTCATTATAATCAGCATAGTATACAGGCTCCCTTAAACTTCTTCTTTATGTGACATGATGCGTTCCAGGCGGCGGGATTCATCAACGACGCGCTCAAACATCCTGACGATTGCTTCATCGTCCAGAGGGCCCGGATTATCTTCTTTCATACGGTTAAATATCCGCTTTTCACGGGCCGGATCAAATACCGGCAGATTCAGCTCCTTCTTGGCCTGCCCGATTTCAAGAGCCAGTCGGGCGCGCTCGTTAAAGATACGCAACAGCACATCATCCAGAAGATCGATCCGCATGCGGGTTTCATTGATATCCACGATTGCTGCTCCTTTTAAAACTGTTTCTTTACATAACTGTCTTTCTTCCCATTCACATCGTCAAGACACGGGTAGTCCAGATTATAATGCAGCCCGCGTGATTCTTTTCGCATTTGAGCGCAGGTTACGATCAGTTCTGCCACGGTGGCGATGTTGCGCAGTTCGATCAAGTCGGACGTTACGTTAAAATTCCAGTAATATTCATCTATCTCTCCCTGAATCAACTTTATGCGGCTCATGGCACGCGCCAAACGCTTGTCCGACCGCACAATTCCGACATAATTCCACATGGTGCGCCGTATCTCATCCCAGTTCTGGGAGACGACAACCATCTCATCACTGTTGGTGGCGGTGCCGGAATCCCAGACCGGAATTTCGCGATGGTCACTCGGAAGCGACGTGATGACTTCGCGGGAATGGCGGTAGGCCCGTCCCGCATACACCGCAGCTTCCAGCAGCGAGTTGCTGGCCAGGCGGTTGGCGCCGTGCAGTCCGGTGAATGCGGTTTCACCGATGGCGTACAGGCCGGGGATGTCTGTTTCTCCATCAAAATTCACCGCCACTCCACCACACAGGTAGTGGGCGGCTGGTACAACCGGAAGCCACTCTTTCGTCATATCCAGTCCGAAATCCATACAGGTCTGGTAAATGTTGGGAAAGCGGTTGCGGACGACATCAGCCGGTTCGTGAGTGATGTCAAGGAAGGCACAGTCATCGCCGCTGATTTTCATTTCATTGTCGATGGCTCGTGCCACGATGTCACGGGGCGCCAGGTCCTTCAGCTTATGATATTTTTCCATGAACGCTGTTCCGTCACGGCGACGCAGGATTGCGCCTTCGCCGCGTACCGCTTCAGAAATAAGAAACGATTTGGCCAGCGGATGGAAGAGTGTGGTGGGATGAAACTGCATGAATTCCATGTTTGCAATCGTGGCACCGGCGCGATACGCCATCGCAACACCGTCTCCGGAGGCCACGTCGGGGTTGCAGGTATACAGATACACTTTGCCGGCGCCGCCGCTGGCCAAAAGAGTAATCTTTGAGCTGAAGGTCACGACGGTATCACCGGGAATGTCCAGAACGTATGCACCCAGACAATGATTCTTCTCCAGTTGGCGGCGTTCGATCTTGGCAGAGGTAATCAGGTCGATGGCGATATGGTTTTCATAGATCGTAATTGAGGGGTGCTGCCGGACCGCTTCAACCAGTGCCCGCTCAATCTCGCGTCCGGTGATATCCTCGGCATGCAGAATACGGCGAGCGCTGTGCCCCCCCTCGCGGGTCAGGTCAAATGATGTGCCGCTCGTGGTGAACTTTACACCCCACTCGATCAGATTGCGAATGGTCTGCGGACCTTCCTCCACCACCATCCTGACGACATCTTCATGGCAGATTCCGGCCCCCGCAACGAGTGTGTCCTCAATATGGGCATCAAATGAGTCCTCGGCAGAATAAACAGTGGCAATCCCTCCCTGAGCATACTTGGTAGCCGACTCTGAAATATCACGTTTGGTAACAATGGCTACACTGCCATGGTTGGCCGCCTGGAGTGCAAAAGAGAGACCGGCAATTCCGCTGCCGATGACCAGAAAGTCGCTTTCGATGCGCATGTTGATTCCTTCCAAAAATAAAGGGTATTCAGGTGGCGAATTATTGACCTCGTCTGAACACTTTGTCAAGCAGAGAGGGGAGCCGATTGAATTTGATTTAAATATAATAACGAATGCTTCAGGGTGAACTTTTCAAACAAATTGCATTACCACGGTATTTTTAGTATAGTTTTATGCTGTATTTCTACTCACTCAGTTTGCTACCAGGAACCTGCAGATGATATCAATCCTCTTCGGCAATGATGCTACCGCTGATGACAGTATGGCGCCGGTAAGCAGCACCCGTATTAACCGGAATTTTCTGCCGGGTCAGGAGTTTCAGTGACGCAACTTGAAGCGATTATTACAGCCAACAAGAATTTTGTGAGGCCGAATGCTTTTCCGCCGCTTCCCAAATCGCCGCAGAAGCAGTTGGCACTATTCACCTGCATGGACACCAGGCTGGTCGATTTCCTTGAACCGGCCATGGGGATTAAGCGAGGTGAGGCCAAAGTTATCAAGAACGCCGGCAATACCATTGTCGATCCGATGGCTGGTGCCGTTATCCGCAGTCTGGTAGCAGGAATCTTCATGCTGGGAGTGGATGAGGTCTTTGTAATCGGACACAGGGACTGTGGTATGGCCGAGATTGACTCCGAGTCGGTCAAGCGGGATATGGTACGCCGCGGCATCTCTCCCGATGTCATTGATATTCATATCCCTGATCTGAAACAGTGGCTGGGCATTTTTGCGAACCCGGTCGAAAATATTGAACGGGTGGTCAAGATAATCAGACATAATCCGCTGATACCAAAGGACGTCCCAATACACGGACTTCTGTTTTGTCCGGACGATGGTCGCCTTGATGTTGTCGTGAACGGCTATACCGAGGAAAACTTCGCCGCAGAACTCGTGAAATAGTTCAGCGAGGTAACGCGTCGTGCATGTTTTTCAAAGAAGGATTTGAAACCTTGCCTCGCCCAGCTCTTGATGCCTTGCAGCAGAAACGCCTGCACTAAACTCTCGACAAGATTCTTCCGTATGGCAGCGCTATCCTTCTCGTAGAGCAGAATGCCGAAGCTGAACGTGCCTGCCCCGGCAAGGACAAGAAGTACATGTGGGAGGAATTGCTTCCGTACCATTTTCCATTACATGCGAGCATTATCATAAGGAATTTCAACAATGCGTTTTCCGCTCCGCCTCAATTACGATCTGGCCACATACATTATCAGCAACAAGATCAATAAAATAGAAAAGTATCCGCTGGTACTGATGCTGGAGCCGACCCATCTCTGCAATCTGGCCTGTTCCGGCTGCGGCAGAATCCGCGAATATGCCGATACCATTCAGGAGATGATGAGCCTGGAAGAGTGTTTGCATTCAGTCGATGAATGCCCGGCTCCGGTTGTCACCATAACAGGGGGAGAGCCGTTCCTGTACCCGCAGATTCATGAACTTGTTGCCGAAGTGCTGCACAGAGGAAAACATATCTACTTCTGCACGAACGGCATCCTGCTTGAAAAGGCGCTTGAAGTCATGACGCCCCATCCCAATTTTACGCTCAACATTCACGTTGATGGCCTGGAAGATACCCACGACCGTATTCTGGAGCGAAAAGGCGCCTTCAAAACGGCACTTTCGGCGATTGCAAAAGCTAAAGAGAAGGGGTTTCGCGTTTGCACGAACACTACTATTTTCAAAGAGACCGATCTGGTTGAAATTGAGATGCTCTTTAGCCGCCTTGAGGAGCTTGGGGTTGACGGACTCCTCGTAGCACCCGGCTTCGGCTATGAAGCGGTCGGTGAAAAACTGTTCCTCGAACGCCGGGAGATTGAGAAAAAGTTTATTGACGTATACGAGATGAGCAAAAAACATCGCTTCTTTTCCACCCCGATGTACCTGAGGTTTCTCAAAGGTGAAAAGAAGCTGGAATGCACCCCCTGGGGCAACCCGACCCGTAATCCTCGCGGCTGGAAGGCCCCCTGTTATCTGATCACAGACACACATTATCCAACCTTTGCGGAGATGATGGCACAGACCGACTGGGAGAAGTACGGCGTAGGGAAAGATCTTCGTTGTGCCCAGTGCATGATGCATTGTGGTTTTGAACCGACTGTCGTCAACGAGATCGGCAAGAGCTGGAAAGACATGCTTGAGATGATGATCTGGAACATGACCTGAGGCTACTGGATTGAAAATTTCATGAATTAATCAGAAATCGTGCTGAAGTTTTCGCGGAGAAAAGCGTACCGCGATTATTCTGATGCAGGCCAGCGACAAAACCAGAGCAATGATCATTGCAACCTCCTGCCAATCCATGTCCCGGTACCAGAAGGCCATGACTTCGGTCAGAACAGTTACAATCACAGTATCTATTATGTAGGTCACCTTCACCCTTCCTTCAGTGAAATAGGCCAGAGCCGTCCTGAGAACCTCAACTACTGCGAGAACGGTAAGCATATCCACAAGTATCGTTTTGAATGCAGCATGAAAATCTCCACTCAGAACCAGCCGCAGGTCATAAAATGTGCAACCGATACCGGCCAGTATCGCCAGCATGATCACCAAAATCAGAAACGATAACAGAACTCGCGCCGAACTTTCAAAAAACCGGTTTAATTTCAGGTCAATTGCTTCTTCTTTCCACATCTGTAAACCTCCTT
>VFJM01000082.1 GCA_009886055.1 Geobacter sp. | reverse complement strand
CGCCCGCCACGTTGCCGTGGCCGGACTCGGCATACTGCACCAGGATCGGGCCGTTGGCAGTGGTGTTGCCGGCAGTGTGGCATTCAGCACAGGACACGCCGACGAAGGCATACTGAGCCTTGCCGAGCACACTGGCTGTCCCACTCCATGCGGTGCCGGTCCAGGTGCCGCCGGTGGCGGTTGCGGCAAAGCCGTCATAATGCGGAGGCGACTGATGACATTTGGCGCAATCGGTTGAGCTAGGAGCAGCGACAATGGCTGCCGGATGGGAAGTTATTTCCTGGAATTCCTTGTTTGTAGCTGCTGAAGTGAAGGCAGCCGTTACACCCACGCTGTCAACGACACCATCGGCCAGGAAGTCGATGGAATCCTGGATCAGCTTGAGAGCATAGCCACGGTTGTGAGCATAGGCACCCGGGTCATGTTCGAACAGATTGTAGTTGAAGGCAGCGCCCATGACGTCTTTGCCCTTGCCGGGATAGACGGCGTTCCAGTTTTTGAAGGCGTTACCCGACCCTGATTCGGTAGCGGCGTCGTACACGCCGTTAGCATTCAGGTCTTTGTAGAAGTATGGATGAGCAGGGTAGAACACGATACCCTTCGCGCCAAGAGCGGCTTTCAGCTCTTCCATAGCCAGGTGAAACTCATGTTTTGACCCTTCCAGAGCTGCCGGGGTCAAGCCGCCGTGGCAGTTGACGCACTGGGTGCTGGCAACGGCGGTGATGGCGCCGGTGGCATTCTTGGTGAACACATCGAAGGAGTGACCTTCCGCGCTGGTCATGTGACAGGTGACGCAGGGGCCGGCAGTGCCGGTGTTGTAGGCGTTGGCAACGCCGACGTTCTTGTGGTAGCCGAAGCTGTCATAGCTCTGGCCGTCGTACTCGTAGCCGGACTCGTTAAAAATGGTGGAACCGGCGGCCAGGTAGTGGGAGTTGATGAAACTCAGGTTGGAGAAATCGAGAGTGGATGCCTTGACAACAGCACCGGTTTCACGGCCCAGGTGGCAACCCATGCAGACGTTGGACTTGTCAACGTTCGGATACGCAACGGTGACCGTCGGGGTTCCGGCATAAACTTCGGTGATCGCGCCAGGATTGCGCAGAGCGCCTGTCTGGGAATCACTGTGGCAGCCCCAGCAATAGAGCAGTTCCTGCTGCGGAGACGTCTTGTTGGTGCTGGTCCATCCTGAAAGATGTGAAAAGTCGTTGTTGGCGGCATTGTAGGTGGCCGGGCTGTTTAGGAAGTTTGCAATACCTGTGGATGTATGGCAGCGCTGGCAACCCTTGCGGTCCGTCGCGGTGCCGGTGCTGTCATCCCAATTGTAGTGGGTCCAGGCGTTGCCTGCGGCGTCGTCAATGGCGCCGGTGGTTTTGTAGAATGCAACGCCGGTGGCGTTTCTCTGGAAGAATTCAAGTACTGTTCTGGTGCTGGTGCCAACGGTTTTACTGTCTGTGCAGGCCGTGGCAAGGTTTGTCGGGTAGGTAGTGTTGAACCAATTGACGCTCTCTGTGCAAGCTGCATCGTCTTTTTTTGTCGCAATCTTGCCTGCATGTGCCGACTTGGCCCAGGCTTCCTGAACCGTCAGGTCTGCCTTGTGGAGGTTGTGACAATCGGCGCAAGGGTTGGCGCTTTTTGCACGGATTACGTAACCCTCAACCACGTTGGTGGTCAGACCGACGCCGGTGGCTGGATTGTCATAATGGGAATCGGAAATCGTCCGCGTGACATTAATGGAACCACCGTCGTGGTAGTTGCCGACAAGAGCGCCGCTATTGTCCAGCAGTGAGTGGCAGCTTGTGCAGACGTCGAACTGGTCATTTACACCGTTCTGGTTCGGATCCCAGGCGACTTTTACGCCGCCGACGATGGTGTTGACGGCACGAAGCCCGGTGTGCGGATCGTGACATACGGCGCAGCTGATGCCGTTTGAGGATGCAGCGGGCTTGTTATTTCGCCATACGGTTGATGTGTAGGGTACGAGTACATTTGCATAGCTGCCGGTCCAGCCAACTTCGGCGCCAACGATAGCGCCTTCATTGGCATGGCAGCGCTGGCATGTGCCGGTGGTATGACCGGAGGCTGTACCGTGGGCACTGTTTTTCCAGGCAAGTGATACTGTGCTCGTTGTGAGCTGGCTGTGGCAGGGTGTGCAGGAATTTGCCATAACCAATTCGGTATTATACGAATGTGAAGACGTATTGTTGGCATTATGGCAGTCGGTGCAACTTGCCTGACCGTTGTGGAGGTTAGTTGCAAAATTCCCTGGAACAACCGGACCGTCCGTGCCGTTGTGGCAGTCGAGACAGATTTGTGTTGCTACCAATTTTGCTGACTTGGTAGTGATGGTTACGCTTGCCGTAGGGGGCGGTGACACCCCCAAGGCATTAACCGTCAGCGTGACCGTGCATGTGCCGACAGTGACGGGTGCTGCAAATAATCTGATTTTGTCGTCTGCCGGAGAAACAGGGGTCAGTACTCCGCAGGTAGTTGACCAGTCATAGGTTGCCCCGATAACATTGGAGCTGCTTGAGGAACCGTCGATCAAAATACCTGTTGCCCCGGTCGCGACTGTCATGCCCGAAGTTGAGATGACGGCTGTCGCTACGGGTGCGGCGGCAAACACGCCTTGCACGGTATAAGAACCGCTGGCAAAGGTGTAGGTAGCGCCACCGGCATTACCGGACATGGTTATGCCGGCAGGGAGGGAATCAGCAAGAGCATACGTGGTGGCGCCGATCTTCAGACCGGACAGCACGTTCCCGATGAATGGCGTGACAGTGACAACACCGGGGTTCGCTGAATAAGTAGCAGTCGGAGAAATGGTTCCGCCGGATGCGGTCTGCGAGGTGAGGGTGTAGTTTACCGTTGTGTAGTAGGCGACGATGTTATGGCTGAGCAGGGTCCCTTTGGCCACGTTGTACGTGCCGGGAACCGCGCCAACCTGAACACCGTCCACCTTGACTGTCACGGATTTGCCGGGGACGGCAGCAACGTTGAATCCAACGGTTGAGACTGCGCTATTTAAGGCGATATTGGTTACCTTGGTAAGGCTCATAGCAGCCCCCCCAGGTGTGGTATAGTTGCCGAAGTTCGCCGGACGTGCGGCGGTAAGATTGGTTTTGAGTGCTGTCGGTGACGTGGTTGCCGTTATTTGCCAGTAGGTAGCTGCAGTGGCGAAGGACGGAACTATCATCAGGGCCAGCAACAGATACATTGCCCTTTTACACATAAGTTCTCCTTTTCATATCGTGATATGGTGCCCATTCAGGATGACCCGAAGCCTGCCTCGAACTCTCCAGGCAGGCTTCGGGTCCATAGCGCTGCGCCCTTCTACTTGTCGTGGCAGCTCAGGCAGAGCTGTGAGCCGCTCTGTGGCGCATACACGAAGTAGTTAAGATTAACGCTGTCGGTATGACCGGCAACGCCGGTTGCGGCGGTGTTCGCTACGTTGTCCTTGTTGTGAACATCATGGCAGGTTGCACAGGTCATGTACTTCTCCGTAGAACCAGGGGTTTGTTTGAACAGGGCGTCGCTGATAAGTTTTGTTCCTGGGTTCCCGGCGATAAGCCAGGTTTTAGTGGTCGGCACGGTGGTGAAGATGCCGGCGTCAGTCGCGGATTGCGTAATATCAAAGCCGATGGGATGGTCGTTACCGAAGTTACCGCCCAGTCCGACGGCGATATTTTTTACCGCTGATGGATATCCGGCGAAGTCGTCACTGGCGAATCTGCCGGTGGGGGCAACGTTTGCCGAGCCATAGTGCTGGTCGGGGGCAATGGCGCCATCATGACAGCTCATGCAGAGACGGCTCGGTCCGATCAGCGGGTCAATCAGAGCGAGGGCAATCTGCTCGGCATCGAACGTGGGGGACGAGTATGCTTGTACCCCGCCCAAGGCTGTTGGTTGATGCGACCAGAGCGGATTATACTGGCCGGCCAGATCGACTGCGTGGTGCGGCGTATGACAGAACGCGCAGGCACGCCCCTGATTGTCAGGGGTGAGACCGGTGACATTATTCATGTCATGGGGGGAGTCCAGTACCCCGGTGCCCGGGGTGTTGCCTGCATATACCGCGGTAGCGATAAGAGCTGAGATGGCCATGGCTGTAAATACTTTTTTCATTTGTGTTCTCCTTTTCTGAGTTTGGTGGTTTAACTCCCTGTGGTTTCCGGTGCTTAGAGACCACAGCGTGGACAATTCAACATCTGATTTACCCATCTCCCCTCCTTTCATTAAAATGTGTGCAAAAATATATTTCAATCTTTGCCATTAATTCGTGGGAGAACTCATGTTTCATGCCAATGAGAGTTTGTAAAAAAAACTATTGATTTCGGTTTGTTATGTCTGTGTCACGTAATACTGAGCTGTTAATTGTTTATTGCGGGTAAAATTAATTCTAATGGGATTTAATGCAACTACTTAAATTGTTAAGGCATATTTGGATAATGGAAATTATTTACACTGCATTAATTTTAACAATCTGAAGCTCACTGAGGGAGTTGGCCAGAATGAAGAGGGAAAGCTGAATGTAGCAGCGATGCATCTTTTGACATCCAACCAACATATTTCGGACGCGAGTTATCTGGTTTTAAAAACCGCGTCCAAGCCAATGGTCAAAAAGATATGTCGCCTTTTATTACAAAATCAGGGCACCGGGTTGACATATTCTTAACAGCATTTATAATTTGCGCGAATGTAGACGGGTGGTTGTAAAAAATCTGCCAATGCGCAGAAAAAACAGAAAAAGGAGATATGAACATGAAGAAGACTATCGTTGCAGTACTGGCAGTGAGCGTTATGGCAGGGTCATCATTTGCCGCTGACGTGATGGAGTTTAAAAAAGGAGTTTCATTCAATCACAAGGCACATGGCGAGGCTCTAAAGGATTGCAAAAAATGCCATGAAAGCGCCGAAGGTGGAAAGATTGCCGGTTTCGGCAAGGATGTAGCGCACAAGAATG
>VFJM01000021.1 GCA_009886055.1 Geobacter sp. | reverse complement strand
GCTTTATCCAGCAATGTACCATCCCGCAGTATGTTGGCGACACGAAAATCGGGCATGCCCGCCTGGCGAGTGCCGAGAAAATCACCCGGCCCCCTGATTTCCAGGTCGGCTTCGGCAATCCGGAAGCCGTCGCCGGTTGACTCCATCACCCGCAGGCGTTTCTCGCCATCTTCAGACAATGTGCCTTTCGTCATCAAAATGCAGTATGACTTATCTTTCCCGCGCCCTACCCTGCCCCGCAGCTGATGCAGCTGTGAAAGTCCAAAGCGCTCGGCATGCTCTATCACCATCACGGTAGCATTCGGAACGTCAATGCCGACCTCGATAACGGTAGTCGAGACCAGAATATCGAATTCGCGGTTCGTAAAGGAAGCCATGACCGCTTCCTTTTCTACCGGGCTCAACCTGCCATGCAGCAATCCAACCCGCAAGCCGGGAAATATATCGGTTTGCAGATGTTCAGCCATTTGGCTTGCAGCCTTCAGGTCCGTTTTTTCGGACTCTTCGACGAGTGGATAAACAACAAATACCTGTCGACCCGATCGAACTTCGTCCCGGATCATATCATAGAGCTGAGTGCGACGTGACTCAAAAAAGAGCCTGGTTTCAACCGGAATTCTCCCTGGGGGCATTTCATCGATTACCGACAGATCGAGGTCTCCGAACAGCGTCATGGCGAGAGTACGGGGGATCGGGGTGGCGGTCATGACCAGAATATCGGGATTTACACCCTTCTTTTTTAGGATGCCGCGCTGCAGAACGCCGAAACGGTGCTGCTCATCAATCACACCTAACCCAAGTTTCGCAAATTCGACTTTTTCCTGAATAACCGCGTGAGTACCGATCACGATCCGGGCACTGCCGTCGGCTATTCGCTCGAGGGCCTCTTTTTTGGCCTTCCCCTTAAGCCCGGCCGTTATCAGAGTTACTTCCAGCCCCATCTGTGCACACCACCGGTGAATGGTGTGCCAGTGCTGTTCGGCAAGAATCTCGGTTGGAGCCATGATGGCCACCTGATAACCGTTCTCAACGGCAATCAACGCCGCCATCAACGCAACGAGTGTCTTGCCGCTTCCCACATCACCCTGAACCAGACGGTGCATCGGATGCGGCGCCATCATATCTGTTTTTATTTCCGCCAGCACTCTCCGCTGAGCGGATGTCAGCTCAAAGGGGAGCAGTCGAACCAGTTCTTTGGTATAGCGGTGTGTCACCTGAAAGGCGATCCCCTCTTCCATTGCCGCACCATGTTTTTTGCGGGCAAGCCCCAATTCCCAGAAAAAGAATTCATCAAATGCCAGGGCCTGATGTGCCGGTGTCGCTCCGGCATTCAGATCGGCAAGATCCGCTTCAGGGGGTGGCAAATGGACCTGGCCAAGCGCCTCCCTAAGAGGGGGGAACCCGGCGGGGCAGAGTTCGTCAGGCAGAACGCTTTCTATATTCGACAAAAAATTATCAACGACTTCGCGCATAACCCGGCGCATCGTTTTCTGATGTATCCCCTCCGTCAGTGGATAGACAGGCACAATTCGACCGAAATTAGCAGGGTCAGAATCCAGCAGTGATTGCAGGCTGCCCCCTTCAGGGAGCCAGTCTACATCCGGATGATGCACTTCACGCTGATACCCGAACTGGTTCACCTCGCCGCTGAAAACACCGACCCGTCCGACCTTCCAGGTACGCTTCATCCAGACGGCATTGGCATGAAACCACTTGCAGACGATTGTACCGCTGTCATCACGCACCAGCGCCTCAAAAACACGCCGTCCACCCTTGGTTGTGGTGGCATCCGCAGACAGAACCGTCCCGGAAAAAACGGCGCTCTGGCCGGGGCAGAGTGATGAGATCGGAATCAGCCGGCGACGGTCTTCATAGCGGAGCGGCAGCAGATAGAGAGCGTCCTCAACCGAGCGGATATCCTTTTTTTCAAGGAGTGCGGCCAGTTTCGGGCCGATTCCTTTTATATATTGTATGCCGACTTCCAGATTCTTGCGGGAGATCGTGTCCTTCAGGCTTTTAGTGTCAGCTGGGGCAGGTTTTACGGATGGTGTGACAACAGGACGAACAGGGCGCGCTACAAGCTCTCCATTCACCTCTTCGACGGCAAGAGAGTCGCCGGGCACGAGACCAAGTTGCTTTAAAATTTCGCACGGAATGGCAATGGAATTATTTTCGGATAGTTTGACTGTAAACATGCTCATTCCTGCACCGGGACAAAGTGGGCTTCAACAGGTGAACATAATATTCTTTGCCACGCATTGTCCACATAATTTCAACCTGTTTTATTGACAAGAGTACGCACTGCGGGCATATCTGGTCAGAATACATTTACCTGACCCGGATAAACTGGATAAGCGCATTATCGAAGCTGTTTTCTGTTGCGATAAACGGGATTTCTAACGTACCAAAAAGCTCATAATATATATTCTAACGTTCTAAAAAGGAACCTCCATGAACTCACACTACACTTTTGAACAACTCCTGGACATCATGCGAAAGCTGCGCTCCCCCGGCGGTTGTCCCTGGGACGCGGAACAGACTCATGAAAGCCTTACCCGCTATCTCCTCGAAGAAACTTACGAAGTTATAGAAGCTATCGACGAAAAATCTCCGCAGCATCTTAAAGAAGAACTGGGAGATTTGCTTCTTCAGCCGATATTTCATGCTGCCATTGCCGAGGATTCGGGTGACTTCACCATTGACGATGTCATCAGCACGCTCTGTGCCAAGCTGATCCGCCGCCATCCACATGTGTTTGGCGATCTTGAGATCAAGGACAGCAATGCGCAGATTGAAAACTGGGAGAAAATCAAAAAACTGGAGAAGGGAGACGAGCGGCCATCAGCTCTTTCAGGAGTTCCTGATCACCTTCCGGCACTCCTGAAAGCTCATAAAATAAGTGAAAAAGCCTCGCGGGTCGGCTTTGACTGGGAACATGCCGATCAGGTATTCGCAAAAGTCATGGAGGAGCTGCATGAATTTGAAGAGGCATGGGCGGGGGGCAATCCGGCGCGCATGGAAGACGAGATGGGGGACTTGCTGTTTGCCATTGCGAATCTGGGGAGGTTTTTAAATCTCAATCCGGAAGAGGCTCTTCGTAAAACCATAAACCGCTTTCAAAAGCGCTTCAGTTTCGTCGAAGCGGAGTTGCTCCGCCTGGGAGTACCGATGCAAAACGCTTCTCTTGAAGAGATGGACACGCTATGGGAAAAGGCAAAATGTGCCGAGCGTGAGAGTAAATTTTAATTAGTTTCATCGATGTAACTGTTTTTACAGGGTTGTTATTCTTATCCACAAAAATTGTGGATAACTTGTGGAGAATGGTGTTAACGATATTCAGAAGTGATATTTATGCAGGTGTTTCGTCCGAAATGCTGTTTTTTTATACAGCACATTAACGTTGTAGTTACAGCATGTTACAACCATGTGCTGTAAAAATAAGGGGTTGCGCTGTAAAGCTCTTTTAACACTAACAAATATTTTTTTAACAGTTTGGCAACCTGTGCATAACCAGC
>VFJM01000267.1 GCA_009886055.1 Geobacter sp. | reverse complement strand
TTGCTCTTCTTTTCTTCGAGAATTTCCTGCAGCTTCGGCACCAGCTCCCCGACATCTACCGGTGGAAGCAGCTGCAGCTTGTTATCCTCCTCACCCTTCTTTTCCTTTTCCTCGTCGACCTCGGCGTATACCTTGAGAAAACCGTCAAAGATCAGTACCCGTCCGGCGGCCTTGAACCGTTCACCGGCGACGGTAAAGAGCATGACAGTTGAGTCGTAGCGCGCCGCAGCCATCTGGCTGGCGACAGCTCTCTTGAATATCATCTCGTAGAGCCTGGCATGGTCGGGGGTAAGTCCCTCTTTCTTGATGATTGCGATGATGTCGGCGACCGAGTGCATATGGGTGGGGCGGATCCCCTCGTGCGCCTCGGCCTGGGAGTTCTTTGACTTGTGCCGGTTCGGTTGTGAGGGGAGATAACTGCTTCCAAGGCTCTTTCCGAGGAACTCCCGGATCTCGGTGACAAAGGCATCATCCATCCTTACGGAATCGGTCCGGTGATAGGTGACAACGCCATGGTCGAAAAGCGCCTGGGCAAGTTTCATCGTCTGCTCCGGGGAGAACTTCAGGCGCGCGGCAGCGGCGGCTTGTAAATCGACCGTCGTGAATGGCGGCTTGGGGGACTGCCTGACCTCTTTCTTTTCAACCTTTTCAGCCAGTGCATGGGTTTCCAGGCTGATGGCGGTGATGATGTCCTGAGCGTCTGCCTGTAGGGCAAACTTGCCATTGACGTGACGGGCCAGGAAGGTCGTGCCGTCCTTATCCAGCTGGATATCCAGCATCCAGTAGGGGGCTGAGATGAAATTCCGGATCTCCCGTTCACGATCGACTACCAGCCGGACCGCCGGTGATTGGACCCGACCGACGCTGAAGCTGCTGCGGAGAGTTTTACTGGCGATCGGGGAGAGGATATAGCCAACCAGCCGGTCGCCGATTCTTCGTCCAAGGAAGGCGTTGTAGAGACCTCTGTTTGTACTTTCGAACGGCACCGCCCTGGCGAGTGATTCCTTCAGCCCCTTCTCGGTAACTTCAAAAATCTCCATCCGCAGACATTCTTTGGCGACCGATTTCACCTCTTCATAGATATGGCAGCTGATGGCATACCCTTCCCGGTCCGGGTCACCGGCAAGCATGACTGTTTCCCCACTGGCCGCAGCGCGAAGCTCCTTGGGGAGGTGCGTTTTTTTCTCGTGGTAAACGAAGGTCGGCTCGTAGGTAGTCAGATCAACACCGATATTCGCATCCGGGAGGTCTTTGAAATGTCCTACCGTGGACATGACCTTCACTCTGAGGATTGACTGTATTTTTTTCGCTTTGGTCGGCGATTCGACAATTATGAGCATTGAGCTTACTGCCTTTTCCCTGTACGTGATTGTTAAACCTCCGGCAGGTACGCCGGTGTATGAGCTGGCGCCGACCGTACATACTGGGCGGGCCAGGGGATCAGATGACCGAGTTCGCGGGCGGCCCGGAGCGGCCAATGGGGATCACGGAGCAATTCCCGGGCGAGCAGCACCAGATCGGCCTGGCCGGAGCGGATGATGTGGTCGGCTTGAGCCGGAGACGTAATCATCCCCACGGCACCGGTTTTGCTCCCGGTTTCCCGCCGGATCTGCTCGGCAAACCTGGTCTGGTAGCCGGGTCCTACCGGTACTTTGGCGTTCGGCGCGGTTCCGCCGGAGGAGCAATCGATCAGATCAACACCCAGAGGGAGGAGCTGGCGCACCAGTTCGAGAGATTGTTCAAGGTCCCACCCCCCCTCGACCCAATCGGTAGCCGAGATCCTCACCAGGAGCGGCAGGTGGTCCGGCCAGACGACACGAACGGCGGCTACGACCTCACTGAGCAGCCGGGTACGGTTCTCGAAACTGCCGCCATATCGGTCACTGCGCCGGTTGCTGAGCGGTGAGAGAAACTGGTGCAGCAGGTAGCCATGGGCGGCATGCACTTCAGCAACCTGAAACCCGGCCAGTAACGCGCGTCGGGCGGCCTGGACAAAGGCCGCCGTTATCTCCTTGATCCCCTCTTCGGTCAGCACCGTCGGCACGATGCAGCCGTCGTCATAGGGCACGGCGCTGGGGGCGGCAATCGGCCAGCCACCCTCCTTCCCGGTCAAGGTAACGCCACGGTTCTCCCACGGTGGCGAAGTACTCCCCTTGCGTCCGGCGTGTGCCAGCTGGATTCCGGCGACACTCCCCCGCTGGGAGATAAAATGAACAATGCGGGCAAGCGGTTCGATCTGATCATCGCTCCAGAGCCCGAGATCCTGCGGGCTGATGCGCCCCTGCGGGGTTACGGCCACGGCTTCGGTCAACACCAGGCCCGCCCCGCCGGCCGCCCGGCTGCCGAGATGGACCAGGTGCCAGTCATTGGCAGTGCCGTCCACACTTGAATATTGGCACATAGGTGATACGGCGATCCGGTTGGGGAGTGTTACACTCCGCAGGACAAGTGGTTCAAATAGATGGGACATGATGGGTTCTCCTTGTAAATAGTTTTAATGCTGCCGCCATATAAACTTTCATTAAGGAAGATCTTACGGAAGGAAATCATGAGTCGAAGTTTGTTTGAACGTGTAATTAAGTCCGTAAGCTGAGAATATAAGTTTCAGTTACTGTTTTTAGGATATATAATCCGGCGGGTTACACATGCGGCGGCGAAAAAGAGCAGATTCACCATGACAATGGAGGCGCTTGCAGGGAGGTTGGACATGATGGAAATTATGATGCCGATGATCACCGAACTGCACCCCTGAAGCGCGGCCAGGATAATACAAACTTTGAAACCGCGCGCCAGCTGCAGGGCTCCTGCAGCCGGGACGATCAGCAGTGACGAAATCAGCATGATGCCGACCAGCTTCATCGCCAGAACCACCGACAGCGCGGTCAGCAGCACCAGAATCGAGTTGATGAATGATGTGCGGATTCCGGATACCTTGGCGAGTTCATCACTGAACGAGATGGCAAACAGCTCGTGATAATAGAGCGTCACCAGCAGCATGACCCCGAGACAGAGCAGCGCCGCAATCACCACCTCTTCACTCCGTATCGACAGGATGTTGCCGAAAAGGTAACTCAGCAGATCGACATTGTACCCTCCCCCAACGCTGGCCAGGATAATTCCGGCCGAAATCCCGAGAGCAGATACGAGGCCGATAGCGGCATCTCCACTCAGCCGCCCCTTTTCGGTCAGTTTGAGTATGCCGAGTGACGCGAGCAACACGATCGGCATCGTCACCAGCAGCGACATGGCCGAATAGAACTTGAGCGCCAGTGCGATGGCGGTGCTGCCGAAGGTGACGTGCGCCAGCCCGTCACCGATCAGTGACAAACGGCGCAGAACCAGAAAGACCCCCAGCACCGAGCAGAGCAGGGCGATCAGGGTGCCGGCAAGCAGTGCCCGCTGAATAAAACCGTATGAAAGAATTTCCAATAGATTCATGGTCAGTGTCGATGGCACATAAGATGCTGTGAATGCTCTCCGAACAGCGACGACATCTCCGGCGAGCAGCAGAATTCGTCAAAGCTGCCATAGAAAAGTATCTTTTTATCAAGGTAGAGCATCCTGGAGGCATATTCCCCAATCGCACCGCTGTCATGAGTCACCAGCAGAACGGTAACCCCCCGCGAGCGGTTGATATCTGCTATCATCGCATAAAAACGATCTCTTGTTTCCGGATCGAGGGCGGCGGTCGGTTCATCCAGCACAAGCAATTCCGGATCGTTTACGATGGCCCTGGCAAGCAGAACACGTTGAAGCTGGCCGCCTGACAGTTCACCTATCAGTTTATGTTCAAGACCTGAAATACCTAATTCTTCAAGGATTGTACCAATTTTATCATTATCAGCGCGATTCAGCCGTTTTGGAAAGCGCTTGAGTGACAGCAAGCCAAGACCGACCGTTTCACGCACCGTAGCGGGAAATACCGGATTGACCAGATGGAGGCTTTGCGGCAGGTAGCCGACTTTGTACCAGTCACGGAAATCTGACAGGGGGGTGCCGAACAGCGTTGCAGACCCCGTGCCGATCGTCACCAGACTGAGCAGTGCCTTGATCAGCGTACTCTTGCCGGAACCGTTCGGCCCCACGATGCCGACATAGTCGCCCCGCTCAACCCGAAAGGATATATCCTCAAGAACCCTCCCCTCGCGATAGCTGCACGACAGCAGCTCTGTTGCAACTATTTCGCCCGGCATTGTAGACCTTTCTGCAGCTGTTCCAGGTTACGATCCATCAGATCAAAAAAGGTGACACCACGTGACAGATCGTCACGTGACAGGTTATGAGCGCCGTGGAGCATCAACACCCCCACGCCCGTTTCCTGAGCCAGCGTCTCGGTCAGTCGTGGAGATAACAGCTCTTCGGCAAACAGGTACCTGGCTCCGGATGATCTGATTTCCCGAACAAGTGCAACCATCCGCTCAGCCGAAGGTTCAGAATCCGATGAAATTCCGCTGAGCGCGTGATACTCCAACTCGTAGCGACCTGCCAGATAGCCAAAAGTATAATGCCCGCCATGCAGCAGTTTCCTGGTCGAGCAGGAGGAGAGCTCTTTCCGGTACCGCCGGTCAAGCGCGACCAGACGGGTTTTCAGAGCCTCTGCATTCTGACGGTACAGAGTCCCGTTGCCCGGATCGGCAGCAATAAACCCGTCAAGAATTGTATCAACCATAAGCGCTGCGTTGGTAAAATCAAGCCAGACATGCGGATCCAATTTTTTTTGCTCGTGATTATGCTCTCCGCCGCCTTGCCCGGGATCATGTTCGTCCTTACCCGCCCCCGCCCGATAGGTGACCCGCTCTCCGGCGTTGACGACCCGGAGCGTTTTGTTGTCAATACCGGTGATGATTTTTTCCGCCCACGGCTCCATGTATCTGCTGGTATAGATAAACAGCCCGGCGCGGCTGATCCTGATCAGATCTTCCGGTTTCGGTTCAAAGGTATGCGGCTCGACACCGGGGGGGAGCAGCATGGTTACCTGCGCCTTGCCGCCGGCAATCGTACGGGCAAAATCAAACAGGGGAAAAAGGGTCGTGACCACCTGCAAGCCAACGAATGGCTTCTCTTCACCCTTTTTACAGCCAGAGGCAAACAGTGCGGCACAACATGAAACAACCACGATAACTGCGCCAATTCTAATTTTCACAACGTATCCTTTGCTTGTACGCTGCGCAGCCGGATTCCGTCGGGATTAATTGAAACAGCCCCCTCTTTGTACAGCCCCCCGACCGCTTTTTTGAAACTCTTTTTACTCAAGCGGAGCTGTTCGGCAATTTCTTCAGGAGAACTTTTGTCGGTCAAGGGGAGAAATCCGTTGTGGGCCGCCAGAGCATCCAGAATAATCTCGCGGTCTTTTGCCGCCTCCAGCGCCCCCCCTTTGCGCAGCGTGACGTCAACCTTGCCATCGTCCCTGATTTTTTTGACATATCCGCGCAGGCGCTCGCCACAGCTCGGTTTGACAACAAACTCCGTATGAAAGATCAGTCCGCCGAAGCTGTTATTGATAAGTACCTTGGCGCCCAGATCCGTGCAGGCATAGACCAGCAGATCGACCTCTGCACCTTCTGACAAACTGTCATCCACCGGTCTGATATATTTTTCCAGTTTTGCCGACGCCGCAATCCGGCCGCTGGTGTGCAGGTAGACCCGTACCAGAACCTGATCTCCGCGCCTGACCGGTTCGGTCTGCTCGCCGAACGGCAGCAGCAGATCCTTTTCCAGCCCCCAGTCAAGGAACGAGCCGACAGTGGTTGCCTCCTTGACCTTCAGGAGCGCAAACTCGCCCACAACGGCGCGGGGTTTTCTGGTGGTAGCCGTCAAACGCCCGTCTGAATCAACGTACACAAAAACATCGAGGACTGTGCCCGCCTCCGCCCCTTTTGGAAGGAGACGCAAAGGGAGGAGTATATCCCCCTCGTCTGAATTGAAAACGGCACCGGAAGCGGTGATGCGGGAAATTGCAAGCTGATTGTAGTTACCGACATGAAGCATAGAAGTTCTCCCTGCTGCCTTATAACGAGGGGGTCATGGCCCGTACCCTGTCAGTGTCATTTCGCGCACTTCCCGGGCAAGCGGCAGTGTGATGCGCCGTTTTTCGGCCATTGAGAAACGGTATAACTGGTGGAAAGCGGTTATCAAGGCGCCAACCTCACGGCTGGTGGTTGCCAGGACATAGTCAACCACATCATCAGGTATTCTGATTTGATGATCATCGGCTACCTTCTTGATAATCATTCTCCGGGAGCTGTCATCCGACGTATCGAGCCGCGCGACCAGTCCCCATAACAGCCTCGAAGTAAGATGATCATCCATGGTGGATAATTCACGTGGAGGGGGAGCGCCTGCCATCGCAATCGTGCGGCCGGAGGTGTGAAATTCATTGAACAGCTGCCACAGAGCCCGCCGCAGGTCAGGATCATCAGGCATTTCCTGCAGGTCGTCAACCACCAAACCGCCGGCTTCGAAAAAAGTCGACACGAGCCGTTCCGGGGAAGTAGGTTCACGGAGCGAAAGGTAGGGGAAATTGCTGCCGGCAATGGAGCGCAGCAGATGGGTTTTGCCGGATCCGGGGGGGCCATACAGATAAAGAAGGCACTCGGAATCGGAAGTATCGGCAATCCTCCGCGCAAATCGGAGCGCAGCTCCGTTTCCTTCACAGGGGACAAAACTGTCAAAACTGAAACTCGGGGTAACGGTAAAATCGAAGAACTGCTGCATACTAGAACAGATTCGCCTGGGAGGATTCCGGGGCGATACGGCCAAAATGCTGATAGGCCGCACGGGTTGCAACTCTGCCGCGCGGAGTACGATTGATAAATCCGTTCTGGATCAGAAACGGCTCGTAGACATCCTCGATAGTATCACTCTCTTCGCTGATGGCGGCGGCAATAGTGTCCAGTCCAACCGGTCCTCCTCCAAACTTGTCAATAATCGTCAGCAGGATCATGCGATCCATCTGGTCAAAGCCCATCTCGTCAATTTCAAGCAGCTTGAGAGTTTCCCGCACGACATCGAGAGTGATGACACCATCGGCACGCACCTGGGCATAGTCACGCACACGGCGCAGCAGGCGGTTGGCGATCCGGGGGGTTCCCCGGCTGCGGCGGGCCAACTCGGATGCCCCGTGTGGATCGATTTCCATCCCAAGAATACCTGACGAACGGCAGATAATGGTGGCAAGTTCATCGTACGTATAAAATTCAAGTCGCGATATAACACCGAAGCGATCACGAAGCGGCGAGGAAAGAAGCCCGGCCCGGGTGGTGGCGCCCACCAGCGTAAAACGTGGCAGATCCAGCTTGATCGAGCGGGCGCTCGGTCCCTGACCGATAATGATATCGAGCTGATAATCCTCCATAGCCGGATAGAGGATTTCTTCGACTATATGGGAAATCCGGTGAATTTCGTCGATAAAGAGGACGTCATGCGGTTCAAGGTTGGTGAGAATGGCGGCAAGATCGCCCGGACGTTCAATGACCGGCCCGGATGTGGACTTGATGTTGACCCCCATCTCGCAGGCAATGATGTTGGCCAGCGTAGTTTTTCCAAGCCCGGGGGGGCCATACAAGAGGACATGATCGAGCGCTTCCCCCCGCCCCTTGGCGGCATCTATGAACAGGCGAAGATTGTTCTTTATCTTCTCCTGACCGATGTAGTCATCAAAGGATCGGGGACGCAGAGTGGCATCGTACTGGGAGTCATCGTCCCGCTTTTCAGGGGTGATTGTACGGATTGTACGGGAGTCCATCACAGCTCCGATTTCCTGACCAGTGACTGTATTCCGGCGACCGTCAGTGCAGCATCAGCCTGGAGGCCGTCAGCCATTCTTTTGAAGGAAGCTCGTCCTGACGCTACCTCATTTTCACCGATCACAACGCTATAGCGCGCCTTGAGTTTGTCAGCACGGCGCATCTGACTCTTCAGGCTTTTTCCTTCGTAATCCATCTCGACTCGAACTCCGGACTTCAGCAGGCCATCCATCAGACAGAAGGCGACGTCACGCTCTCCACTCCCCATCGTTGCGATAAAGAGATCCGGGAGAGAGGCAAACTCCTGGCTGCCGAGCAGCAGTGCAACCCGCTCAAGCCCGATCGCAAAGCCGATTCCAGGGATGGCCGGTCCTCCCAGCTGCGAGATCAAACCATCATAGCGCCCCCCTGCTGCAACGGCAGATTGAGAACCGAGCAGCCCGGTAACCATCTCAAAAGTCGTACGGGTGTAGTAATCAAGCCCGCGCACCATGCGGGAATTGATGCTGTACGGGGTGGACGAAAGGTCGAGGTAGCGGCGGACACTGCTGAAATGATCATCACAGCCGCTGCAGAGATGTTCCAGTACTGACGGGGCTCCGACAGTGCTTTCAATGCAGCCCGGCACCTTGCAGTCCAGCGTACGGAGCGGATTGGCGACAAAGCGCCGTTTGCAATCTTCGCAGAGGTGCCCCATCCGATCTTCGAGAAAGCTTCGCAAAGCGTTGCGGTAGGCAGGGCGGCACTCCGGACAACCGAGCGAGTTTATCTGAAGCGTCGGCTCAGTCAGACCGATTTCACGAAAAAAAGAGGTCAGCATGTTCAATACCTGGGCGTCAGCCAGCGGGTCGTGGACGCCGGTGATTTCGGCGCCGATCTGGTGAAACTGCCGGTAGCGCCCTTTCTGCGGGCGTTCATAGCGGAACATCGGCCCCAGATAGTACAACTTTGCAATCGGGTCCTGTGCATACAGCTTATGTTCGATGAACGCGCGCATGACTCCGGCTGTTCCTTCCGGCCGTAGCGTGACGCTGTTTTCACCCTTGTCAGTGAAGGTGTACATCTCTTTTTCTACGATATCGGTCGCATCACCGATCGAGCGGCAGAAAAGCTCCGTTTTCTCCATTACCGGAACCCGGATTTCGCCAAAACCGTTCAGTTCAAAAACCCTGCGGGCCGTCTGTTCAATGTACTGCCACCGGCCGGATTCATCCGGCAGAATATCATTAAAACCTTTGACTGCTGTAAGTGCCACAGGTCACCTCATGAGTGGATAAAAACGTAAAAAGTCCAGACTGCACGGCAAAAGTGCAGGGCCGGACTCAGGCTGTACTCGCTCCGGTCAGGAAACTACGCGCTGAACACAGTTTTTTCCGGATGTTTTGCCGGCATACATGGCTTTATCGGCCATTTCGAGCAGTACATCCTTAGATGTCGTATCTTCAGGACAGCAGGCATAGCCGATGCTGCAGGTCAAACGAATTATCCGCCCCTCCGCATCTTTAAAATGATGGGCCTCGACATGGCGACGGATACGCTCGGCAACCAACTCAGCCGTCACACTGGAAGTTTCGACCAGTATGGCGGTATATTCATCGCCTCCGTACCGTATAACGATATCAACATCACGAACCGTTTTTTTTATCAGTACGCCGAATTCTGCCAGCACCCGGCTGCCGACCATATGTCCATGAATATCGTTAACCATTTTGAACGAATCGACGTCGATAAAGAGAACCGCCAGGTGCGAGGCATACCGTTCAACCCGTTTCATTTCCCGTTCAAGAGCAATATCGAGATAGCGATGGTTATAGAGGCCACTGATATCGTCAATAAACAACAAATCTTTTGCATGGGAAAACGTTTCAGCATTTTCAAGGGCGCGTAATGACTGTTCGATCAAAAACAGAATATTCTTTCTGCTTTTCGAAATATCAGGAAGTGCACAGAATGGGTTGTTCAGAAGTACAATCATACCGAACGTCGCCGCATGACTGTAAACCGGAATCAGGAAGGCTTCAGTGAACCCTTCCGAACTGTACGGCACTGTAAGGTACATATGCTGGATTGAAAACTCTGCCGACGATAATGAAGCGACCCGTGCTTGAATTTCTTCCGAAAGACAACTGCCTAATGTGGTGGAAATCCCCTTGGTTACTTTAAGAACAAGAGCGCCTTCCATTATAAAAAAACCGAGCGCGCGGCTAACCCCGGCTTCGCGGGCAATTGCTTCAACCAGCAGGTGGTAGAGGTGATCACTGTCAAGACAGCCGGCAATGGCCTGACTGGCGCGGAACAGCGAGAGCATGTTTTTCAGCTCGACATTTTCATCGAGAAGACGCCGCTGCTGGATGCACTGGGCAACGGAATGTTTGAATTCATCGGGGTTGACCGGCTTTATGAGATAATCCCGTGCACCATGCTTCAGTGCAAAAATTGCGGACTCCATATTCGCATTGCCGGTGACCATGATGACATCGACCGTCGGATGGCTTTCACGCACCCGTGACAGGATCTCAAGACCACTGACATCGGGCATGACCAGATCGGTTATAACAAGTGAATACTGCCCATTGGCAAGCATTTCAAGCCCGGCACTCCCGCAGGAAGCGGTCTCAACCTGATACCCTTCGGCTTGAAGCAGGTTGGAAAACATTTCCCGAAAAAACCGGTCATCTTCAACTAGCAGGATTGTATCCATGTAACGTCGCCCGATAAAGGAATTCGCACAAAATTATCTTATCTATGTACTCTATTTCACTGTACGGAGTCAACGTCATTCGGGCTTGTAGGGAGTTGTAACAGACCAGCTGACCCCATCGGTAACAAGTTCAATTGTTCCATCACGATCCGTGCGATACGTAGGAATCCCTTTTGATCCCAGCAGAGCGACTGTCCGTGCCGAAGGGAGGCCGAACCGGTTTCCGGCACCGGCAGAAATCAGGGCCAGCCGGGGATGCACCCGTTCAAGAAATTCCTCCGACGTTGAGTAACGGCTGCCATGATGCCCAACTTTAAGAACTGTCGATTTCAGCTCATGCCGACCGGCGAGCATCCGCTGCTCAGCCGCAAATCCTGCGTCGGCGCAAAAGATCATACTGAAGGCGCCATAGCTGAGGCGAAACACGAGCGAATGCTCATTTACGCTCGTCTCGTCGCTTTCTGCGGCTTTCTGCACGGAACCGGCCGGTGAAAGTACCGTGATGACGACAGGACCAGGAAGTGTGATAACGTCACCGACAGCAACGGTTCGCTGGGGCACCCGTTTCATATTCAGTCCCTTCAGTATTTCGGCCGACACATCCGTGCCGCTCCAGAACTCACCGACGGAAAGGTTCTTTATAACAAATGGGAGACCGCCGCTATGATCGGGATGGTCGTGAGTGGCTATCATCCTGTCGATACGCCCGGCATGTAATGTTCCCAACGCCGGTGCCAACACCCGCTGACCGAAGTCGTGGCCGGTATCGTGAAGATACCCGCCACCATCCACGAGCAGAGTCGAGCCATCCGGAAGCCGCACCAGCATGGATTCGGCCTGTCCGACACTGAGCATCGTAATGTGGAGGCGGCCATCTGCTGCCGTCGCAGAGTAGATATGCAGAGCAAAGGCACAGACCGGTATCAGTACACCAGAAACCAAGAGCAAAGACCTGCTCCTCATAAAAGTCATACAGGTCATGAACAGCAGGAAAAAGAACATGTCCCAACCGGTGATGCCGTAAAAGGAAAGTACCGGGAGGGAGGTACACCACATGATAAACCGGTTCGAGATGGCAACCAATATCGCTGCCGGCCAGAGCAGCAGGGGAGCGAACGACGGAAGCAGCATCATGAGCGGCAGTGCGGTGAATCCAGCCAGCACCGCACCGTACCCCAGAAGCGGAACAATCAGAAAATTGGTCAGGATCCCGTTGAGCGAAGCGACTTTGAAGATAAACAGTACCGGCAGCAGGGTTACGCATGATGCCGCAACTGATGCAGCGACAAACTGGATCATACTGCGCAACCAGGGAGAGTTTACGGGTGCGGTACACTTCATGATCAGCGGAACCGCGATAAGTATTCCCCACAGCGACAAAAAAGAGAACTGGAATGACACGTCAAAAAGAGTTGGCGGATTGATCGCAACCAGAAAGAATGCCGCCAGCAAGAGTGTGTTGATTGAATCACGTTCTCGCTCTGCGAACAGCGCCACGGCAAAAACAGTCAGCATGATCACTGAACGCGCCGTTGCCGGTGCATTGCCGGTCAGGAACAGATATGCCAGCATAGCTGGAACGGCAATCAGCACTGCAATTCTGCGGACATTCCAGTGCAGTGCCGGATATTCGAAGCGAGTCAAAAACCATATAACCAGCACGGTGATGAATGCCGCGATAATACCGATATGGAACCCGGATATTGACAGGATATGATTGACCCCCGCCCTGGTATAGGCATCGGCCAGATCGCGAGGAATCCTTCTTTGATCACCGATAAGGAGTGCCGTCAGAATTGAAGATTCCCGCTCATCGGGAATTGAGCGCCTGACAGAGTCACCCAGAGATCGTGCTGTCCGGTCAATAGTGCGCTGCACAGATTCTGTTGCGGCAGCGCGAATGAGAACAATTTCGTTTTGGGTGGCGACACGGCAGGTAGCTGATATCCCCTGAAAAGCAAGATATCGCGAATAATCAAATTCTCCCGGCAGGCCGAGTCGACGCGGCACAGTGATGCGGGAGATGAAGCGGATCCTGTCTCCGCGGGTCAACAAGACATCCCCCTCGCCGACATAAAGCAGCAGCAAGCCGGATGCCGCCTCCGTTCGCTCTCCCCTGATCACACGTTCTACCTGAACGGTCAGGCGACTTCCTTCAGGAGCGACAGAAGGGCGTGTTGAAATGACGCCTTCAATGGTTATGGGGCTGTCAGAAGCGTTAGTCCGGATAGAGTATGGGGATGGTTCAGGAGACAACCAGGGATGCAAAGCAGACAGACCCCAGAAAAAGAAAAACAGAGCGGTACAGACAGAAAAAAGCCCCGAATACGGCAGGAAACACGCGAGCACCAGACATGAAAAAACGGCCGCAACGCAGGTTATATTACAAGAATAGCCACTGAGTGCAGACAGTGTCATACCGGCCGTCATGAACATAAAGGGAATCAGGAACGGCCAGCGGCGTGACATGGTGGTCAATTATTTCCGGATCGGAAAGGAACCCTGAATACTCTTCAGCAGCGCGGCGGCCTCTTCCGCCCCTATCAAACGATCAGCCGGTCCGGATACGCCGGACAGCCGCAGAAAATCATCGGGCAGAGAACTTTTCCGGTTGAACTCGACGGTGTCGATTCCGCCAACCGGGGGAAGAGTGATCGTCAGAGTATTATCTCCAGATTCCAGACGGTAGAGCCCGAGATTCAGTTTATCCAGATACGGTTTGCCAGACAGCTTGAACGGAGTATCGTTTATATTCCCGGAGATATGTTCTCCCATGACGTTGACGATAAGGCCGTAATACCCGGCATCCGAAACCGTAAGCGGAATCTGAAGTGTCGCACCCCGGTAGTCGGCACGAATCCACGTGGCAGAAGAAAATGGGCCAAGATAGGAAATCGTTGTGGGAGCAGCAGCGGGGGGAAGAACCACTTTCTCGGAAACTGCGAGCGGTTTGGGCGACGCCGCTTGTCCGGCATCCGGCAGCCAGGCATAACGATTTGTCAGAGCGACGGCAGTTTCTGCCAGGCGAACAGCGGTTAAAGCCTCTCTGAAACGCCATCCCGGAAACGGCTGAATCGGCGTATAGTCAGGTGCTGTCAGCGAGAATGAATCGATGGCCCCTTCAGGAGGAATCGTAATTTTGATGGTAACAACACCCGCCTGTAACTTCACCTTTGCTATGTCCGTCTCCCGGAAGTCTCCCGATTTTGAATCTGCCGGATACTCTTTACCATCAATGTTCCAGACGAATCCGTTCCCTTTTATGACGGCCTTGAACTCATATTCTCCTGCAATCGGCAGCAAAACGGTACAGGTAGAGTATGTTGTATCAGAAACCCCTAAAATCCACCCTTTTCCGGTAAATGCTCCAAACCGGGGGAAATCCCTTACCGTTACGCGATCCGTTAGTTTATTGTAGGCATTCTCGGCCTCATAACGAAAGGTACGTTTGCCACCCAGAATCAAAAGATAATCACGATCTGACGGCTCTTTGGGCAGACCGCCGCTCCATGAAAACTGCTGCAGAATCAGACGGGCAAAATCTTTTTGCGTAAAAACGGGCGCTTTGTCAGCTCCCCATGAAAATGATTGAAATAATGATAAAACAGCAATTATTAAAAGAGTAGAACGACGCATGAATCCCCCCGGAGTGTTCGATGCGTTAACATAAGTAGTAAATATCGAACCATGCATCCATGTATATCATAGGTTATGTCACTTGAAAACATGGCATTTGGTGGTAAAAGATTGAAGTATGTTGCAGTACATCCGAAGGAGAGAATGCCTGCGGGATGAATTCAGACATGCCATATCTTGTCCGTCTAAGGGTACAATCAAGCTTGGAGAACAAAAAGGATGAACGGACATATACTGATTGTTGATGATGAGGAGATGATTCGGGATCTGCTGTCTTCCGCCTTGACGGAGGAGGGGTATGTTTGTCATCAGGCGCCCAATGTCGACGAAGCGCTCGTGTCCCTGGGTGAACAACCGGTTGACCTCGTCATTTCAGATATCATGATGCCGGGCAGAAGCGGGGTTGAATTGCTGCGTGACCTGAAAAAAGGTAACCCGGATATCTCTGTTCTGATAATCACAGGTCTCTCCGATATGGATACGGCAATGGAATGTGTACGCCTTGGTGCTGATGACTATATAACCAAACCGTTCGGCATCAATCGCGTGCTGTTAACCATAAAAAACCTGCTTGAACGGCGCTCCCTTGTTCTTGAAAAGAAGGACTATCAGGAAAGCCTTGAGTTCAAAATAATGGAACAGACGGCTCAAATCCGTAAAAACATGAATGAACTCTCCAGCGCCTACGACAAAACCCTGGCCGCACTGGTAAAAGCTCTGGATGCCCGAGAGAGGGAGGTCGGCTCTCATTCAAAGCGGGTTATGAACTTTTCGCTGTTTCTGGGAGGGAAGCTCGGGATGGCGGGCAGAGAGCTCCAGGAGTTGTCAAAAGGGGCGCTGCTGCACGATATTGGAAAAATCGGCATTTCCGATAGCATACTTCTTAAACCGGGACAGCTTGATGACAGCGAGTGGGTCGAGATGCGCAAGCATCCTCAAGTCGGCTATGCTATTTTGTCCGAGATAGACTTTTTAAAGACACCGGCCGAGATCATCCTCGGCCACCATGAGCGTTTTGATGGTTTCGGCTACCCGAATCAACTCAAAGGGGAACAAATTCCGATCGGCTCCCGTATTTTTGCTGTTGTCGACACACTCGATGCAATGACTTTCGATCGCCCGTACCGCAGGGCACTCCCCTTTGCCCTGGTAGCTCCCGAAGTCCTCAAATACCGCGGCACCCAATTCGACCCGGCTATCGCCGACCTCTTTCTTTCAATTCCCCGTAAACAGTGGGAAGAGTGTGCCGGAAGGCGTTTTATATAAAAAAACGGGGAACAGACAAATCCGAACCCCGTGATAGACAACAACTATTTTTTTCTGATTACTCTTTATCTTCCCTGCCGTCATCTTCACCACTCACGAAATAATCCTCATCATCCTCATCATACCCATCGCCATCGACATCACCGTCATCAGCTTCTGCATCATCAAGCTCTTCAGCAATAGAGCGCTCCGGAGCTCGAAGTTCCTCCTCGGAAATCTTTTCAAAACGGCCGATCAAGTCAGGGTCCGTACAGAAGCGACCGCTCTTCTGATTGCACGAGACCAGATCACACAGATCGAAAAGTTGAATCTCACTGCAGAGGCGCCGAGGCAGAACATCATGTTTTGGTTCAGAATCGTGCATGGTTTATATCTCTTTAACAGGTACCGTTCAAAAACTCCGCAGCCTTGTCAACATCCTCCTTGCAGCCGATATATACCGGGCATCGTTGATCAAGACCTTCAGGCACAATATCAAGGATCGGAATTTCACCATTTGTGGCGGAGCCCCCGGCCTGCTCGATCAGGAACGCCATCGGGTTGAGCTCAAACAGCAAGCGCAGCTTGCCGTTTGGGCTGTCACTGAGCGCCGGATACATGAAGACCCCCTTCCCTTTCATCAGGATCTGATTGAAATCCGGTACAAACCCGCCGGAATAACGCAACTTCGCGCCTTTATCTTCCAGATAGCGGATAAAGCGCTCATTACCCTCACTGTATTTCTTGCGCAAGCCACCGGGGGAATAAATATCACCGGACGGCTTCATCCGGATATTTTCGCGGGTAAGCGTGTATTCCATCAGCTGATTCATCGTGAACTCGTAAACTCCTTTACCGACCGAATAGACCAAAGAAACGCGAGGACCGTAGAGAATATAAATGGAACCGACCATCTTTCTGCCCGGTTGAAGCAGGTCATTCCCCTGGTAGATACCGACAATGGTGCCGACCGCCAGATTGACATCGACCAGCGAAGAGCCGTCCAGAGGGTCGTAGGCGACAGAAAACATACCCTGCGGGTTGCTGGAAACCTGAAATATTTCCTCCATCTCTTCGGATGCGATGTTGCACACGACCCCTGAATGCTGCAGACGCTTGCGCATGATACGATCGGAGAGGACATCAAGGGCTAGCTGCTCTTCACCGTACAGATTTGATGTTCCAGCGACGCCAAGGTCACCGGTTCGAACAGCGTTGATCACATATTTACTTGCTTCGGCAATTTCACAGAGAAGATGAACAAGATTGCCGCTGATGTTCTGATCACGCAGATGCTGACGAAAATCAATCTGAAACTTTGTCTTGCCTGCTACACTGGACATGCTTCCTCCGAATGAAATAAAATGAAAGTGTTATTGCGACGAAGATACTGAAAAGCAACTGTTTTAGCAAGATTAAATATATTTACAGTTAATAAACAAAATGGACCGGGCCTACGGGTCTCCATTTCAGCATCTTTCAGATTTCATACACGGAACCATCGCGCAGCAGTTCAACACCACTAATCGCCAACCCCTCAACTTCCTTGTGGATGAGATCGTAATACTGCGGTTTGGGATGGGTAATAAGAATTCGTTTGGGCAATACTTCTATTTTCGCAAGTTCTTCGACCAGCATGGACGCCGTTAAATGCTTGGTCACCTCCGCCAGATCCTTCATCGAGTCGG
>VFJM01000028.1 GCA_009886055.1 Geobacter sp. | reverse complement strand
TGACCCAAGCCTCTCCGGAGCGGGCGGCCCACATCAACGAACTGCTCGACAAAATCATCGAAGCCATGCAGAAACGCCAGCGTGAGGCCGGAAAGACCTTCGTCTCCCGCACCCGTCTTGCCCCGGGCCGCTACAAGGGCGACACCATCACCGTCTTCCGCGTGGTTATGGCCAACCCCCTGACCACGGAGGAAATTCTCGCCGCCGTCCTCGACGAGCAATGCGAGATCGCCACCCAGACCGACATCCAGGCCCTGTTGGAGCAGATCAAGGAATTGGTGTCTGAACTTTCCGCAGCAAAAATCCCAACCAAGCGCTAGACCTGGATAAAACCCGATAAATCAGATAGTTGTATTTTCTACACATGTGCACCTCCGTGTGATAATCAGGGAAACTTATATAATTTCCGTCGTTGCGCAAACCAGGTTACACCTGTATATTCTATTGTTAACTCATGTTGTGCACACACGTGTAAAATTTACCACAAATGGCTGAAAACCATGCCCGACCCAGGAGAGTCCCAATGAAATTCACCGGAACCGATTCGTATATTGCAACCGAAGACCTGATGCTGGCGGTCAATTCCGCTATCGTCCTTGAACGCCCCCTGCTGATAAAGGGAGAACCGGGCACGGGAAAGACCATGCTGGCCGAAGAAGTGGCGCGGGCTCTCGGCATGCCGCTCTTCCAGTGGCACATCAAATCCTCCACCAAGGCGCAGCAGGGGCTGTATGAATATGATGCGGTTTCCCGGCTCCGCGACTCGCAGTTGGGAGATCCAAGGGTTCACGCCATATCCAACTACATCGTCAAGGGGAAACTGTGGGAGGCTTTTGACTCCGACTGTCAAGCCGTCGTGCTTATCGATGAAGTCGACAAGGCCGACATCGAGTTCCCCAACGACCTGCTGCGCGAACTCGACCGAATGGAATTCTACGTCTACGAAACCCAGCAGGTGGTGCAGGCCAAACACCGGCCAATAATCATTATTACCAGCAACAATGAGAAAGAGCTGCCCGATGCCTTCCTGCGGCGCTGTTTTTTCCATTTCATACGCTTTCCTGATCGGGAGACGCTCGAACAGATCGTCGCCGTTCACTATCCCGATATCCAGTCCTCCCTGGTTAAAGAGGCTCTGGAGGTCTTTCTGGGAGTCAGGGATGTCCCGGGGCTCAAGAAGAAACCTTCCACCTCCGAACTGCTTGACTGGCTGAAAATCCTGCTGGCTGAAAAGATCGGACCGGAGCATTTGAAAAACAGCCGCAAAGAGCGGCAAATCCCCCCCCTGCACGGTGCCCTGCTCAAAAACGAACTGGACCTGCTGCTCTTTGGACCATCACGGCGCCAGTCCGCCGGTTACTGAGCGCTCCGATGTTGATAGATTTTTTTCAGCAGCTGCGAAAAGCCGGCATCCCGGTCAGTATCATGGAATTTCTTACCCTGCTGGAAGCCATGCAGAAGCACCTGGCCTTCGGCAGCGCCGAGAATTTCTACTATCTGGCACGACTCTGCATGGTGAAGGACGAGACCCATTTCGACAAGTATGACCGGGTTTTCATGGAGTATTTCAAGGGGATCACCGTTTCTGTTGAAGATCTGAATCAGGAGATCCCCGAGGAATGGCTGCGCAGAGTGGCGGAGCGTTTTCTCACCGATGAAGAGAAACAGCAGATTCAGGCTATGGGCGGGCTGGACAAACTGATGGAAACCCTGAAAAAGCGCTTTGAAGAGCAGAAAGAGCGGCACCAGGGCGGCAGCAAATGGATCGGCACCGGCGGCACATCTCCCTTTGGCGCCTATGGCTACAATCCCGAAGGGATCCGCATCGGACAGAGCGAGTCACGCCACCGGCGGGCCGTCAAGGTGTGGGAGAAGCGCGAATTCAAAGATTTTGATGACTCCGTCGAACTGGGAACACGCAACATGAAGGTAGCCCTGCGCAAACTGCGCACCTTTGCCAGGGAGGGGGAAGCGCTGGAACTGGACCTCCCCGGTACGATACGGGCGACGGCCGGCAATGCCGGTTTTCTGGATATCAAGATGGTGCCGGAGCGGCACAACAAGGTGAAGGTGCTGCTGTTTCTTGACGTCGGAGGATCAATGGATCCGCATGTCGAGATCTGCGAGCAGCTGTTTTCGGCGGCCAGAAGCGAGTTCAAACACCTTGAGTATTTCTACTTTCACAATTTTGTGTATGAACGGGTGTGGCGCGATAATCAGCGGCGCTGGGATGCGCACCATGCAACCGACAGCCTGATCAACCAGTTCGGTCCCGATTACAAGCTGGTCATCGTCGGCGATGCCAGCATGAGTCCCTACGAGATTCATCTGCCGGGCGGGAGTGTCGAGCACCACAACCCAGAGCCCGGTTCGGTCTGGCTCAGGCGTTTGACGGATCACTACCGCCGGGCGGTCTGGCTTAATCCGGAGCCGCGTGAACAGTGGAAATACACGCCTTCGATACAGATCACAGAGCAGCTGATGGCGGGACAGATGTTTCCGTTGAACATGGATGGAATTGATCGTGCGATCAAATATTTGGGCACGTAAAGCATTAACTTCATTCAAAATAAACGGCGTAACGTAAGAAGTACGTTGTCATAAAGAGAGTATCCCATGACCCCGACGGCATTTTCCTCGCTTCACGTAAAGAGCTCCATGCTCAAGAACCTCGCTTCACTCGGCTATGCCGGGATGACGCCCATTCAGGCCCACGCCCTGCCGCTGATTCTCGCCGGCAAGGATGTGATTGCCAAAGCGAAGACCGGCAGCGGCAAGACCGCTGCCTTCGGTATCGGCCTGCTGACGCGCCTGGAGATGTCCTCCTCGCGCGTGCAGGCGCTGGTGCTCTGCCCTACCCGCGAACTGGCCGACCAGGTCGGCAAAGAGTTGCGCCGTCTGGCCCGCTTTACCGACAACATCAAGATCCTGACCCTCTGCGGCGGCGTCCCCTTCGCCCCCCAGATCGGCTCCCTGGAGCATGGCGCCCATGTGGTGGTCGGCACACCCGGCCGCCTCCTCGACCATCTGCGCCGGGGGAGTCTCGATCTGGGTTCCCTCCAGACGCTGGTCCTCGACGAGGCCGACCGCATGCTCGACATGGGTTTCCAGGACGAGATCAGTACGCTCATTGCCGCCACCCCGGCCAAGAAACAGACCCTTCTCTTCTCCGCCACCTACCCTGCGGCGATTACCGCGCTCAGCGAGACGCTCCAGCACGAACCGGCCCTGGTCAGTGTCGATGAGACCCATGACGAAAGCGCCATCGAGCAGATTCTCTACGAGGTGGCCCCGGAGGAGCGAACCGCAGCGGTAGCGCGAGTTCTCAGGCACTACCGCCCGGAATCGACCCTGGTCTTCTGCAACACCAAAGTGGAGTGCCAGGAGGTGGCCACTGCCCTGATCAGTGAGGGCTTTGCCGCGTTGGCTATCCATGGCGACCTGGAGCAGCGGGAGCGCGATCAGGTGCTGGTACGCTTCGCCAACAAGAGTATTTCGGTACTGGTTGCGACCGACGTGGCTGCGCGGGGTCTCGATATCAAAGAGCTTGCGGCGGTCGTCAACTATGAGTTGCCGCGCAACCCTGAGATCCATACCCACCGTATCGGCCGTACCGGCCGCGCCGGAGAGCAGGGGCTGGCGGTGAGCCTGATGACCGCACATGAAAACCGGCGGGTGCAGGCGATCGAAAGCGCCCTCGGCAGCAGCATCATACGGGGAGAACTGTCAGCGCTGACGGTGTCTGCCGGCAGACCCGCGGCGCCCCCCATGGTAACCCTCTGCATCGATGGCGGCCGCAAAAACAAGCTGCGCCCCGGCGATATACTCGGCGCCCTGACCGGCGATGGAGGGATCGCAGGAAGCGAGGTCGGCAAGATCGACGTACTCGATTCCCAGGCCTTCGTGGCGATCGTGCGCTCAAGCGCCGGGCAGGCTCTGGCCTGTCTGGGCAGAAACAAGATCAAGGGACGCTTTTATAAGGTTTGGAAAGTTGAGGGTTGTGAATGAATGTCGCGGTGGATTGTTGTCACTCCGACATCTTGTAGCGGAATATATAAACCGCGGCGACGAACGTCAGCAGCACCGACAGTGAAACCTGCAGCGCAGCGAGCGGCATCATTTCTCCGGCAACCAGCGCCCGGCGGGCACCTTCGAACAGAGCGGTGGTCGGCAGTGCACGTACCCAGGAAATGACTGACGGAGGATAGGAGGAGAGCGGGAAAAAAAGGCCGGACATGAAGATCAGCGGCATGACCAGCACCGCTTCAACTTTGCCGATGGTTTCCGGCTTGTCCATTACCGTGCCGCTGATAACCCCGGCGCAGGAAAATAAGGCCGAACCGGGTATCAGAAACAGCAGGTACTGAAGGAGATGTTCCAGCGGAAATCGAAAGGGTGTAATCGCAAAGATAACCAATCCGACGACAAACCCCTTGATGATGCCATGGGTAAAGCCGGTGAAGATTTTGGCAATGACGATTTCGGATACCGAAATCGGGGTCACACGATACGATTCAACCGTAAACTGAACCCGGCGATGGAACCAGAGACTCCAGACGCTCTCGTTATAGGCGGCATTGACGGCAGTCATGGTGATCAGACCCGGGGCGATAAACATGCTGTACGGTGCCCCGTCCACAAGACCGATGTAACTCTGCATACCGATGCCGAATGCCAGGTAGATGGTCAGCGGATAGGCGACCACCGCCACCAGTTCGGAAAAAATGCTGCGGCGCAGCACCTGCATGTCGCGCTGCCAGATTGCCAGGGAACCTCGTAACATTATTCTCTCACCTTCTCGCCGGTTAAAGATATAAACACATCTTCAAGGGTTCTCTCCTGGAGTGAAATACGGCGAACGGGCGCTCCATTCAGGGCGGTGACTATTTCGGAGAGACACTCCCAGCATTCAAGCGTTACTGTAACTTTATTTTCTATCTGCCTGATATCGATGACACATGGCATCGAACCGAGGAGCGCTGCATAACGATCGGCGCCCTCTCCGGTAAACTCGATTTCGTAGACCGTCGCCCCGCTCAAACGATCCTTCAGCTCCTGGGTACTCCCGATAGCGATCAGCCGGCCGTGATCCATGATGGCGATCCGGTCACAGAGCTGTTCAGCCTCTTCCAGATAGTGTGTCGTCAGAAAAATTGTCATCCTGCCGGCCAGGGAGCGGATATATTCCCACACCGCCCGGCGCGACTGCGGGTCGAGGCCGGTAGTCGGTTCATCGAGAAAAAGAACCCGCGGCTGATGCACCAGAGCACGGGCAACCACCAGTCGCCGCTGCATCCCCCCCGAAAAGGTGTCGGGAAAATCTTTCTGGCGTCCCGCCAACCCCATAAGCTCAAGCAGCTCATCGATCCGTCGCTTGTACAGCTTCTTTTCCATGCCGTGCAGTCGGGCATGCAGTTCCAGGTTTTCACGGGCGGTCAGATAGCGGTCGAGGCTGTTCTCCTGGGAAACCACCCCGATCATGCGGCGGATGGCACGCCCCTCACTCCGGGTATCCAGCCCTTCGATGAAAGCTTCTCCCCGGCTCTGACGCATGAGGGTCGTCAGGATACGGATCAGGGTGGTCTTTCCTGCGCCGTTAGGCCCCAGCAAGCCGAATATGGACCCCTGTTCCACCTCAAGATCGAAGGATTCGAGAGCGGTAAGTTCGCCATACGATTTGGTCAGGGAACGGGCGATTATCGAAGCTGTCGGCATATCAGATGATTCCGTGGAGCGGGGCGCCCGGGGCGGCAAGCGCGTCGATTTTACGCTCTACCGCCGGATCATCGACGAGCGGAGGGGCATGGAACGGCTTGATCCGGGCATCGATAACCAGCGGGCCGCTGCACCCCCAGTGCCTGCCGCGGCTTTCGGGGCGGATGCCGTAGACGTCGGTCGCCGGGTTGGAGCGGGTAAAGGTCACCCAGAGGAAGTTGTTCAGGGTCGCCGCCGTGAAAGAGCTGTCGTCGCAGACCACGATCAGCTGAAAACCGGCAAAAGCGTCCCGGTCGCGGTAGAAACGGCAGAATTCATCAAGCAGCGGATCTCCCTCCCCCCTCTCCTGCCCTGACGGAGGGCCCTGAACCGCCAGAATGCCCGGAAGGCAGACGTCGGCAGGCCCGAATCCTGACGGCAGTTCGAGACCGGCAGGCAGCTCCGTCGCCAGTCGCTGACGTACAGGACCGGCGGCGGCGACTACCACCTTGGAGCCTTCGTTAAGCCCGGAACCGCTGTAATCAAGGGTATCTATTGTCGTAGCGGTCTGGAAATGGAGATCGGTG
>VFJM01000100.1 GCA_009886055.1 Geobacter sp. | reverse complement strand
TTCGGTGATGAGCGGGGCGAGGTCGCTGGCCTGAGCGTTATTGGCTTTTGTTTTTGTCATTCCTTCCCCTCCACAACAGCGATCTCAGCGTCGGTAAGGTCATATAGTTCATAAACAAGGCGGTCGATCTCGGCTTCAAGTTTAGGAATGTCGGAGCTGTCAGGGGCGGCGAGGATTTTCTGAACCCGCTCGATGATGGGGGCTTGCTGGGCGGCGGTGGCGGGTGGGATGGGGAGTTGATTCATGTAAGGCATCTGCATGGCACGAGCGCCACCAACAAGCCCGGATGTCAGGTTGCCTAGGTACCACCAGAAAAGTTTGCTGTTTAGTAGTGCCAGAAAAAAGTCGTTCTTTTCCGGAATAAGATAGCACTTGTTGTTGCAGAAAGTACCCGGCTCCGCGTAACCAAAAGATTGATATGTGGCTATTTCCTGATAAACAATCTTTAGCTTTTCGAACTCTTCAAAATAAGCAATGTTGTCCTGAATTTCGAACCACTTATATGGCCCTGGTTTACGTCCTTTTTTGTCAGTATCTTTTTTCTTGGGTTCTAGGTCTTCTCGAAACTGCTCTAAGTGACGTTTAATCGCTGGGTACTGCTCGATGTCTGTACCTTTACGGGTAAACAGCACAAATAATCCTGCCCATTCCGCCTGCCACTTCTTGATATCCCGGCCCCGAAGCCATGGCTTGATGATCTCAGCACTTTTCGGGTCTTCGGCTATCAGTCGCACCTTTGTTTCTTCATCAATAACAAACGCCTCGTTCAGGCCGGTCAATACACCTCGGTAAAACTTGCCTTCCACATACTCACCAAGCGGCTTGCCTGTCGTGCGCAGCTTGTCCATCAAGGCCAGAACTTCCGGGCGCTCCAGTGTCCACCCGTCATTCCTCAGCGCGGCAACCGGCATGGTGAAGCCGATGGTGGCAAGGGTTTCGTCAAAACTGGTTAGTTGATCCGCATCGGTGAAGGTGGCGGTGAAGAAATCTCCCTCACCCGGCCTTCGGCCACCCTCTCCCTCAGGGCGAGGGTTTGTTTGACTTGTTTTTGTGCCCCCTCTCCCTGAGGGGGAGGGCTGGGGTGAGGGGGCCAATTTTTCCACCATCACAATCGAAGGATACGTCGTCGCTTCGTCAAATATCGGCAGATCGCCAAAGTCCAGCACCATCAGTGGGTTCGCAAGAGTAGTCAGCAACTCGCGGGTATTCTTGCCGTAGCCGGCGCGCATGAACTTATTTGGTGCGATGTAGCAGAGTGTAGCACCGCTCTTGAGCAGGTTCAGACCGGTCTTGTAGAAGTATGTGTAAATGTCTGCTGTGCCGCAATAGAACGAGCCGAACATCTCCATGAAAGCCGGTTTCTGATCCTTGATAGCCTCTTGCCGGATATACGGCGGATTGCCGATAACGGCGTCAAAACCGATAAATTCTCCCTCATTATCCAACACCTCGGGAAACTCGAAGCGCCATTCAAAGGCGTTATGATAGACCAGCTTTTCCTTCTCTTCAAAACGCCGCTCCAACTCAGCAAGCTGCTCATGAAGCTTTTGCCGTTTCTCTGTCTCTTGCTTGCTGAAGCCGAACAGCGCCATTACCGACAGCTCTTCCTTTTTCAGCCACAACGATTTCAGATCCTTGTCGTTGGGAAGGCCGAAGTTTTCCAGTGAATGCTTGAGACCTTCAATCTCCTTACGCAGCAGAGACTTATTGCTTGGAGATTGCTTGTAATCCCATACGAGCTGCCGATACCTGTCGGTCAGCTCTTTCAACTTTTTGCGGTTTGCCGCCGGTATGTTCGGATTGCCGCTGATAGCAAAGCGACTGACGAGTGAGTTTCCGCACTTGATGTTGATATCGATATTGGGAAGTGTTTCCAAGGCGTCGCTGCCGCGCCGGTAATAGGCGTTTTTCAGCAGTTCGATCCAGAGACGAAGGCGGCAGATGGCAACCGATTTGGGGTTGATGTCCACGCCGAAGAGGCAGTTTTCGATGATGGCCTCTTTTTCGTGGAAGAAGGTCTCCTGAATCCGCTGCGATTCAGCGTCTTTGTAATGGTACTCGAATATCTGGTCATCAACGGTAACGATCAGTTCGTCGTTTTCAACGGTGACATCACAGCGCAGCAGCTTGTCGTCACTGTCGGCAAGAATTCGCAACTCGCTCTTGATAGCTATGATCTCGTTCAACGCCGAAACAAGAAAATGCCCCGAACCTACCGCCGGATCACAGATTTTGAGGCTGTTGACCAGCGCGTTTGCCTCATTCAACGGAATACGCTGACGGTATATATCGTTATGCAGTTCAGTGAGGCTCGTGCAGTTCCAGCCAAAAGTGCCGTTGAATTTACTCACCACTGCGCGGCGGATGGACTCGCGGCAGATATACATGGTGATGAAGCCGGGGGTGAAGAAGGAGCCGTCCTTGTAGCCGTTGATCTTCTCGAAGATCAGCCCCAGCACGGAGGCGTTGATGATGCTCTTGTTCTGCTCCTGAATGTCGGCGCTGCCCTCTGCGCCGAAGTCGTAGGCATCCAGAAAATCAAACAGGTAACCCAAGGTGCTCTTACTGCCGGTGAGGCGCTTGCCGTTGGCCGCTTTCAACACCGTTGAGCCGTGCAGCGGCAGGTCGAGCCGGTTCTTCAGCTCGTTGATCCGCATGGTGGCCCGTTCCAGATCGCTTTCCTCGAACAGAGAGCTGTTCAGATAGGGGATGTTACCGAACTTGGAGCGAACCGATTCGTTGCGCTCTTCAATCCTGACAGCAAGTACCTCGAAAAACAGCTCGTTCAGCTCGTCGAAATCTTCGATACGACTGCTGTTGAGAAAGGCGTAGCTGCGATCTTCCTTGTGATAGGCTATCAGCTGGCCTTCCAGCAGCTTCAGGAACAGCAAGCGGTTCAGCCAGGTGATGCAGAGTTCCAGGGCTACACTGAAACATCGCTCATCCTCATCTGCACCGTATTGTTGCAGGTTGGAGAGAGCAGAAAGGCGTCCGCGTGTTTTGAGGAAGTTGCAGGTGTTCTCCAACAACGAACCATCATTGCGGCTCCCTTCCTGCTTGCGGCGGATCAGTTTTTTGCCCTTCTCTTTAACTTCTTCCAGGCCGAGGATGTGCAGAAGTTCGCTATAGAATTCTTTATTGAGAGAGTTACTGTCATTGGCAAAGGTTTGTTTGAGCAGATGCGGCGGGGAGAGCACCTTGTAGAGGGCGATCAGTTTGCTGTCTTCAGTTTTTGCGGAATTGCGGATGATGCGTTCGTAATCTTTCAGATTGAAATAGGTGCAGGGAAGTTCGTCCAGCTCTTTCTCAATAAACTCTTTGGCAATCTCCTGATAGAACCAGTCGGTATTGGTGCTGACCAGAAGCCCGTCGTTCCAATCCTTGTAGCTCTTGACCAGTTTTTGATTGCCGAAGAAGAATCGTTCGAAATCAACTGCGTCGAAGATATACCATTCGTGGATGTTGCAGACGATGAGGTGTCTTATCTCCTTGTTGTCCTTTATGTACCGCTCCTGCATGTAGTAGTGCAGCAGTTCGTGCAGTGCCTTGGTGTTCGGCCGTTCGGGCGTGATCATCTCATTTTTGTTGCCCGGGCGTTTGACCTCGATCAGCACGCCGACCGAAGCGGTTGAAGTTGTGCCGTTATGAATAGCCAGATCGGCGCGACCGCTGGTGTTGATCTCGTTGGTAAGTTTGTACCAGGTGTCCTTGAGGAAATCTGAGACGATGTTCTTGAGGTGCTCTTCATGTTCGTCAGTCCGGATGCGCTCAAACATCCGGGCCATATTGGCCTTGAAAAGCTCGATCTGTTCGCGCTTAAGGCTTTGTTTGAGGTGCGCCTTGCTCAGAGCTTTCGCGGGTGAGCTGATGGTGAGTTTCATAATAAATGCGACCTTTTGTGAGCCCTTTAAGCGCCGATTGGTCTAAAATTCATTGGAGAGTTATAGCAAAACAGCGGATCAAATGCCATACAAACAAAACGAGCGGCATCGTTGTCGCCCATGCACTTTTCCATAATTGACATCATAGTATCACAGTAGTATCATAACTCATGCCATGAAAAATCAGAGAGCTGATAGCCGATCTGGAAAAGGCCGGATTTATCAACAGGGGCGGGAAAGGAAGCCACCGGAACTTTACACATCCGGGTTGTCCCATGCCGATCACAATTTCCGGTAAACCGGGTGACGATGCGAAACTATACCCGGAACGTGCTGTACGCGAATCAATAGAGGAGACAAAAAAATGAAACCGGGTGACGAGTATTTGAAGGTCGTACAATGGTCGGAAGAGGATGGTTGTTATGTCGGAACGTGTCCCGGCGTGTTGCGGGGCGGAGTGCATGGTGATGATGAAACTGCCGTTTACAAGGAACTGTGTGAAGTTGTTGCAGAAACCATCGAGTTGTACAAAAGTGATGCCCGGCCGCTTCCAAAGCCGACAGCCTCCCGGACATATTCCGGAAGATTTGTGCTTCGGGTAGATAAAGAGCTGCATCAGGCGCTTGCCATAAGAGCCATACAGCAAGGG
>VFJM01000357.1 GCA_009886055.1 Geobacter sp. | reverse complement strand
TGGGGCGGCTTGGCTGGTACAAGAGGGCAATGGGGATGAATTTTGATCGCCTTGGCGAAGCTATGGGGAGAGATCCGGAACAGCTTGCAGATTGGTTGAGTGGTCGGCAGAGAGCATTAAGCCGCAGATCCTGAAGAGACTCGTGCGTTACCTCTGCCGTGACCAGTGGATGCCCGTCCCGGTCGCCGCCGACCCAGGTGCCGAAGCTCAGCCGGGGAAGTTGGTGCTGCGTAAAACTGTCCGTCGCAAACCCCGCATCCTGCCAGGCAGCCTGAAGTCTGTTGTCAAGGAGCGGCAGCGTTTCCGGGAATACGTTCTTCAGGTAGCAGAAGGTAGAGCGCACGATGCCTGGCAATAACCGACGCCCGTTTTGCCTCGGTAGGGTGAGCCGTCAGCACCGGTTCAACATGAACAGCTCCAAGGCTCTCAGCAATTTCGTTTTCCGTGTAGCCATCGGCTTTCAGCTTCAGCAAGGTATTGCCCCACAAACCTCGCTCAGACGACAGACAGTTTTCGCTCTCCACCATGCGGCGCACCTGAACCGCAGCATTCTCCTCAACCATTCCGAGAAGTTGAAATGCTATGGAATAGAGCTGACACGCCCGCTCGGTAGCAACCTTATCATTGAAAGACCGGGAATCGTCACGCCAGGGGATGATCGATGCGACCTCTTTCTCTCCAGCTCAAACAGCACCTCCCTGAAGCACTCCAGCAAAAACCGGAGGTCTGAAGCTATTTTTTCCTGCAGCCGCTTGATATCGTCATTCATGTAATTGCTCCCTTATTTCATTTGAAATCGGGTGGATGCGCTGTAGCTGGCTTTACACAATGGCATCATGAGCACACTGCCCGACAGAGGCGATCCCTGACAGCCCGCCACGGCTCGGTCTCCGGCACTGCTTCAATCAGAATGCTGCCGTAGCCGTCCGCATCAAGTCGGCGTAGTGAGGCATACAGTGCCTGGCCGTAGCCGATGGGATCGTTCGGCAAAAGAAGGCACCGTGTCGCCGGATACAGGTCAGTAACGGTTTTGGTATGACAGAGGACAGCAACAGTACGTCCGGTATCAACTGAACGACTGACTTCAACAGCAATATTTTCCACGGTGATCACACATGCCGGAGTCAGTGGCGCATAATGCGATGCATGGCAGCCCGGCGCCCGCAGCGCAGGATCGGGCTGGCCAGGGAGAGAGACCTCTCGGCCAAGGTTTTCGCACAGTTCCGATAGTGAAATGCCCCCTGGCCGAAGCAGGGTCGGGCGGTCATCAACCAGGCTGATAATGGTTGATTCAAGCCCCACCTTGCAGTCTCCGCCCTCAAGAATCAGATCTGGCGCTGATCCTAGTTCATCGCGCACATGGTTGGCACAGGTGGGGCTGATCCGTCCGAAGCGGTTGGCGGATGGGGCGGCAACGCCTCTCCCGAACTCCCGAAGCATGGTCTGCGCCACTGGATGAGCAGGCACCCTGATGCCGACAGTATCAAGCCCGCCGGTCACCAGATCTGAAACAAGGGAAGAACGCCGGAGCACGATAGTCAGCGGCCCTGGCCAGAAACATTCGGCCAGCCTGAATGCGTCATCAGGGATTTCCCTCGCCCATTGACCGATTCGACCAGCATCGGCCAGATGGACAATCAGCGGGTGATCCGCCGGTCGCCCCTTGATGCTGAAAATCCGTCGTACCGCTTCATCGTTTTCGGCATCGGCTCCGAGACCATAAACAGTCTCGGTGGGAAAGGCTACTACACCGCCGTTACGCAGCAGTTTAGCTGCGCTGGAGAACTGCTCAGGCACTGTCGGCGTCTGGAGCGTTTTGTGTGAATCTGGCATGTACAAACTCCTCGACATCAGCCGTCCGGCGCATCAGATGCCAGATATAGCTCATGAATCAGCGGTTAGTAACCGACAATATCGCTACATAACAATACTACAACAATCGATTTCAGTAGAACGACTGGGTCTGCGCCAAAATCGATTTTTGCAGCCCTTCCATCAGCAGATCCAGTTCCGAAACCGAAATAGCCAAAGGCGGAAACGCCACCACCGTATTTCCCAATGGCCGCGTGAAAATGCCGTGGTTACGCGCTTCCTGACAGACCCTGATCCCTCGCCTTTCCTCCCAGGGGTACGGTTCTTTTGTCGCTTTGTCTCGAACTAACTCGATTCCGGCTGCCAGACCGCACTGACGCACATCGCCAACATGTTCGAGATCAGCGATCCGCTGAAGCCAGACAGCTAATTGCTCGCTTCTTTGCTGTACGGCATCTAACAGGTTATTCTCTTCAAACAGCTCAAGGTTTTTCAGCGCTACGGCACAAGCAAGAGGGTTGCCGGTAAAGGTATGGCCATGAAAAAAGGTCTTCTGCTCTGTGTAACTGCCCAAAAAAGCCTCATAAACCGTCTCTGTCGCCAGGGTAGCGGCCTGCGGCAGATAGCCGGCACAAAGCCCTTTTGAGATGGCCATAATGTCGGGTGTCACTCCTTCATGTTCACAGGCAAACATCCGCCCGGTACGACCAAAGCCGGTGGCAACCTCATCGGCAATCAACAGCAGGCGGTACCGATCGCACAGCTCTCTTACTCCGCGCAAATAACCGGCAGGATGCGCAAGCATGCCTCCCGCTCCCTGCAAAAGCGGCTCAATCACCATACCGGCCAGAACTTCTTTATGTTCAATCATGAGCTGTTCCAGTACATCCAGGCAGGCCATACCGCAGGTTGACCGGTCTGTCGCACCTATCGGACAGCGGTAACAGTACGGTGCCGGGGCCTCGATGGTGGAGAACAGCAACGGACGGAAGGTGTCGTGGTAAATGCCTATACCGCCTACGCTCATAGAACCGATAGTATCGCCGTGATAAGCATGCTGAAGTCTGATGAAACGGCTGCGTTGCGGCTCTCCCTGATGGCGATGATACTGGTATGCCATCTTCAAGCCTACCTCCACCGCTGTTGAACCGTTATCGGAATAAAAGACCTTGGTCAGGCCGTGAGGGGCTATCTCGATGAGACGTTTTGCCAGAAGGATGGACTGTTCACTGGCCAATCCCAATAACGTGGAATGTTCAAGCCGGGCCGCCTGGTCAGCCAACGCCTTGTTCAGAACAGGATGGCAGTGCCCGTGGACATTTGTCCACATGGAAGCCACGCCATCAAGATAACGGTTACCGTCAGAATCAATCAGCCAACTCCCCTCTCCCCGCACAATAACCAGCGGATCGCCAGCCAGCCAATCCTGCATCTGGGTAAAGGGATGCCAGACATACTTCTTATCCCAATCTTGCAATTCCTGAGTAATATTTTTCAAAGTTAGCGATCCTTTAATTGAATATCGCCGCCTGATTTAAGCAGGGCAACAAGCCACTGGCCGTTCAGGTAACAGGCGTGTTTTAAAAATGATGCGTCAGAAAGACAAAACATGATGGATTCTCCTTTTATTCGAGCGTTAAGCTCACAGCAGCGATGCTGCAGCGGTAAGTCGCACCAGAGCCTCCATATATTTTTCTCCGGTTTTACGGACGATCTCATCCGGCAGCGGCGGTGGCGGGGCACTCTTCCCCCACTCCAGAGTTTCCAGATAATCCCGCAAAAACTGCTTGTCAAAACTGGGCTGGGCGCCGCCCGGCTGGTAACCGTCAATTGGCCAGAAGCGCGAGGAGTCCGGTGTCATGCACTCGTCGATGATAATCAACTCGCCGTTATGGATGCCGTACTCGAACTTGGTGTCGGCGATGATGATTCCCTTGGTCGCGGCAATATCACGGGCTTTTTTGTAGATGGCGATGGTCACGTCGCGGATTTTTTCAGCAACCTCCAGCCCTACCAGCTCCACGCAGCGGTCAAAAGAAATATTTTCGTCATGCTCTCCGAGATCAGCCTTGGTGGAAGGGGTAAAGATCGGTTGTTCCAGTTTGGCTGATTCGAGCAACCCCTCCGGCAACCGGATGCCGCAGATAGAACCGGTGGACTTGTAATCCTTCCAGCCGGAACCGGAGATGTAGCCGCGTACGATACATTCCACCGGCAGGGGCGACGCTTTTTTCACCAGCATGGAACGCCCTTCCAGGATCTCGACGTACTGCTGGCACTCGGCAGGGAAATCCTTCACATCGGTAGAGATAATGTGATTGGGGATAATGTCTTCCATCTGGCGGAACCAGAAGGCGGAGATCTGCGTCAGGACATACCCCTTGTCAGGAATACCCTCGTCCATAATGACATCGAAGGCGGATATCCGGTCGGTGGTGACGATCAGCAGGGTCTCACCCAGGTCGTAGATGTCGCGGACTTTGCCACGGGCTGTCAGTTTCAGGGCAGGAAAATTGGTGGTCAAAATAGTGGGCATTTTGTGCATTCCTTTAAATTGATATGAGTTTAGTTAATCTTCTGGAAAAGGCCGGACTCGTGACGGTACTCGGATAGTTCCCCGGCATTCAGGTCAAAATACCAGCCATGGAGCGAAAGGTCTCCGGCTTTCACCCGCTGATCGATCCAGGAGAAGGAGTGGAGATTCTCCAGAGAGAGCAGAATGGCCGCCTGTTCGGCAGCCCGTTGCTGCAACTTTGCATCTTTGCCCGGCAATTCAGCCAGCACCTTCTCCCGTGCCGGCGCAGCGATCGACATCCAGTTGGAGATGAAGCCATCTCCCTTGCAGCCACAACTGCCAGCCATGAGGGCATTGATGCCACCACACTGGGAGTGCCCCAACACAATGATGTGTTCTACCTTCAGGTGACAGACGGCAAATTCGAGGGCGGCACTGACGCCGTGCCGACCCCCGTCTTCTTCGTAGGGTGGCACCAGATTGGCTACGTTGCGGACGGTGAAAATATCCCCCGGCGCACAGTTAGTAAGGATGGCCGGGTCAACCCGCGAATCGGAACAGCCGATTATCATCGTCTTGGGGCTTTGCCCCTGCTTGAGCGGCTCGAACTGTGGGGTCTCCGGGCCGAAATAATCTTTCTGAAAGGTTCGGAAACCGGCTATGAAGCGTTCGAGATCTTTCATGGTAAAGACTCCTCCAGTTTTGTCATGTTCATGCAGATAGTTTTGCCAGAGCCTCGTCGGCGGTCAGGTCGTAGCGTTCACGTTCACGCCTGGCAGCCTGCTCAAGTGCCAAGTCAATTTCCGGGTATTTAAGTGCCAGAATACGGGCAGCCAGCATAGCGGCATTGCGCGACCCATCAATGGCGACGGTGGCAACCGGCACTCCAGGAGGCATCTGCACTGTGGAGAGCAGGCTGTCGAGACCGGTCAGGGGGCCGTTGCCCAGCGGCAGGCCGATCACCGGTAAGCGGGTATGTCCGGCAACCACACCAGCCAAGTGGGCGGCGACCCCGGCGCAGCCGATCAGCACCTGCACCCCTTCGCGGTGGGCACGGTCCAGATAGGCAAAGACCTTGTCCGGGGTGCGATGGGCTGATGCAACGATGATTTCACTTTTGATACCGAGCTCGGTCAGGGTGTCACGCACCTTGACAACGGTCGGCAGGTCATTGGGGCTGCCGGTCAGAATGCCGACCAGGGTGTGATCCGGGGTGGCTGATACTGCTGTAGAATTATTTTCCATCGTAGTGTCCTCTTTTATTGAGATTCAGATAGTCTGGGAGCGCAACAGAGCTCCCAGACCCATTTCTGTTATTTATATGCAAGTGTTACTAAAAATGAAGGCGTTGCTCCAGCGAAAGAACGACATTTCCTTACGATTAAAGTCTCGAATAGCCATCTACAGGGGAAATGCCAGCGGCAAAGTTGAAACCACGGCAAAGCGGGAGACCGCTTATATGGAGCGTCAGTGAGTTCTAGGCTAAAATCAGGCGAGGCTATCCGGAGGGACGCTTATATCAAGATAAACATTTTGGAGAGCCTGGAATGGCTCATGGGGTAGTAGTCTGGAAATAACTGGATTGTAGGCAGGGAGTAGGTTGTTGGGAGCAAAAAAGGTCGAATAATCAATGAACGAGTGCTTGGGCGGCTTAAAATCTCCCAGACGCGTTTCCACATCGCCGCCGTTCTCTGTGGCAAGAGAAGCTGTGCAGATGGCTTGTTCCTGAAGCGAGCTTAACTCATGCTTTGGCAGGAGGAGGCTATGCGCGACTATGTATACTGTCAACACGAGCAGCAGCATAGCCGAGAATCTGGTTGTGGGTCGAAAAAATCTCATAGAAATACCTGTTTAAAATTGTCGATCATTTCTAGTATCAAACAAGCCTGTTGGTCAAGTCATATAATATGACATATTCTTCTGCATTGTTGTTGCGGTGTTACTGCGGTACTCCGGCTGCCGTCATAATCGCTTTAAACTTGTCAGCCGCTCCATTATAAAGCTCCTGAGCCTGCGCATTTTTCTTACGATACTCAAGCAGCGCTACAGGATTTTTGTCAGAGACAAAGCTCTTGATGGCATCAAATGACTCGGCATATGCCTTATACGCCGCAATCAGACCTGTTCTGCTGTCGTTAAGAAGAGTTTTTACTTCCGGAGGCAAAGCCTCCGGAATAGCCTTTTTGGCAAGTATTTCTCCCGCCAGCAGGCATTCAGCCTTTGCCTTGTCAACTATTGAAGGGAGGTTGATCGAAGCTCCGCCTCCCTTGATGAAGTTCATCAGTTCATCTCCTGCCAACTTGACAGCCTTGTCCGTAATGTTCTCAATGTTCAGGATCTCCTTCTGGAACGCCTGCAGTTTTTCTTTGTCAGCAGCGGAGAGCGAGATCGCAGCGATCTGTTGTTGCGGTACGGGTGCCTTTTCAGTTGTGCAGCCGCATAGAGCCATAATCCCGATTAGAAGAATAAGCAATGTAGTGTGTTTCATAGTATTTTTTCTCCGGTGTAGATGAGTATTCGGGAAAGATAATTTATTGCAGCTTGGAGTATTGTTACCACAAGTTTGAGGTGCCCCTTACCGGTGAAGACGGCCAGCAGAACAACCATTACCGCTGTGGCGCTGTACTTTCCCTTGGCCGTCTTCAACGGCTATCAGCTACTTTTTGATTTTTTCCAGTGAATCACCCAGGCCAATCAGAGGAATGGATCCACCGCCTGTTACCTGGGGGAGTATGCCATTCCATTTTTCGATGGCTTTCATATTAGCTTCGATTTTACGCAGTTCGATCAGGTCAGTCGAAATGTTTGCCCGCTGCAGCCTGAGCGACTCTGCTTCCGCTTTGGCCGCAGTGATTTTCTGCTCTGCCTCGATCTTTATCCTGTCGAGATCCCTTTTTGCTTTCAAGGCCAGCTGTTCCGCCGTCTGCTTGGATTCGATCGCCTCGGTGAAAACCTTCGAGAAACTGAAAGTCATGATGGAAAATGCATCTACGGCTATATTATTGACGACAAGTCTCTCTGCCAGAGCCAGCCGCATCGCTTCACCGACAATCGCCCGCTTGGTGATAAGCTCCTCTGCAGTGTACTTGGCCGTTACCGCCTTGACTACCTCCTGGATGGCAGGGTCAATAATTCGCTCCCCGAACTGGACACCTATATTCTGGTAGACAACGTTGGCCTTGTCCTGAACGATATGATAGTTCAAGGCCACCCGTGTACTGATATCCTGAAGATCTGCAGATGCTGCCGCCGCATCGGTCTCAACCTTTTGCACCTTCACATCCATGAGCACGACCTTCTGCATTACCGGGATCAGCATATGTAAACCTTCGTCCAGAACCTGATTCTGCACAGCGCCGAAATCAAGAACGATCCCTCTTTGCCCTGGACCAACTTGAACCCATGGCCGGAAAAAAATCATGATGAACACGATGGCGCCTGCAATCAGAAATAATCCTGCCGGGAGCTTTTTCAGCATAGTTTCAACAGACGCTATTGTTTTATCAACATTATTCTGATTCATTTTGAGGCTCCTCTGTTAGTACGTTGATATAATGCGGTTATTTGCAGAAAAATAATTTATTTCTGGCCGATATCCGACAGCCGCCACGGATTGTTGCCGACGGCCCTAGTAAATGTCCAGAACTCCTCAAATTTAACCGGCTCGCTCTTGCTGCCTGACACGACCGCTCCGTTCAGCTCATCGGTCGTATAATCAAGCAGGTTGGCATAAAGGGATGTTGTGATAAAGTCCTGCCCCGATTCCTGCCACACTTCGGCAATATCAACATTCCTGACGGCAATATTTTCCAGCCTGTTGATCTGTTTATCTTTCAGCAACTGATCCAGGTCCGTCTGAAATATCCGCTTCATCTCATCGGTCAGAATGCCCGAGACCGGCGACAGGTCGCGATTCATCCAGGCCCCTTGGATTTTGAAGAAGTTGTCCATCACCAGGTCATTGAATGTGCGTTCATCAAAGGAATGATCCATTTGACGGATATGAGCGAGACCGGTTGCAACATCATCGGCTACCGGTTCTACATACTGCGGTACACCGGAAATGGGAATTACCGCTCCGCGTTGATGGCCACCCTGTCCGAAAGGAGCAGCTTCACTGTCAGCACGCTTTTTCCTGATATAGCGGTAAATAAGATAGCCGCCACCAGCCAGCAAAATGATCTCAAACAGGCCGATGCCACCGCCTCCCGCACCGCCAGCAGTTCCTGCGCCTGCTCCGGCAAAGCTGCTGAAGAGCATGCTTCCCAGCATTCCACCCGCGATTCCGCCAGCCATACTCCGCATAAAACCGCCACCAGGCTGCTGCGGCTGACCTGGTGCAGGAGCGGCCTGCTGCCGTGTCTGGCTGGACTGCGTGGAAGAACCGGCCGGCCTTGAATAGCTGCGTGAACCGCCGCCGGAAGAGCGGCTTCCTCCTGCCCTGGCGTGAGCATTCAGCTCCAGCACGGTGATGCTAACAAACAGTACTGCCGCCATTATTGTTACTACTTTGACAACGTGTTTTTTCATTTTAACTCCTTGAGTTTGGTGTTCATGGTTGCGCCATGCCGCTTGCTCGATTTATGGATCCCGTAAGTAACAAACGTACATTCTTCACCCCCGGAAATGTGGTTGCTCACGTCATCGACAAATGCCTCGAACACCGGCACAAAGACGGCCAGCGAGTGTCAAGGGCACTGCGTTGTCATACAACTGTCTGGATAGAGATCAACGTTCCGGAGGGACAAAAATGGCGAGATACACCGTGGGGACATGGCTGTGGGCATCAGTAGAGAATAGTAGTTTTACGGAAGAATTTACTTTTACATGACACGCAAACGGAGGCTCTGTGACATCCTGACCGCATTCATCGCTGTCGCAGCAGTCGCCGGCATTATTGACCGGACATTGATCCGACTGTTGTTCGGAATTATCCACACGACCGTCGGCTGTCACCATCTGACAGGCGCAGGCACCCTGCGCTGCAGCTGGTGTAACATCATGGGCAACAGAGTGAAGCGGCACCAGAAGTACCGCAACAACAACTAAAAATGCCATAAGCGGTTTATGAATAAACAGGGACATCATAATTAGCTACATGCCCTTGAGTTTCCAGAGCGCGGCAACACCGAACACCAGAAACATGAAACCTGCAGTTCGGTGGATCCAGCAGAGCGGAATGAAGCGAACCAGCTGCTTGCCGGCAAATATCCCCAGCAGTGCCACGCTCCACAATGCCAGAGTGGACGACAAAAAGACCATACCCATCCCGGCCAGACTGTCGGAGTGCTGGGCCGCCTGGCTGGCGGTCACCAGCTGGGTTTTGTCACCCAGCTCCGCCATAAAGATCATGATGAAGGCGGTGCGTGCGGCAGTGGCCGCGGTGGGTGGCGGTCCGTCTTCCTCATCCTGGCTGTCGCAGGCATGCCGCAGGGTGCTATAACCGAAATAGAGAAAGAGCAGCGCTGAAACGAGTGTCACCCAGAAGATCGGCAGCAGCAGGAACAGCACCTTCCCTACCACGACGGCGGCCAGATTAAGCACGAAAAAAGCGGCCGCAATCCCGACAAAAATTTTCTGCCACGGATAGCGCAACGCCAGGGCAATAGCGGTCAGTTGGGTCTTGTCACCCAGCTCCGCCAGAAAAATCAATCCAAAGGTGCTGATAAAAATCGTTTGTTCCATGTCAAGTTCCGTTGTTTTAGTCCTGCCTGTTTTTTATCATCAAAAATCGAACAGTTCGCTCAACAGTGACTTTTTCTTATGCTGACCGTAATGTCCGCCGCTATGCTGCTGTTTGTAACCATGATGATTGTCATGACCATGCTTCATGTGTGACGACGGATATTCCTGTTCGCGGTATCGCGGCTGGGGGGCTTCCACCGGCTGCTGCACGGACACAACTGCGGAGCGCTCAATTATTTTATCCAGTTCCCCCCGGTCCAGCCATACTCCCCGGCATTGCGGGCAGTAGTCGATCTCGATCCCCTGGCGATCAGACATCGTCAGATCCGTTGTCGTACATACCGGGCATTTCATGGGTGTTTCCTCCTTGAGAGTGGTGTGTCTTAAAATCACTTGTTTTTAATTGAAACAGCCTGTTTTGCTCGTTTTCTGCCGATAATCAGTGAAGCGAGGATTGACATGGCAAGGCAGGTAAAGATAACCCCCAGCGAAACCTGAATCGGGATGTGGAAACCCATGGCAGTTGCGATCATCTTGCCGCCGACAAAAGCCAGGATGGATGATATCCCAAGCTTCAGGTATACGAACATCCCCATGACGCTGGCCAGCAGGAAGTAGAGCGCCCGCAGCCCCATGATAGCGAAGATGTTGGAGGTAAAGACGATGAACGGGTCGAGGGTTACGGCAAATATAGCCGGGATCGAGTCGATGGCGAACAGCACGTCGCTGCTCTCCACCATGACCAGCGCCAGAAACAGCGGGCTGGCTACCAGCAAACCATTCCTGCGTTTGAAGAACCAGTCGCCGCGAACCCGCTTCGTGAAGGGAAACAGTCTGCGGGCCAGCTTGACCAGCATATTGTTGTCCGGATGTATCTCCTCTTGCCCCCCAAAAGCCATCTTCCAGGCGGTATACAGCAGCAGCACTCCGAACAGATAGAACAACCAGTGGAAGTACGTAAGAAGGCCGATACCGATGAATATAAACAACGCCCGCAGGACCAGCGCACCGATGATGCCCCACTTCAGGATGCGTGCCTGATGCTCAACACGGATCTTGAAATAGGCGAAGATCATGATGAAAACGAACAGGTTATCGACCGACAGCGATTTTTCGATGATATAGCCGGTGAAAAACTCAAGAGCCTTGGTCTGGCCCAGAAAAACGTATATCCCGACATTGAATGCCAGCGCCAGCGAAACCCAGACAACGCTCCAGGTCAGCGCCTGGCGGAATGAAACCACGTGGGCTGTGCGATTCATGCCGAGATCGATCGTCAGCATGACGACCATCAGCAATCCGAAAGCGCCCCACATCAATGATTGTTCTGTCATCCGTTCCATTTCCTCATACGCACAATGCGCTCTTTTACCGTAACCAGAAGCTTTCTGGCCCAGATGAATTCAGTTGCCAGCACAGCCAATCCGACCGGGATAACGACAATCGCCGGTCCCGGCAGCACGATCATGGCTACCCCGGCAGCCAGGATCGTGAAGCCGATCACAATAACGACCAGGCGTTTGGCATGCCCCAGTGTTTTGAAAACAAGATGCTTCACGCGTTACCCCATTACCAGGTCGGGTCAGTATTTAATTTTAAGGGAATTCAGCTCTTCCTTGGTGACGTCCTTGCCCCTTTTCAGATTCCAGTTGCCGATCCAACCCTTGAATGTTTCCAGGTTAGCCTTACGTTCGGCTTCCGTTGCTCCGAGGTACTCGTACATGTTACCCGCTTTTTTATCGGGCTTGCCACTGCCGTCATCCAGGCGCCGCATCATGGCGCCGGTATACGGCCAGCCAACGTAGGTGATCAGATGGCTGTAAGTGTCCATCCGCATGCCGATCCCTTTGTCAGTGAACCCTTTTTTGTCTTTGGCAAAGGCATCATGTTCCGGAGAATCGGCGCCGTGGCACCCCGCGCACTGTTTGTCAAAGATCGGCTTGATATCCTTCTGCCAGGTGACCTCCGTCGCCTGAGCCTGCACCGCAAACACGAAAACCATCGCTGCCAATAATCCTGCCGCCAATTTTTTCATAATCACTTCTCCTGTGTCATGTCCGGCCTGAGGCCGCGTAACTGTACAGATTACTTCGCCATCCGCTGCAGCACCTGTTCCAGCTTGCGCAGCTCATCACCATACCCGGACCAGTTCCCCTGGCGCTGCAGGGTGATCGCCTTCTCATAGAGGCTCATCGCTTCCTTGGCCAGCGCGGCCGGCGATGCTTTCGAATCTGTCGTGACCGCCGTGGCGGCGGCAGCGACACTTTTTTTAGCTCCGAAGAGCCGTTGCAGGGCCAATTCCAGGTTCTCCTCCATCACAACCTGATCGCCGAAGGCGACAATCACCCTCTTCAGCTCGGGCAGGCCGGCCTTGTCGGCCGCCAAAAACAGCGGCTGGACGTAGAGCAGCGACTTTTCAATCGGTATCACCAGCAGGCTCCCGCGGATGACCTCCGAGCCGCGCTGGTTCCAGAGCGACAACTGCTGGGATATGAAGGAATCCTGATTGATACGGGCGTCGATCTGTTTCGGCCCATAGATCAAACGATCGCGCGGGAAGGTGTAGGCCAGGATCTTGCCGTAATTGTCCCCGTCGCATCGTGCCGTCAGCCATGCCGCGAGGTTATCCCGCTTGGAGGGGGTAAACGGCAGGAGCAGGATGTATTCCTCCACCTTTTCACCCGGCAGTTTCATGATCGTGTAATACGGTTCCATCGGTTTGTCGCCGAGGGCAGGGATTTCCCAGAGATTCTCCTTGTTGTAGAACACCTTCGGGTCGGTCATGTGATAGGCGGCAAACATGGCGGCCTGAATTTGAAGGAACTGATGCGGGTAGCGGACGTGCCTGCGAAGGTCGTCAGGCATTGCGGCAAGCGGCTTGAGCAGACCGGGAAAGATCTGACTGTAGACCTTTACCAGAACATCATTCGGATCGCTGATATAAAAGCTGACCGAACCGTCATAGGCATCGACAACCGTTTTGACGGAGTTTCTCATGTAGTTGACACCACCCCGGAGCGGCTTCGAATAGGGGAGGTGGTCCGAATAGGTATAGGCATCGATGATCCATTTGAGCCCACCCTTCTCGTCCACCACCATGTAGGGATCGCCGTCGAAGCGGAGAAACGGTGCAATCGTCCTGATCCGCTCGTTGATGTTGCGGTTGTAGATGATGCGGCTCTCGGCGGTGATATCCGACGAAAGCAGGATTTTTTCTGTTTTAAATCTGGCGGCGAACAGCGCCTTTTTGAGCAGCGAATCAATCGGCACCCCCCCCATTCCGGCATATGTCGTATTGACATTGCCGGTGGTGGTCGGATAACTGAATTCCGGGACTTTGGTCTTAACCACCACATAATCGTTGGAAAGTTCGCCGAAATAGATTTCCGGCCTTGTTACCTTGATGTCGGCCAGACTGACGGCCGGGATATCCTTGACGAAAAATTCCGGGAGCCCTTCCTTGCTGATCCGGCTGACCGGGCCGAAGGTGATGCCGTTGCCGTGGGTGAATATAAGACGCTCGTTGATCCAGTTTTTACTCGGAAGATCGGCGTATGAAAGTTCGCGCGGCGACAGCATGACCTGGGAATACTGACCGTTCACCAGATAGCGGTCATTGTCCACATCGAAAAATTTGTAATAGGTCCTGATCTGCTGTAGCTGGCTATACGTCTTGAGCAGCGGCGCATGGTCCCATAAGCGAATGTTTTTAATAGTGGCATCATTATTGGCAATGTCGGCGGCGGAAAGTTTCGTATCGACATCAAATGGTACCGTTTCAATTTTTTCCAGATCGTAGCCGAAACGCGTAAATTTAAGATTATTTTCAATATATGGTGTCTCAAGGGCCAGTTCGTTGGGTGCAACCTTGAATTTCTGCAGCACTCCCGGATAGACCCGGATACCTATTACATACAGTGCTACAACGACGACCGGCGGCAACAGCGCCATCCGCCAGGCGCCTTTCCAGATCCCGGCCGCCAGCATGATCCCTGCCAGCGGAGTCAGGAACGTGAGGACCCGGTAGGTCAGCAGTCGCGAGTTGACATCCACATACCCGGCACCGTAAAAGGCACCGTTATTGGAGTACAGCAGCCTGAAGCTGTCCAGATAGAAGCCGGCAGCGATCACGCAGGCAAAGACTCCGACCAGCACCGCAAGATGCCGGCGGACCTTTTCGTCGACCGCTGCACCCCGCTCCGTCAGAATGATGCCGCCGCGCACAAAGTAGACAGCCCCGGCCAAGACAGCCGACGCCAGCAGCGCGAAGCCGGCAAAGCCTTTGAGCATCTCCCAGAACGGCAGGCTGAACAGATAAAAGCCGATATCCTTGCCGATAACCGGGTCAACGGTGCCGACGCTCACCCTGTTCGTGAACAGCAGAACCTCTTCCCAGCGCAAGGCACCCCAGTTACCCGCAAACAGTGCCAGCAGCAGACTGACAAGGAGTGCCAGAGGCTTTACAAAACGAACGGCTTCATCTCTTTGTACACGGATGCTGCCCCCCACCATGAAAACACCGCTGTAGGGAAAGTGAGCCCTGTTCGCATACAACACATTAATAAGAAGCGCGACAAACAGAACCGCACCGAAGAACAGCCCCGTCCCTAACTTGGCCGACAGGGTTGTTGTAAAGACTGACGAGAAGCCGGTCTCGACGAAAAAGAGCCAATCGGCATAAAAAACGACCAGTGATGAAACAAAAGGCAGTACCACCGACACCAGAATCAGAATGAGAATAAACTTGTTTTTAAGCATTGTCGTCTCCCTTGTGCTTCCGATTTACGGTCACTGACGATACTGGTCAGAGGAGCTTTCGGCCCTTTTCTTTTTCATGTAGCGGTACAGAAGATAGCCGCCGCCTGCCAAAAGAATGATTTCAAACAGGCCGATGCCGCCGCCCGTGCCGCTTCCCATACCGCCACCGGCTCCGGCAGAGCCGCTGAACAGCATGCTTCCCAGCATTCCACCTGCAAGTCCACCGGCCATGCTCCTCATGAAACCGCCGCCGGCCGGCTGTTGGAAGGCGCCCGGCGCTGCTGCTGACGAACCTGGCTGGGAGGAGGGACTGACCGGCCTGGAGTAGCTGCGATATCCGCGGCTCCCCATGGAGCGGCTGCCGCCGGCCCTTGCTTCGGCGTTGAGCTCCATAACGGTGATGCTCATGAACAGTACGGCAGCGATAACCGCAAATACCTTGACTATGTGTCTTTTCATTCTGTTGTCTCCTTGGTGTAGCGTGCCCGGCTCCGCCGGGGGTGATAGCGTTGTCACACCGCTCCTGCATATCAGGGTTCGGTGGTTCCTTCCAGATGTGGTTGATGAAGCTTGACCGGAGTACCGCGCCTGAGTCTCAGGTTGAGCATCTCGACCAGCACCGAGAAGGCCATGGCAAAATAGATATATCCTTTGGGGATGTGCATATCGAATCCATCGCCGATCAGCGCCACCCCGATCAGGAGCAGGAAGCTGAGCGCCAGCATCTTGATGGTCGGATGTTTCTCGACGAAGGCGCTGATTTTCCCGGAGAAGAGCATCATGAAGATGACGGAAATGACTACCGCAGTAACCATTACAGCGAGCTGGCTGGCCATCCCGAGTGCGGTGATAATCGAATCGAGAGAAAAGACGATGTCGAGCAGCAGGATTTGGACAATAACCGCGCCAAAGGTTGCCGCGACACGAGCGGATGAAATCTCTTCCTCACCTTCAAGCTTCTCATGAATCTCCATCGTGCTTTTCCAGAGGAGAAACAGGCCGCCGGATATCAGGATCAGGTCGCGTCCGGAGATCTCGTTGCCCAGCACGGTAAACAGCGGCGCAGTTAGCCCCATCAGCCAGGTCAGCGAAAAGAGAAGCGCGACGCGGATAAACATTGCCAGCCCGAGTCCGACAAGTCGGGCCTTCTCCTGCTGATGCGGGGGGAGCTTGCTCGCCTGAATCGAGATGAAAATAATGTTGTCGATGCCGAGTACTATTTCCAGCGCAGTCAGTGTTGCCAGCGCCATCCAGACCTGCGGGTCAGTCAGCCATTCCATGTGTACTGCCTCCTTGATTTAATGACATAATTACCGTTAATCCATGCACAACTTGCGGCGTTTGGAGCTCCAGAGATCAATAGCCTCCCTCATGATCTCGGTGATGCTTTTGGATGTAGACTTTGTCAGCTTTTCCAGCGCCCTCTTTTCATCATCATTTATGCGCAGTGAGATGACATTCTGCAGCTGTTCTGCCTTTTCTCTTTTCTTTTTTGATGACTTCGGTTCCCTGATAAAAAGATTT
>VFJM01000434.1 GCA_009886055.1 Geobacter sp. | reverse complement strand
GAAAAAAAAGCTGTTATCCGTGATCTCGACGCCTGCATGGAGTGCGGCGCCTGCGCCCTCAACTGCCCGGTCAAGGCGATCACGGTTGATGCCGGGGTCGGCTGCGCCTCGGGGATGATCACCGAATGGCTGCGGGATCACAATCTGGGGAAAGCAGGCGGGAGCGGTTGCTGTTTTTGAACCAATAAGTCCCTACATCTGAAGCCCAACGAACACCTGCGTTCGGATGGCCTACAGCCTCCGAGTTGCCAGCGAGACCTTTGATAGGTGCCTTCGAAATAACTAACTCCTCAATTCGTCATGCTTGCAAAGGCAATTGACGCTAGTTAGCAAATATGCTAACCTCCTCATATGAACTACACCATCGAATATTTTCATTCTCGCGTCCAAACCGAAATTGAATCCTGGCCTGATGGCATACTTGCAGATTACGCGCGAATGCTCGAACTACTAATGGAGTTTGGACCGAACCTGCGAATGCCGCACTCGAGGGCAATGGGTAGCGGCATCTTTGAGGTGCGACCTCGTGGCCGAGAAGGAATTGGACGAGCATTTTATTGTTTTGTTGTCGGACAACGGATCGTAATACTGCATGCATTCATCAAGAAAACACAGACCACTCCGGAACAGGAACTGAAAATTGCTCGGAAAAGAATAAAGGAGGTTCAAAATGGCTGAATTAAAATATCAACCTGTAACTCATGACCACAATGCATTTCTTGAAAAAGCCAAGAAACGGGAAGGCTTTAAGATGGCATATGAAGATTTGGGAGAGGAATACGCTCTGGCAAAAGAGATGCTTGCTGCCCGAGCACGAGTCGGTTTTTCACAGGAAGCCGTCGCCGAAATCATGGGAACAACAAAGAGCGCAATATCAAGGCTTGAAGCAGTTGGAAAACACGCCCCTTCCATAACCACGCTCAAAAGATATGCACATGCAGTCGGCTGTCATCTTGAAATAAAGTTTATTCCAGAGCATGCCCAGCAAGGCCGCCAGACCTGACCGATAAAACCGTCAGGATAGCGCCCGCTCCGTTAAAGGGGGGTACTTCAGGAGGTAAGGCACTGAATGAATACGAAGGGCAAATAAGGTGGGTCTCGGGGATGACTCTCCCTTGACACCACTGAGAGATTACGGAGGAACCATGCCTATTGCCGGCAGCCCGAAGAAACTTGCGCAGGATATTGCGGAAGGATATTTAATGCTGACTCCGCCGCTGTTGAAGAACTATGCTCCGGCTGATCTTAAAATCATTGTCGTCAACATCGGCATCGTTACCCGCGAACTGCGTCAGGTGGTGATTCTGCTGGATGATGTCATGACCATCAAGGCGCGGAATATGAAACTTTCCCGGCTTAATCAGGCCGATGTGGTTATCCAGGCTTTTTGCAAGAAACACAAGTTTCCCCT
>VFJM01000042.1 GCA_009886055.1 Geobacter sp. | reverse complement strand
GCACAGCCGTACTTTTCAGGCAGGTTGGGGCCATAGAACCCCAGTTCCCCCATTTTTTTGATCAGATGGACGGGGAAGGTCTCCTTCTGGGCATGTTCATCGATTATCGGCAGCACCTCGTCATTGACGAATTTGCGGGCCGTCTCCCGTACCAGCTTTTCCTCGTCGGTAAGAAGCCCCTGAAACCCCATGTAGTCCGTCAACTCCGTGGTAACTCCCATGATTATCTCCTTTGGTTAGAAATTATAGTCTGCGTTTGATCTGCTATGTGTCAGGCGGCGATTTCCGGATGCTCATATCTCATCAACTCACCCTTGATCGGAATCAGCCCTTGACACCCGGCATCAGGCTCTCGATCAACTCCTCGGTCCAAGGCACCCCTTTGGCCAGACCCTGCCGCAGCTTGACGAAGTCGATCTCCCGACCGGTCTCCTTGGTTCCTTCGTTGAAGGCCCGGAAGCCGGTGCGCGCTTCGTTCATCATGTTGAGAGCCAGCCAGGCACGGGAGTTTTCCTTGTTCTTGTTCCAGGCTTCCAGCTTTGGTTTGCGCAGCTCTTCAAGGCTCTTGGTCATGCATTCCGGGAATGTCTCAAGCAGTTTGGCGCAGAGCTCCTCAATTTTCCGGTCCAGAAGGCTCAGGTCGACTTCGCCGCTTTTCTGCAGGGCGAGCCCGTCCTTAAATTCGGCCCCGCTCTTGAAATCGCCGTGAATAATCCGGCCATACTCATCCAGCATCCGGTCGGAAATCACGGTCGGATTGGCGACGAATGCCCCGTTGATCTTAAGAGCCGGCACCACGTCGGCAACGATGCCGAGCCGGGCCGCCTTGTGGGCCGAGAACGGTTCGCAGAGCGTACCGGAAACCATGGCCTGCTCACAGCCGATCATGACCGGCAGGAAGTCGGTGGCCCCGCCGATAGCTGCGGAACCATGTTTTGGGCCGGCCTGTCCGAAGTTGGCCAGATCCTGGGCGATGGTGAAGTCGCAGGCCATGCCGATTTCCTGGCCGCCGCCGATCCGCATGCCGTTGACCCGGCAGACGACCGGCTTGTCGCATCCCAGAATTGCCGAGACCATATCGTTGAACAGGCGCATGTACTGGCGGTATTCCTGCGGATTACCCGCGTAATACTCGGCGTATTCCTTTGTATTGCCGCCGGTGCAAAATGCCTTGTCGCCGACGGCGGTGAAGACGACGGCGTTGACTTCGCGGTCGACTGAGGCACGCCGGAAGGCCAGGATTGTCGCCTTGACCATGTCCGTCGTATAGGAGTTGTACTGTTTGGGATTGTTGAAGATGATCCAGGCGTTGTAGAGTCCGTCTGCAACGCTGCCGTCACGACGTTTGGCCGGGCGCTTTTCGTAAAGGACCATGCCGTTACAGAGACTTTCTACCTCGCGGTCAATCAGGTTGTGGTCGATCAGGTGGGATGGGGCTGTTCTGGAAATGATCTCGTCTGGTGTGCTCATGAAGCTCCTCCTTAAGTTTTCCGATAGTTGATGTAAACATCTGTGGATCCATAACCTGTTGAAGAATCAAAAAAGGGCCGGCGGCTACAAAATCAAACTATATTTTTATACATGCAAATAAGTACCTCAATACCAATTTATATGTCAAGGGAAATGTAGAGTGTTATCATCCGATTTAATACGAGTTGTTAGTAAGGTGGATATTCTGGGAATAGCCTTTTTTATCATCACTGTCCGCCTGCGTTCAGCATGACGGTATTATTATAAAAACAGACTAAAAGTTTATTTGCAAAAAAATAAAACGCAGTTAAATAGATAAAATTCAATGTTGTGGATTAAGGGGGGAGGGTGATGATATCTGCACAGGGGCCATTCCCTTGTTGCTGGGTCGCTGTGGTCAACTGACAGGCTGATTGTGCGGCCTTTTGTCGTTTGTGTGGTAAAGTAAACAGGTGGCTGGCTGAATGGCAGGGAAGGGGAGTTGATGAAGCAATTGACACTTTATTACGTCATCAGCTGAAATCATGAGGGTGCACACTGGGGGCCGACACTTGTTTGAGGGACTTGAGGGGACGTTGCTTATTTGTAGATTAGGTGCCGGGTTGGACAACTAATCAACATCGTCCCCCCTGGTGTTCCGGAAAGCCGGAAATTTCAGGGAGGGAAAAAGCTATGGGTGTTCTGATGCAGTCATTTTATTGGGATTGTCCACGGGAGGATCAGCAGGAGTTCGCCTGGTGGAACTTTGTCTCTACAAAGCTGGACGAAATCCGGAACGCCGGTTTTACCGCACTCTGGCTGCCCCCCGCCAGCAAGGGGTCGAACATCGGTGGCATGTCGATGGGGTACGATGTCTACGACTATTACGACCTCGGCGATTTCGCGCAAAAGAGTGTCACACCCGGTGAAAAGCGGACCTCTGGTACGGCTCGAAGGAAGAACTGAAAGCGCTGACCAAAGCGGTTCACGACCGGCGGATGAAGGTGTACGGCGACCTGGTTCTGAATCACAACAACGGCGCCGATGAGGAGGAGTTCAACCCGATCCTGCAGCTGAAACGGTGGACGAAATTTTCCCCCTTAAGCAACATCTTCACCCGCGACTGGACCTGTTTCAACCCCTCACCCTACAGGGAACTGGACGACGTCGCTTTCGGCAGCATGCCGGACCTCTGCCACATCAATCCCCGCGTCTCAACCGGCATCCTGAACCATGCCAAGTGGATGATTCAGGAGATCGGCTTCGACGGCTTCAGGTATGACTTCGTCAAGGGGTTCGGCGCCTGGATCGTCAGGGCGATCCACGACCGGCAGTACACGCGGGATAAGGTTAAGGTCGATCTATTCGGTGTCGGGGAATGCTGGGCCGGTGACGACTTCATCGACAGCTGGCTCGACTCGGTGAACAAGTGGGCCGATAACCGGGTCGGGGCGTTCGACTTCCCGTTGCGGTACCGGCTGAAAGATCTTTGCGACACGCCCGGATTCAGCCTGAGAACATTAGCTGACGGCGGCGTCCTGATGAAGGACCGTCCCTTCGAGGCGGTCACCTTCGTCGACAACCACGACTTCCGCGGCGGCGACTCCCCCCCCGAAATCATCAACGACAAGATGCTTGCCTACGCCTTCATCCTGACTCACGAAGGGTATCCGTGCGTCTACTGGAAGGATTATTTCCGCTACGGTCTGGGTGAGCCGGGGGAGCCGGGCGGGATCGAACGGCTCGTGCAGGTTCACGAGAGCCACGCAGGCGGGGGGACGAACATCCTGTATGCGGATGACCTGTTCTACGCCATGGAGCGAAGCGGCTTCGGGGATCTGCCGGGGTTGGTCTTTGCCCTGAACAATTCGGGGGGAGTGATCAGGCAGCGGGTAAAAACCGCCTTTCCGGGGAAGGCGCTGAAGCCGCTGGCCTGGAGGGGGAAGGAGATTGTTTACAATCCGGTTTCGGTTGTTGCGGATGCTGACGGATGGTGCGAGGTCGAGGCGCCGCAGCGAGGGTATGTGGTGTATGGGTGAATTCGGCGTTGGGGTGTTGGTAGGGTATATATGCTATCAGCGGAATCTTCTTTTGGTGTCAACAAAAATGCTTGAATTTTTAATACATATTCTATAATTTGGTGATGACTACATATCTTTTGACCTTCTGATAAACGATAAGACTAAACCGTCAGCGATGACGGGGCGGATAACTTAGGGTCTCTCTGAGACAGCCGGGTTCCCGAAATATCAGATTTCGTCACCCGTTTTTTCGGGTGCCGAAAGGTCTCCGTCAATCCGGTCCTTTCCGGAAAGACGGGGAGGAATTTCGATGACCTTTTCTATTGATCGCACCAGAAGTTTTCTGAAGATTGAAGAGTCAAACCTTCTTTCGCTCCATCGATCACCCCATCCCATCGTCCCTTCTGCAGATTACTGCAAGGGACATCTCTGTGACGCATTCATCTGTGTTGTTAATGAATATAACCTTCATCGTGTGTACGTGGCATTGCATGACCAGCAGTTAAAATCCAACTTTATTTTTATTGCCGATCCGTTCAGGCCTGATAATGAAAAGCTTGCAGCGCTTTTGCTGGATGCCCAGGGATTTCTTGAAAACATCGGCTTTGAAATGGAACAGGTCAATATCGATTTTCGTTCGGCAACCCGTGAAGTGATCATTAAAGATATCAGGGTCATGCGGGAGCCTTCTCTTGCCGTGCAACTTGATGCCGCTAAAATGGCTTTAGAAGGTCTGACTGCCGAGAATAAGGAGATCACCCGAAAGGCGTCTCAAGAACAAATGGAGCTTATAACCGAGATGGAGGTTCTCAGGGGACGTCTGGCCGCGGCAACAGCCGTTCAGCAGGCTTCCATGGTTGAACGGCCTGCCAATGCTGAAAACAGTGCCGGTTCTGCTCTGCAGGTTGAGCCGGATGCGTTGCATGAGGACTTACGTACCCTTCGTGAGGAAGGAGAAGGATTTCGCCTTCGTCTTGTTGGCGCAGAACAGGAGTTACAGAAGGTGCAGGAAGAACTCAACAACGTCAAGATAATGCTGAAGAGTTCCGGGGAAGGCCTGAAGAACGCCAAAGATGAGGCAAGACAGGCCAGGAAGGAGCAGAAACTCTCTAAACAGGAGAGCGAATTATTAAACGAAAAGTTGAAATCCGAACAGAAGGAGCTTGATAAGGCCAGAAAAGAAACTGAGGTTATTCGCCGCGAGCTCCAGGAAGCCCTCGAGTCCTCCCTGCACGACAGGGTGGCAATTAATGATGACGTTGAAGCCGTCCATCAAGCGGCAACAGGTGATCTGAAGGCAGAAATAAACAGGCTTATGGCTGAACTGGCCGGAAACGATTCCGAACATACTGGTGAAATTGAGGTCTTGCGGGCTGCCCTGGCTGCTGCAAACGTGTCTTTGTCTGCCGAGAAGGCAAAAAATGGATCTGCATTGCAAGAAATGGATGCCCTTGAGCGTAATGCCTCAGCCGAACTCAAATTATTGAAGAAAAAGGTTGATTCCCTGACCGCCGAGAAGCACCTATTGGAAAAAAGTGCGGCGGAAATTAAAATAAAAGCTCATGAAGAAATCGAGCGGCAGCAGCAGGTTAACCAGTCGCAGCGCAAGGCGGCGTTAGAAAAGTTGAATGCTTTAAAGGAAGATATCCGCCAGCTGGCCCTGGCGCGCGCGGTTATCGCATCGCCAACCGGGTTGCCGCCGGTACAGCCAGGTAGTAATGCCTCCTTTCTTTCAACGGATGACCGGAAAGAGATCTCTTTCGTCAGTCAACAGGCAAGCTTTGCTTCCGATCAATTCAGATCAGATGAAGCTTCTGAATATCTTGATTTCTTGCCGGATAAATTGCTAAAAGGCATCCCTTATTCCTTTCCAACCGATGTAGTCGAGATTTATCAGTCCTACAACACGATCCAAGCGGCTCCGACCGGAAAGCAGCCCCAGAAATGCGATGGTTTCGTCTGTCTGGTAACTGGAGGCGGTCAGTCTCAGGTGTACGTGGCCTGGCTGATGAATCCCAGCGGGGAGGTGCTGGTCTGTCTTCCCGAACGTGCTGCTGACGGGGATGACTCCTGTCGACAGATGCTGCGTGAAGGAATTGGCTATTTCGAAAGGATCGGTTTTCTCATCGACAGGGTTCATCTTGAGGAAGACCCGGATAAGCGCCAGGGTCAACTGGATAAACTTGCTGTTTTTTGCCGTACGGTCACGGATTGTGCCGCCTGATTTACAAATTTAAAAAGGCTCACAACCAGGGCGGGAAAGCTTGGTGCCGGGATGTTCTCAACCGGGGACATGTCAGGAGAGAGGGAGGCCATGCGACAAACGCACACTACCTCCTGTCGTACCTTGCGCTGACGTCAGTCGCGACTGCCCATATCAGTAGTTGTTGTCTGGTGGCGAGTTCCTGCATATGGCAATGAGTGCCTCAAGTATGTTGGTAGTGGTCAGTATCCCCACCAGTTTTCCTTCGTTGTCCAGCACGCAAAGCCCATTCAGCTTCTCGTCATGGATCAGCTGGGCAGCGTCTGTAAGGTTTGTATCCGGGGTTACCGTAAAGGGCTTCCGATTCATGGCCTCCTTAACCTGGGTCTTGGAAAGCAAGTAGTGGATTTCCCACGTGTCGAGGGAGGTCGCCTTGCTGGGGGTGTACTCTTTTATCATCCGCTCGGTAAGCAGCCCGACGAACGCCCCCTTTCTCATGACCGGAAGACGTCTGATATTCTTCTCCTTCAGCAGGTGGATCGCCTCGATAATGGACGCGTCCTCTTCAATGGTTACGGGATTCCTGGTCATCCACCGTTCAATTCTGGTCATCTTTGCCTCCTCCTGTGGGCTTCAAACCCCCAGATATGCTGTTTTCACATGTTCATCATCAAGAAGGGATGCACCGGTACCTTCCATGACAAGCTTGCCTGTTGCGAGGACATAAGCCCTGTCGGCAATGGCCAGGGTCTGTTTGACGTTCTGCTCGACAATGAGGACGGTCGTACCTTCGGCGCGGACCTTTTTGATCACCGCGAAGATGTCCCGCACCAGAATGGGGGCCAATCCGAGTGATGGCTCATCAAACATGATGAGTGTCGGCTTCGACATCAGCCCCCGGCCGATAGCCAGCATTTGCTGCTCCCCACCGCTTAGTGTTCCGGCAAGCTGGTTGCGTCTCTCCTTCAGTCGGGGGAACAATTCAAAGACCATGGCTTTTGAATCTGCACGCATTTTTTTCGCGTTCCCCTTAAGTGACCCCATATCAAGATTTTCCTCTGCAGTCATCTCGACAAAAAGCCGCCGAGCCTCAGGCACGTGTGCCAGGCCGGTTTCGATGAGCTCGTAGGGCTCAATATGCTGTATCTCTTTGCCATCGAAGATGATCTTTCCTCCGGCCGGCTTGACTATGCCGGAAATGGTTTTGAGTATGGTCGATTTACCGGCGCCGTTGGCACCGATAAGGGCGGCTATTTCTCCTCTTCCCACAGAAAAAGAAACATCCCAGACGACCTGGACATCACCGTAAAACACATCTATGTTCCTTAATTCAAGCACGTTATGCTTCCCCCAGATACGCCTCTATCACGAGAGGATTATTCCTGGTTTCCTCCGGACTCCCCTCGGCTATCTTCTGCCCGTAGTTGAGCACAATTATCCTGTCCGAAATGGACATGATAACCTTCATGTTATGTTCGATGATCATGATGGTAATGCCGATTTCTTTAATCTTTCTTATGATATCGATCGACTCGTTCTGTTCCGTGGGGTTCAGGCCTGCAAAAGACTCGTCAAGCAGTATCAATTCAGGCTTTGTCGCCAGTGCCCGGGCTATTTCCAGTCGCTTTCGCTTGCCGAGCGGAAGCCCCTTGGATATGACTTCCCGGTCATCATACAGACCGGTCAGGTGGAGGACTTCGCCGGCAATTTGTACGGCCTGGGCTTTACTCTTTGCCCGCAGAAAAGCAGAGGCGATGACATTATCAAGTACTGACATTCTCTGCAGAGGCTTTACTACCTGGAATGTCCTTGCCAAGCCCCGCGCGCAGACCTGATGTGGTTTGAGTCCCGATATCCTCTCCCCCTTGAAAAAGACCTCTCCCCTCGATGGAGCGTAGAAGCCGTTCACGACATTGAAAAGGGTTGTCTTGCCGGCACCGTTGGGCCCGATGAGCCCCAGTATCTCGTCTTTCCTGACTTCGAAGGAAACGTCTGTCAGCGCAGCCAAGCCGCCAAAAAATCGCGAAATGCCTTTCAACTCAAGCAGAGGGGTCATAAATTCTTCCTGATTCCAAGCAGTCGCTTTAACTTGGGAATGTCTCCGATAATGCCGTTCGGCAGAAAAATGATGATAACGATCAGCAGAACTCCGAAAAACGTGAGGTGGGCGGCGCCGAGCATCGGTATGGATCTGATCAGTTCTGCCAGCAGCACCATGATGGCGGAGCCGACTACCGGGCCCCAGAAGGTAGCCACCCCGCCGACCATCACCACCATGATGACGACTATCGAAATGTCATGCAGGGCGAAGACGACCTTCGGGTCGATGTATCCCATGTAGTTCGTATAGAAGGCACCGGCGAGGCCGGTAATAACTGCGCTAAGGCAGAGGGCAATGGTCTTGTAGTAGGTGGTGTTGATACCGAGAGATTCAGCCGCATCCTGATCTTCCCGGATGGCTACGAAATAATAGCCGAGCCTGGAGCCGACGACCTTTTTTACCAGCAGGAAAACCAGGACGGCAAGAGTGAGGATGATGTAGAAATACCAGGTCTTGTCTACCCAGCTTCTTTCCCTGATCATGATGCCGAGATTTCCTTCAGTGACATCGGGGAGGTTTTCTGCCGTGACCCTGAGAATAACCCCCACGGCCAGGGTTCCCAAGGCGAAAAAAGGACCACGCAGGCGCAGCGTTATGAAGCCGATGAAGAGCGCAAAAACGGCAACAACTCCAATACTTGCCGGCATCCCCCACCAGGCGGATATGCCGAATTTGTTGTAGAGAATGCCCGAGGTATATGCGCCGACCCCGAAGAATGCGGCATGGCCGAAGGAGACCTGCCCGCAAAAGCCGCCGAGAAGGTTCCATGCCATACCTATGACGGACCACATGATGGTGAGGATCAGCACATGGAGAATATAGGTACTGAGGCCGAGGAGCGGCAGAACGGCAATAGCGGCAACAATCAGGGTCGGGGCGATTTTTTTCATCTACAAACCTCTATTTTTTAAAAAGAGAGACAATGCCGCCGGGGATAAAGATGAGCACGGCGATAAAGATAATGAATCTGCCCACAGGGGCCCACCCCATGCCGACATAGGTAGCCGTCAGGGATTCGAAAACTCCCAGGACAAGCCCCCCCAGGATGGCGCCAACCGTTGACCCCAACCCGCCGAGGATGGTTATGACAAATGCGATAAGAGTGAATTGCCCGCCGATATCCGGGAAAAGGTAGTAGATGGGAAGAAAGAGGCAGCCGGCTGCCCCGACCAGGGAAGAGCCGAGACCGAAGGTTAACATCCGCATCCTCATTACGTTGACCCCCATGAGCAGGGCGGCGTCGTTATCCTGTGCAGTTGCCCTGATGGATTTGCCCAGATCGGTTTTGGTGAGGAAAAACCAGAGCACTGCAGTGATAAGTATGGCAAAGAAAAAAGAAACGGACCACGGCAAAGAAATGGAAAGCTCCAGGGGCGAATCTTTCCAGAAGTCGCTGATATACCAGGCTTTGGTGGCGTATGTGACCGGGGTAGAGCGGTAGTCGGAGGAAAAAAAGATCGTTGCCAGGTTAGCCAGCACCATGCCTATCCCCACGGTCAGTATTACCTGGTTTTCCGGCAGTATCGAGTCCACTTTCATGACGGGGTTGATCAAAAATTTCTGGAGGAGGACCCCCAGGCCGAAAAGGACGGGTGCGGCAATGAAAACGGCAATATAGGGATCGATCTTAAAAAACGAGAAGAGGGCGTAGGCGATGTACATGCCGACCATCATCAGTTCTCCATGTGCCAGATTGATGATCTTCATGACACCCATTATCAAAGTCATGCCGATGGCCAGCAGCGCATAGAGACCGCCAAGAAAAATCCCGGAAATAATGGTCTGCAGAAGGACTTCAAGCTGGACAGATGTCATGGCAGGTCTCCTCAACCCTCTTCGATGTTCTACAGGCTATCTTCGCTCTCTCCAGGTCGGAATCGGATAAATATATTTCTTGCTCGCATACTGCTGAGGCCAGATGGTTTCGAATTCCCCCTTCTGTACCTGAAAGACCAGCGTGTCCATGAAATTCTGGTTCTGGTAACCTTCCTTGTTCTCGAATTTTATCGGTCCAAAAGCTGTTGAGATATTGGTGGTTTTCAGGGCGTCGCGGATCTTTTCCGGAGAGTAATCCTTTGCCCGCTCCAGTGCATCCTTCACGACATAAATGGCCGAATATGCCGATGCCCCGTGATAGGAAGGATAATCCTTGTATTTGGCGTTGTACTTTTCCGCATATTCCTTGGCGCCGGGGTATTTCAACTGCTGAGTCCAGAGTGTGGCGCTGATAACATATTCGGCAGCGTCCTTGGCATTGTCGATAAATTCAGGGATCGCAAAACCGGCTGCACCGCCGGCAAAAAGCTTGGCATCGATCCGGAGCTCTTTGATCTGTTTCATGAGCAGGGAGGCATCCATGACGTAGGAGACCATGTAGATGAGGTCCGGTCGGGCCGCCTTGACCTTGGATAGAATCGGCTTGAAGTCTATGGAACCCGACTCGTACCTTTCCTTCAGCAAAACCTTGATGCCGAGTTTTTCCGCATCCTTGACCATGGCTTCGGCTCCGGAGGTGCCGAAGGCTGAACTCTCATAGAGAATCGCGATGGTCTTCGGCTTCACGACCTGCGAGAGGAAACTGATCACCCCATCTGCATAATGTGCATTGACGGCATTCTGGCGGAAAACATATTTGTAATTCTGGCGGGTAATGGCATCATCTGCGCTGGCAACAATAAGATAGGGGGTCTTGCGTTCTTCGGCGACAGCTGCCACGGCCTTGGCACAGGCTGAGGTGTATTCGCCGACAATAATCGGCTGTTTTTTGGAATCGATCAGTTTTTCGACGATTGCTCTCGCGGTTTCGGGTTTAGCCCCGGAATCCTCGAAAGACAACACAAGTTTTTGCTTCTTTATGCCCCCTTTGGCATTAATCTCTTCAGCGGCCATCTGATAGGAGCGCTTCATCATCTCCCCGAATTTCCCCTGTTGGCCCGTAAGGGGGAGAGGGATGACAATTTCCGGGATGTTTGCCGCAAAAAGCGAAGAAGGGAGGAGGGCAAGCAGAAACAGTAACGAAGCATCCAGTAATAACCTTTTCATAGTCACCTCCAAGAGTGATTTTTACCCATTGAATTAAAAGTATACAGGGCAATGTCATTTTTTCAACGTGCAGCCTGTATTTAGTTATAAATTTCCTATAAACGGCACATTAACCGCAGAGAGCGCTGGGGAAATAACCAATAACACCAAGAATCTTCAAAATCAAAAAGGTGGGCCCTTCGGTGAATCGGATTTTATTACAGGGAGTTGGAGGTTGTTCGGTGGGAGTATAATCTGCCGGAAATTTTGAAAACGGACAATCATGGCCAACGAGGAAATCATGCCCGGCTGAAATACCCCGCATGGTCGACAGCTGCTCCAGGGGCGCCTTTTTCAAGGGCCGCCCGGAGATCGGCCGGAATGGCTGTTTTTTGCATGGAAACCGCATCGATGAGAACATTGACGGTTTCGGCTCTGGCGATGATCTGCTCATGGCCCGCAACGCGAAATTCGGTTGCGATCGTGAACGATGATGTGCCGAGATGCTGAACTGAAACTGACAGTTCAAGAACCTGGTCAAAACGGGCGGGAGCTTTCCATTCTATCGTCTGCTTCACGAGATGATATTCAATAAACCCGAAGTCGGGACAACTCGCGCGGAGAAATTCAGTGGTTGCTATATCGACGTAGTCGGCATACCGGGCGTTGAAAACAACCTTCTGGGCATCACACTCGGAGTAACGAACACGCAGGTAATACCGGAAATTGTCTCCCACGACCCCTCCTCTCTGCCAAGTCACTTGAAACTCGTGTTTTTACAAATTGATTCTTGTTTGTCCGGCTCAGGTTTACTATTCCTTTGAATCGGGAAATGACAGCGCTTTTATTAATACGAACGCTGCCTGCAGGGCAGACGTCGGACAGAGCGGAAAACATTCCTTGCACTCCCAGCACTCTTTGGAGGCTATCTCGGGAATGAAGCAGATCTCTTTTCGCGGTCCCCTGTCGATAAACCCGACGGCGTTCTTCTTCTTGATCTCGGCACAGTACCTGACACAGAGGCCGCAATGAATGCAGAATGACGCGTCTTTTTCAAAGCGCTCACTATCCGCACCATACTCCAGGGCCAGAGCCTGCAGTTGCTCGGAATCCGGGGCATGAGCCATCATCATCTCCACCAGTGATTTCCGGATACGCTCCAGTTTACTGGTTCTGGTTCTTACCACCAGATCCTGTTCAACCGGGTAAAGGCAGGCGGCAACGACGCTTGTTCTGCCGCGGGCATCAACTTCTACCGAACAGATCCGGCAGCCGCCATGTGGTTCCAGCTTCTCGTGGTGACAGAGTGTCGGAATGGATATCCCCACGCTCTGGGCGGCCTCCAGAATGGTTGCACCCGATCGTGCGGTAACTTCTCGGCCGTCTATCTGCAATAGTAGTTCGCTCATGATTGTTTACTCTTTCTGACGACAGTTCGTGATTCTTGAGGAAGAGGAGCGGGAACAGGTTCGCCGGAAATCTTCTTCACCGCACCAAAGCGGGCGGGACAAGCTTCCAGACAGGATCCGCACTTCGTACATTTATCCTGGATGACTACGTGAATCAGATTCTTGCCGCCATCAATCGCTTCGGCCGGACATTTCCTGCCGCAACTCATACAGGCCTGACACAGTTCCGGATCAATATAATACGAGATCAGCTCCTTGCAGGACAACGCCGGGCATCTCCCCTCGTTGATGTGTGCCTCATACTCATTCCTGAAGTGGCGTATCGTGCTCAGCACCGGGTTAGGGGCCCCCTTGCCCAAAGCGCACAGAGCGGACGATCCGGCCACCTCGGATAACTCTTCCAGAAGTTCGATATCGCCTTTTCTTCCCTTTCCCTTTGTTATTCTGGTCAGAATCTTGAGCATCTGCTTCACGCCTTCGCGACAGGGGACACATTTGCCGCACGATTCATCGGCCAGGAATCCGAGGAAGTACCGTGCAAAATCAACCATGCAGGTTTCTTCATCCAGAACGATCATTCCGCCGGAGCCCATCATCGAGCCGGCCTTGGTCAGTTGATCGAAGTCTACTGCCATATCGAGGAGACTCTCCGGCATGCACCCGCCTGCCGGGCCGCCTGTCTGCACCGCCTTGTACTTCTTGCCTCCGGGGATGCCGCCGCCAATCTTATAGACAATATCCCGCAAGGTCACTCCCATCGGCACTTCCACGAGGCCGGTGTTGTTCACCTTGCCGACCAGCGAGAATATCTTCGTGCCTTTGCTTCCCTCAGTACCGATTGAGGTAAAGGCGGCAGCACCTTTATTAATAACCAGGGGAATATTGGCCCATGTCTCCACGTTATTTATATTTGTCGGTTTACCCCATAACCCCCTGACAGCAGGATAGGGCGGCCTCGATTTGGGCTCGCCAACTTTGCCCTCCAGAGACATGATGAGGGCTGTTTCCTCGCCGCACACGAATGCGCCGGCTCCCTTATGCACCTTGATGACGAAATCAAATCCGGATCCGAGGATGTTTTTCCCCAGCAGGCCGCATTCCTCAGCAGTCCTGATGGCGACAGTCACGTTCTCAACCGCCAGCGGATATTCCTGCCGTACATAAATATACCCTTCGTGGGCACCGATGGCATAGGCGCCTATAAGCAAACCCTCGAGCACGCAATAGGGGTTTCCTTCCATGAGGGAGCGGTCCATATACGCCCCGGGGTCCCCCTCATCACAGTTTACGATGACATATTTTGTGTCACCCTTCGCATTACGGGCGGCCTCCCACTTTATCCCGGCCGGAAAACCACCGCCGCCGCGGCCTCTCAAACTCGCCGCCTTGACCTCATCTATGACCTGCTCCGGACTCATTCCGTTGAGCACTTTAGTTAAGGCCTGATAACCGCCAACGGCAAGGTAATCCTCAAGGCTTTTCGGGTCTATTTTGGTATTGGAACCAAGAACAAGCCGCTGCTGATTCTTATAAAAGGGGATATCGTCTTCAGTAACAGCCTTTTCACCCGTGGTCGGGTCAACATAGACCAGACGCTCTACAACCTTCTTTTCCATCAAAGTCTGAGAGACAATCTCCGGAATGTCTCCCGGCTGTACCTTCAGGTAACAGACCCCTTCCGGATAGATAACAATAATGGGACCCTGCTCACAAAAACCGTGGCAGCCGGTTTTCCTGAAATGTACCGTATCCGTCAAGCCCTGTTTTTCCAGCTCCAGCTCCAGCGCCGCCGCAACTTTTTTGCAGTGGGTTGCCTGACAGGCTGAACCTGAACAGAGCGTGATACAGGGCTTATCGGGGTCCCTTTTTGATACTATATCCTGCCGTAATGTTTCCAGCTCGGCTGTGGTGTTTATCCGTGGCATAATCTTCCCTTTTACAACTCTCGGTCGGAGTTACTCGTAGTTTTTCAACGTGTCTGCTATCTGGGCCGGCGCTATATTGCCATGATATTCGCCATCGACGACCATTACCGGTCCTAACGCACAGCAGCCGATGCAGTTCACCGTTTCCAGGCTGTACTTTAAATCGACGTCCGTTTCGCCGGGGCCGATGCCGATCTGTTCCTGAACGGTGTCAAGAACACGCTGTGCACCACGAACATGGCAGGCGGTTCCCATACAGACATGAACTTCATGACGTCCTCGGGGAACCAGGCTGAATGATTTATAGAACGTGGTAATATGCTGTATCTGGCTCATCGGCACGTTCAGTTTTTCACTGACCCGCTCCAGAGCTTCTTTGGGGAGCCAATGATTCTCGCTCTGGATATCAAGCAGTATCTGGATGAGCGAACTGGCTTCGCACTGGTGTTTATCAATAATCTGATCGATCGTATCGTTAGTCATAGCCCCTCATCACACTCAGTTTGTACTTGTGTCTGTCTCACATATTTTTTGTTCCGGCCAGTCCTGATCAGGCTATCGCATAACGCTTCTGGCTTTCATCGTACCTGACCAATCCCTGCCGTGCCGCGCTGTTCAGGTGTCTTGATACTTCGGCCGGTTTTATACGTAACGAATCAGATATTTCCCTGGTCGAAAGAGGGCTAGTCGCAAGGAGTGTCGTAATCTGGCTTATTGCCAATTTTTCACCCACCAATTCACGAATCAGACTGTTCACTTCGTCGCTGCCGAAATAATTATCGTATTCTTCTTCAGTTTTAAATCGGACTCTTAATCTCTCCCGTTCAACCAGCTTGAGATAGGGGAGTATTTTTTTAACCGCCAGAAATTTGAGTTTCAGGGCAGTCCGGTCTAATCCTTCGCCCTCGCCGATCGGGCCAAAACCCTTTAATTGCCTGCCAAAATCATTCATGACTTCTGCATAGCGCATCCCTTCAGAGCCGGAAATCCATTCAAGCCGCAACCGTCCGGGGTTTACCCCTATCAGCTCAAGCACTTTTCTGGTCAGATGCATCATACTCAAGGCATCGTAGTTCCCTTCGGTGACGTAATGGCACTCGCCAAGCCAGCATCCGCCGATAAACACGCCATCTGATCCATTTGCGAGAGCCCGGAGTACAAATGCCATATCGACTCTGCCGGAGCACATTACACGAATAATCTTTGTTTCAGTTGTATATTGTAGTCTGGAAACTCCAGCCAAGTCCGCCGCGGCGTATGCTCACCACGTACAGAGGAAGCCGACTACCCTGGGTTTATACTCAAGTCCTGTACTCATTGTGTTGCCTCCTTCCCAAGCCGGTAGTACCGGCTGTTGTCTTTTAGTGAACTTAGTGCGACCCGCACCCTGAACATCCCGCTCCACCCGGGCATTGGGTCCGTTCGCCATCCGGAACCGATGCATCAATCTGGGCGAAGATTTCATCGTCGGTGTAGTGTTTCAACCTGATGGCCTGCGTCGGGCATTTGGCGTTGCAGAGGCCGTCGCCTTTACAGAGGACCGGGTTGACCGTGGCCTTTTTGCCTTTCGGGGTGTCGTGGAACGATATGGCGCCGTAGGTGCAGGCGCTGATGCATGCTCCGCACGAGACGCAGTCGTTCTCTTCAACTTCACAGACCGCGCCGGAGGCGGTGACGGTGTCTTTGGAGAGCAGGTTTATGGCCCGCCCGGCGGCGGCGTAGGCCTGGCTTATGGTTTCCGTGATGTGTTTCGGGTAGTGCGCAATGCCGCACATGAAGACGCCGTCGGCGGCAAAGTCTACGGGCCGGAGTTTGACATGGGCTTCCTGGAAGAAGCCGTCAGGGTTCAGGGCAACCTTGAACAGTTTGGCAATGCTCTGGGTTGACGGCGCCGGAATTATCGCGGCCGCCAGGGTGAGCAGGTCGGCGTCGATGGCAAGTTTCTGCCCCAAGATGGGGTCCGTCACCGTGACCCTGAGTATGTGCCGGCCACCTTCTACGGCGGTTTCGACGACCGGTTTGTCGGTCGGTTCATAGCGGATGAACTTGATGTCTTTTTCCGAGGCTTCACGGTAGTAGTCTTCTTTCAGGCCGTAGGTTCTCATGTCCCGGAAGAGGATGTAGATGTCCATGTCGGGGTTCATTTCCCGCATTTTCAGGGCGTTCTTGATGGACTGGTTGCAGCAGACCCGGCTGCAGTAGTTCCGGTCTTTCTGCCGGCAGCCGACGCATTGGATCATGACCATGCTCTGGGAGCCCGTGACTTTCTCATCCCGCCGGATGATGTGATCTTCCAGTTCCAGCGAGGTCAGGACGTTGTCGTCTTGTCCGTAGAGGTATTCTGTCGGTTTGTATTCTTCGGCACCGGTGGCGATGATTGCGGCGCCGTGGTTGATGACTTTAGTCTGCCCTTCGGTCTTTACCGTGGTGACGAAGTTCCCGACATAGCCCGAGGCATCGGTGATGGTGGCGTCAAGGTAGACGTGGATAGACGGGTGCCGGTACACTTTGCGGATGAGTTCTTTCAAGTGCGGCTGGACGTCGAAGCCGTCCAGGGTGTAGTGGATTCTGCGCGCCATGCCGCCCAGATCGTTCTCTTTTTCCAGCAGGTATACTTCAAAGCCGATGTTGGCCATGCTGAGGGCGCTGGTCATGCCGGCAAGGCCGCCGCCGATTACCAGTACCTGGGGGTTGACCGGGAGTTCGAATTCCTGCAGCGGCTCCAGTTCGGCAGCCCGCGCCACCGACATGCGGATGATGTCTTTGGCTTTTGCCGTTGCGCCTTCCTTGTCTTTGGAGTGGACCCAGGAGCAGTGTTCCCGGATGTTGGCAAATTCGAAGAAGTATTGGTTGAGTCCGGCTTCGCGACAGGTATCCCGGAAGAGCGGTTCGTGGGTCCGGGGGGTGCAGGCCGCGAGGACGACGCGGTTAAGGTTGTGTTTGACGATGGCGTCGGCTATCAGCTGGGCGTTTTCAGTGGAACAGGCGAACAGGTTTTCCTCTGAGTAGACGACGTTCGGCAGGGTGCCGGCGTAAGCGGCGACGGAGGGGGTGTCGACAACCCGGCCGATGTTGGCGCCGCAGAGGCAGGTGACAACTCCGATCCTGATGTCTTCTTCCGATACGTCTTTCTCCACCGGGTATTCCCGTTCTTTGGACAGGTCGCCGCGACGGTAGGAGAGGAGTTCGCTGCAGAGGGCGTTGGCGCCGCTGGCGGCGACGACGGATTCGGGGATGTCGACCGGGCCGATGAAGGCGCCGCTGACGTAGATGCCGGGACGGCTGGTTTCAATGGCGTTGGCCGGGTTGGTTTTGCAGAAGCCATGTTTGTTGAGTTCTATGCCGAATGTGGTTGCCAGTCCCTGGACGTCGGACGGCGGATTCAGGCCGACCGAGAGAACCACCATGTCGAATTCTTCTTCTTTTACGCCGTCATCGGTCGTAGAGTAGCGGATGGTGACGTTTTTGCTGCCGGGGATTTCCTTGCCGACCGAGACGTAGCTTCTGATGAATCTGACGTCGGGGAGGTTTTCCGCCCGCTGGTAGAAGCGTTCGAAGTCTTTGCCGAAGGCGCGGATGTCGTTGTGGAAGATGGTGGCTTCCATGCCGGCGTCGTGGTCTTTGGTGAGTATGACCTGTTTCTGGGTGTAGGCGCAGCAGACGGCGGAGCAGTAGCTGTTGCCGCCGGGGGTTACCTGGCGCGAGCCGACGCATTGGATCCAGGCGATTTTCTCCGGGTGTTTCTTGTCGGAGGGGCGTCTGATGGTGCCTTCGTAGGGTCCGGTGGAGCAGAGGATGCGTTCGTAGTCGAGGCTGGTTACGACGTTTTCCATGACGCCGTAGCCGAAGTCGGTCCTGAGTTTGGGATCAAAGGTTTCAAAGCCGGGGGAGAGGACGATGGCGCCCACTTCTACTTCGATCAGTTCTTCTTCCTGGTGCAGGTCGATGGCGCCCGGTTTGCAGACCCCTTCGCAGATGGCGCAGGAGCCGTCTTTCAAGTAGAGGCAAGTCTCCGGATCGATATAGGGAATCAGCGGCAGTGCCTGGGAGAAGTAGATGTGGACGGCTTTGTTCGTGGATAGTTCCTGGTTGTATTTGTCGGGAACCTTGACCGGGCAGTATTCCGCACAGATGTTGCAGCCGGTGCATTTGCTCTCGACGACGTAGCGCGGTTTCTTGACCAGGGTTACCTTGAAGTTGCCAGGTTTGCCTTTGACGGTGCCAACTTCGGTGTAGGTCAGGATGCTGATGTTGGGATGCCGGCTGCATTCATTGAATTTGGGGGATTCAATGCACATGGAGCAGTCATTGGAGGGAAAGGTTTTGTCCAGCTGGGACATCTTACCGCCAATGGCCGGTGATTTATCAATCAAGTAAACCTTGAATCCCGAATTGGCAAGATCAAGCGATGCTTGAATGCCGCTGATCCCGCCACCGACAACCAAAACATCTATAAGGTTTTTTTCTGTCATATCGTTTCCCTGTCCGGCTAAATCAATTCCTGGATAATTTCAGTGATGTCCCTGATCTCAAGGACTGCGCCCTCATCAAGGGATAACCTGCTGTCTTCAAAGTTCGTAATGCAATAGGGACAGGAAGTAACCAGCACCTCGGCCCCGACCGCAATGGCCTGTTCCAGTCTCAGGTCGGAAAACCGCTCACCCTTTGGAGTCTCCACCCAAATCCTGCCGCCGCCGCCGCCGCAGCAGAGGCTGTTTTCCCGTGAATCCGGCATCTCAACCAACTCCAGGCCGGAAACACTCCGCAACACTTCCCGCGGCTCGTCAAAGATGCCGTTATGTCGTCCCGCGTAACAGGGGTCATGGTAGGTAACTTTTTTCCCGTACTCCCCGGTGAGCTTGAGCCTGCCATCTTTGATAAGCTCCGATAAATACTGGGAGATATGCACCACTTCAAAGTTCGCCATGAATTCCGGGTACTCGTTTTTGAAGGTGTGGTAGCTATGCGGGGAGGAAACAAGAATCTTCTTCACTCCGCTTTCGATAAAAGCCTTGATGTTTTCTTTGGCCAGGCGTTTGTACAGATCCTCATTACCGGTCTTGCGGATGCTTTCTCCGCAGCAGCTCTCCTTGGAGCCCAGAATCCCGAATTTTACCCCGGCCTTATTGAGGATGGCGGCAGTGGCCGCAGCCACTTTTTTTAATCTCGGGGCATAGCTCAGGTAGCAGCAGGAGAAATACAACACTTCCATCCCCTCTTTGAACGGCTTTACCGACAGCCCCTCCGCCCAGTCCGCCCGTTTGCTTCGTTCCTCATTGAAGGGGTTTCCTTCTCCCATGAGTCCGACACTCACGGTGCGGACAGGTGCGACCGGGGCAGGGAACACATCATTTTCCGAAGCTATCCTGCGCAGTGCCACCCCGGATTCTATCTGCTTGACTCCCCGGGGGCAGGCTTGAGGGCACTTTCCGCAGGTGGTACACCGCCATAGATCTTCACTCTCAATGTCGGTCAATCCGAACGTTGCCTCACGGATCAGCTTGCGCATGCTGAAGTTTCTCACCCTGTTCCACGGGCAGACCGTATCGCATAATCCGCATTGATAGCAGAATTTGAAGGCGTCTCCGCCCTGCTCTTTAATTACTTCAATAATCTCTTTGAAGGGAGCGACAGTTTCCATTTTTCAACCCTTCTTTGACAATCTGGCAATGGTATCCATTACCTTCTGCAATCCATGTCTGTGTACCAATGATTCGAGGCCAATCTCCATTTCACCAAGCTTCGGTTCTTCTTCACGTTCCTCTTCCCGTTCTTCGTACGTCAAAGCTTTTGCCAAGCACCACGTGACACACAAGGGTTCTTCCTCGCCATCACACATGTCGCACTTCAGAGGGAGGCCGGAATCGGGCTCTTTAAAAAGGCTTCTGGACGGACATGAAGCCCTGCAGGTGTCACACTCGCTATATTCCCTGCCGTCAAGCACATACTTGTTTCTGCCTGTACATTCCGATGGAGTGTACTCCCCGGCGTACACCGGTAAATATATGTCTTTTATTGGGTCACGAATCAGCCTGATCCGGGATCTCTCCGGATTATTGCTGCTATATTTCGGGCTGGCGTGAAAGGAGGAACAGATCAGCTCACACGCACGGCAACCGTTGCATTTATCAACATCGATCTTGATTACCTTGATTTTTTTCTTAACCTTACTCATAGCTCAGGATCCCTCTCTTTTCCAAATCTTCGCTGACGTAATCCATACCCAATTCATGCAGCGTCTCTTTTGTAGGTATACCCTGATTGTTCCACCCCTTGAATTTGTAGTACGCATCCAGGAGCTGTTCTTCGAGTTCGGGAAACCGTTTCCGCCAATGGTCTTCAGGCGGCTTCTCATCAGCTCTACTCAAGCCTCTTCGAATATTAAAAGCTCTCACAAGAGTTCGACTCCTCTTGGCTGCCAGCGACACTCCGGCTTCATCAATGTCGAATCCGGTCGCTGATGAGATAAAAGCCGGGTAGTTGTGGATATGATAGGGGGGCTTCAGGGGAAAAGATGACAAGCCGGCGCACATTCCGAGGGCGTCATCAATGTAGTGCATCTTCTCCTGCCAATCGACGATATCAACGGACATGTCAACAGTCGGGTAATAGGGGTTTGACTTTTCCCCACGGACTTCCCAGTCCAGAAGATACTGCTTGAATTTTTCATCGGGAACGTGGACCCAGTCTTTGACAAAATCCTCTCGCTCCTCCATCGTAGGGAAAGGCGCCTGGGGGAACTGTCCTTCAATCTGTGTAATGTTTGCCTTCTCTCCGGTGCAGTACATAAGGAAATAGACCGGATTCAGCATGCCGAGTTTGAGCGGCAGCTGTTCATGTTTCTTGATGTTATTATGAGCATATGCTTCCGCACCCTTGCCGATCTTCTGGGCCGCCCAATGCGTACCATCGGCCAGGACATCCCCGATTCCTTCCCGCCGGACAATTTTGTCAAGAAGCCAGTAAAATTTCCCCTCGTTATCTGTAGGGCAGCCTTCAAAATCTTTGTCTGTTAAAATACCGGCTTCAAGGAGTTCAAAAGCAAATGCCATGATTTGCGGAGTCGAGAACCCGTCGACCCCGTACTCTGTTGCCCGTTGCGCGATTCTAAAACCGAAATCCAGGTCATCAACAAAGGCTGCCATGTTATAGGTAAGCTTTGTGAAGCATTTCATCATGTAGGTTGACATTCCCGGGAGGGAAATTATTGCCCCGCATTTCATCGGGCAGTTATAGCAACTGATTAACCTAGTACGTGCATTTTCCTGGGTCTCTTTCCACTTTTCTTCAACTTCTTTGGTCCAGAATTCTTTTCTCCGGGTACGGGAATTCCCCCAGGAGAAATTTTCAGTGTGCCACTTCTCATCGGTATGCAGCATCTCCTGCGGCGATCCGAGCCCGGCTAAAATGGGCATGACTCCCGGAACCGGCTTCTCTTCGCGGTCACTGATATATTTAAGGACATCGCTGCACAGCTGCATATATTCAGCCGGCCTGGCGATATTGATGTCCTTTGTGCCCCGGACAGCAATCGCCTTTATCCCTTTGTCTCCCATCACGGCGCCAATTCCGAGCCGGCTGGCACTCGACCTTCCCTGCTCAATGGAAGCCGTAAAGACCCTGTTTTCTCCGGCCAGACCGATGGCCGCCACCTGGGCGTACGGTTCCTTCAACTCCTGCCTGATAAGTTCCTGCGTTTCAACAGCGCCCTTACCCGCCAGATGTGAGGCGTCGCGTATTTCCACTTTGTCATTGTTTATCCACAGATACACCAGCGTGGGAGATTTGCCGCGAAAGATCACCTTGTCATAACCGGCATACTTCAATTCCGGCGCCCAAAATCCCCCCATCATCGAGTAAGCCATCAACTTCGTTTGAGGAGAGATGGTGGAAACGATGGTGCGATTGCAACCGGGAGCTGGTGTGCCGACAAGCAGACCGGTGCCGAATATCAGGAGGTTTTCGGGAGAAAAGGGTTCGACTTCAGGAGGAACCCTATCCCAAAGTATTTTGGTGTTTGTGCCGAGCCCTCCAAGATAAAGCTTGCTCAAACCTGGGTCGGTCGCCACTCTCTCAATGCTTCCTCGGGTCAGATCAATCTCTAAATTAAATCCTGCTTCTGCGAATGCCATCTTTGTACCCCTTTACTAAGCGATGAGTGCGAATTGGAATCAGTGAGTTTCCCTGGTCAGAAGCAGCCGCTGAGAAGGCTTGAATCCTTGCCGATACAGGAAGTTCCGCAGGCCAAAATTCTCGTGTTCCACCTTGGTCCGGACCGATTCGACCTGAAGAGTGGAAAGGTTGATCAGCAGCTGAGAGAGGAGCGCATGACCGACACCGGAACCGGCATAGGCTGGGTGAACTCCGATCGTGTCCATCACTGCCGCTTTATCGACTTTACCGAACTCGCCGAAATCAACACGCGCCATAATGAAGCCGGTGACGATTCCGTCGTCCTCTGACACCATGGAGATGCGGATCCCGGATTCATCGAGCATCTCTCTGAACTTGGCGGCATAATATGCAGAACGGTCGAGGCCGGTGAGCTTCGCATCTATTCGATCGACAGCCGCCAGATCTTCCACTTTAAGAGAGCGCACCAGGACGCCGTCCCTGGCCAGCTTGTCATAATAGTTGCCGCCGGCACCGCTGTGGCCGCGCCACTTCCCATCCATTTTTACCGGAGCAATCTCGGCAACGTCCTCGTTCAGGGGCGAGGTGTCACGCTCTATGATCTGGCCGGTTGCCAGCGAGAAACCTGCTGATGCGAAAAACCTGATCATGGAATGGTCCGACCAGACAATCTGTGTCTGCAGGGTGCTGATGTTCTTTTTTTTCATCCGCTGTTCGATGCCGGCCATAATCTTTTTGCCGATCCCCTTCCCCTGGTAGTCAGGGTCGACGCCGATGGCATCAAGTATCGCGATTGCGCTTCTGGCGCCGAATTCTCCTTCCAGGACCCTGGCAAATCCATACCCCGCAAGCTTCTCACCATCCAGAACCGCGCAGGTAATGAAGCTGTCAGGCATGGCCGTTGCGACAGCGAGGCGCTTTTCCAGAAAAGCCATTCTCGGCCGGCCTGTCAGGCTGCTCTCAATATTTGAAACCTGATTTATATCTTCCGGATAGAGTGAGCGAAGTGTGAGGTCTGACATTTTTGTTTACCCTTTCAATGGCCGGGTCAATATCAATTATTAGCATTTAACGGGGGCATGTTTCTCTGCAGCACACACCTTGCTTTATGATCAAACAAAGTTATTATGTAATTAGGTACTACAATACCGATTTAAATGTCAAGAAGATTTTTATCAATCTATTGAGACAATTTTGCCGTTTATTCCGGGTGTATTTATATAGCTTGAAAAAAATATTTTAAAGTGGTATTGAGGTACCGAATTATGCATCAACACAACTAAGTACCCGTGCCGTCTTGATAAACTCCTGTGCTGCAGTTACCGAAATTTACACTTGGACAGACTTATGAAAGAGCAGATTTCCATCCGCAACGCCATAGCATCCGATCTGGATGCCGTAATCTCCCTGGATCAGTGGGCTCCTCACGGTGAAAAACCGGCCTATTGGAGCAACGTCTTTGATCACTACGTTCGTCGTGACAAAACTGATCGGCTTTTTCTGGTCGCCGAATCCGGCAACAGGGTCGTGGGGTTCATCATTGGGGAAGTTCGCGCCTGGGAGTTTGGCTCGCCCCCCTGCGGTTGGGTGTTTGCGCTGGCAGTCTCCCCGGAAATTCGCCAATCGGGTATTGGCCAACAGTTGTTTGAAGAAATATCGAATCGCCTGAAACAGGCGGGAGTTACGACGGTGCGCACCATGGTCGACCGTGACGACAAGCTGACGTTGTCGTTTTTCCGCGGTATGGGATTATGCACCGGAAAGTACCTTGAACTTGAAAAACAGATCGATTGAGGTTCTACTATGAAACTTAACAAGGCGAGTCTGTTTGCCCTTATTGCGGTACTTGAACTGGCCAGTGATGCAGAGAAGCAGCTTTCTACCACCGACATCGCTCAAAAACACGGCATTTCAACGCATCACCTCGCAAAGGTCATGCGCAACCTGACCCACGCAGGACTGGTTCAGGCGGTACGCGGCGCCGGGGGGGGGTATCGGTTTTCAGGGAATGTCAGGCGCACAACAATACTGGACGTCATTCAGCTGTTTGAAACACTGGAATCGGAGCTTGATGTCCCCAAATGGGGCGGTGACGCCGATCCGATCATCGGTGAGCTGCAGAGCATTACCAGCGAAATAGACAATCTTACCAAGGCGGTTCTGGACACCATCACCCTGGCCACGGCACTCAAAAACACCCGGATCCGCGCTGAACTGCTGACGAACCAGGCAGCGGCGGGGAATTCAACCTCTTAATTCCTGCTCACTACCTCCCGCACGGACATACCCAGAACTCCGGTGATCCGGTGAATCCGGGAAACGCCCGGCTACCCCTCCGCCTCACGTGCGAGCAGCTGCCGGTAATCCTCTTCAGAATCCACGTCAAAGTGGATAGAATCGTCGCCGACCGTCACCTGGAGAATTTCTCCGGCATATTCCTGAAAAAGGGGGCTGGCGCCGCGGTCTCCCTGCAACGCTTCCAACCGTGAAAACGTCTCCCTGCTGAAAAGAACAGGATTGCCTCTTTTCCCATGAAAGAGCGGAAGAACAATGCGGCTTTGTGAAGCCCGGAATGCTTCCAGCAGCAGGTTGATGGTCTCCGGAGTGACGAGCGGCTGATCACCCAGAAGAAAAAGAACCGCCCCGGTCTGCTCGGGAAGCGCCTGTAGTCCGGCTTTGATGGAAGAACTCTGCCCGTGTGTGTACTCCCCGTTTATGACTACCGTCACATCCTTCCCGGCGAGCATAGGTCCGATCAGATCTGACCGGTGACCAATAACTACGACAACCTTTTCCAGTGACGAAGCAATGGCGCTGTCAATCACGCATTCCAGGATAGTACGTCCCCGGAAAGGGAGTATCTGCTTGACGGCGCCCATGCGGGAACCTATGCCTGCGGCCAGAATAACCCCCGCTATGCCGGGAAGGGTGGTCACGTCGTCACCAGGGAATGCACGGAGTGAACACAAATATGTTCCCTCGCCTGTCCGACGATGAGGGCTTCCGCTGCGGCAGTTCCGGTCCGGCGGAGTTGTCCCGCCACCCGTTCTCCCGCAGTTCTGCGTTCGGAATCATCAGCCTTGTTGAGGAATATGAAGCGGCGGCATCCGGATGGAGCACCTTTGAAGGGGCCGGACGGTTGGGAGTAGAAGACGGCCAGAGCCGATTCGGTGATGGTTTCACCCTCCGCCAGCCCCATCAGTCCTCCGACGAGCCGGGAGCGAAAAACAAACTGGTCTGACAGCGGCCTGCCAAGGACGTCCAGACCTGCGACCGAGACCAGAACAGTAGTAAGCGAAGGAATGGACGGTTCGTGTTCCGCCGGCGCTTTCAGGGGGCGACCGGCCGCGCCGTCAGCTTCCACCAGAATCCAGTCAAACAGCCCGGACTCTTTGAACACGGCCATCTCCTCCGGAGCGAAACCTTTCAGCTTGCCCCCTTCGTAATGTCTGGCAGCAGCCGTAACATGACCGGAGTAATTGTGGCGGGATGCTGCCGACTTCAGGACCGCCCGCGGGTCGCTGTCTACCAATACCGTCTCTGACTGCTCCGCTGTGGGAACAAATATTTTCGTGGTGGTCGTCGTCAGCACGCTCCGTCCTGACCGGACAAGCAGTCCGGCCAGATGAAACATCAGGCTGGTCTTGCCCCCCCCGCCGACAAAACTGAGTACTCCCGAAGGTGAAGAACAGAATATGTTTTCGATTGTTCCCATGTTTCAGCGATTATACACAGACAGGATCGCCTCCAGCACCGCTCCACCAAGTGCCCGGGCTTTTTCGGAAATAGTGTTGCAATAACCGGGTTCCCCCCTGGGATCAATATCACCGATCTTGAGTCCGGCCGTCACCTGCGAGCCGGGCCTGATAAGACCGCGCAGGACGCCGTCAATCGGCGCATACACCGGACTGCTGCCGATCACTCCGACCAGTTCTCCTTTTCGTGCCGGTTCACCGATGAGCCGCTCGCTCATGAATACCCCGCCGCATACGGCGCGCAGTACCCGTTCTTTCGTGTAGCCGCCTATGGATCCGGGAACTCCGGTGTCTGCTTCGGCAGATCCTGAGATGATCAACCGTCCGAGATCGTGTCCGCGGTTGGTCTCGACCACGAAGTGGCACTCTTCTCCCGCCCTGAAACCTGGCCCGAGTGCAACCACCAACGGGGCATCGGTAATGGCGGTACCGCAATTCCGTTTGGCCAGAATGGCATCAATAAGTACATCCGGCCTGCAGCTGGTGACGCTCTCTGCTGACGGGTCCTCCCGGACGGCGATTATCCCCGCATTCCAGGCGGCATGGATTTCGCTCTCGTTAACGACTCTGACCGCTTCGATTCCTTCCACCGTCACACTACTTTCGTGAATCGCCTCGCAAAAAGAGACGCGCCTCCTGACAGCCAGAGGAGACGCGGTTTCGAGCATGAGAATACGTCTGAAATGTGAACGGTACAGCCGGACTGCAATCCCGGTAGCCATCTCGCCGGCGCCCTTGATAATAATGATGCGCTCTTTCAGCGGGACAGCCATGTTATTCACGGCCGTAATTCGTGGCAAGGAGCTGGCTGGCAATGCTGATGGCGATTTCCTGCGGAGAATCGCCCCCGTTCTTGTGTCCAACCGGACAGCGGACCCGGGAAAGGTCCAACCCCTTGCCCTCCAGGTTCTTTTGCACTCCGGCCCATTTGCCCTTGCTGCCGATCATGCCGACAAACCGTGCCGGGTGGAACAGCACTTCCTCAAGCACCTGCTGGTCTACTGTTCCGCTGTAGGTGAGGATGGTTACGAACGTCCGTTTCTCACACCAGCTGCTATTTTGAATAAACTCGCTCCAGTGGCAGTGGTGGCGGATGACGCAGTCCGGAATGGCGGCGGCGTTGATCCATTCATCCCGTTCGTCGACCAGATGAATCCGGAAAGGGGTTCCTTCCAGAACCCGGCAGAGCGACTGTCCGATATGTCCGGCACCAAACAGGTACAGACAGGGATTGTTGTTGATCAGTTCCATGTACAGCTCCATAGTCCCGCCGCATGCCGGGAACTCTCCCCTCTGATGCAGCGGAATATTCGAAGTGGTCCCCTGCATCCCGACAAAACAGTTGCGGGCATCTTCGAGGGCATAATACTCCGGCACACCTCCTCCGACTGTTCCAAAAAAAGTTCCGTCGGGCAGGACGATCATTTTGGCACCCTGCTTGCGCGGGGTCGAACCACTGCTTCTAATGACCGTTACCAGTACGGCCAGCTGATTCTGACGCCTGAGTTCGTCGAGTTTTCCTATCCAGTCCCACATAAGCAGTCTACTCCGGTTGTTTTGGGCTCCAGTCGATCAGGGGGCGGGTGGAATCAATATCGAAGAAGACGGCGTACTTGATCATCCGGGCCGCTTTTTCGTTGGCAATTGCCGCGACACGTTCCTTGACGCTGTCCAGGTTGGGGCCGTCCTTCTCCATGCTGCGGAGTTTGAGGTACACCCTGCACCCCTGGGTATTCATCGGGTTTTCATCCGGCACGACACTCATGAATACGGCCCGGCCGGTCTCCAGCAGATTCTGGGCGCTGCGGGTCTCCCCCATGGCAATCACCAGGGTCAACTCATCCGGCATATGTGCCGAACCGAACACCGCCACATTGGGGTACCCCTTCCGGTCGGTAGTGGCCAGAACGCCGACCCGTCCGGGGTCATTGACAAGTGCCATAACGGCTTTGGAATCGATCATGAACGTATTCCCTCCTGTTTTTTCTTTTCATCAAGGGCCTTCAGCACCTTTTCCGGTGTAATCGGCATCTCGGTAAAACGTACTCCGATGGCATCGTAAACGGCGTTGAATATTGCCGGAATAACCGGTTGAATCGGCCCCTCTCCGGCTTCCTTAGCCCCAAAGGGGCTTTCGGGATCATAGCTGTCCACAAAGGTGGTTTTCAGCTCAGGAATGTCGGCTGCGGTCGGAATCTTGTAGTCGTGCAGGGAGGGGTTGAGCAGACGGCCGTCCTTTCCGACTTTAAGTTCTTCGTACAGCGCCTGTCCCATACCCATTATGATCGAACCCTCGACCTGACCCTCAACACTGACAGGATTGATCGGCTGACCGCAATCTCCCGCCTCGGTGACCCGGATGACCCGTACTTCGCCGGTTTCGACATCGACTTCCACTTCGGTGCACTGGGCCGAGAAGCCATAGGTTGGGCTGTGTCCGATATTGGCGCCCTTGAAGTCACCGGTACGGCGCGGCGGAGTGTAGTCGCCGGTGGCTGTCAGCGGGCCATGGGCATCAATGTACTTCTCTACTACCTTCCAGAAATCGATCTCCCTACTCTTCTCAAAGACTGAGTAGAACTTTCCATGTCGTGCCTCAAGCTGCTCCGGACTGACGCCCAGCTGGATGGCCGCAACAGGCTTAAGCTTTTTCAGGACGTTATCGGCGGCTTTGCAGACGGCACTCCCGGCCGCTACCGTTACACGGCTGGCAAATGTGCCAAGATCGAAAGGGGCCAGTGAGGTGTCACCACTGACAACGTGAATTGTTTCGAAGGGCAGCCCGAATTTTTCAGCCGCCATCATGCCGAGAACCGTATCAGAACCCTGGCCGATGTCGGTAGCGCCGCAATAGACCGTTACTCCACTTTCGTTATCGACCCTGATCATTGCTGATGAGTGTGGTTTGTAGGCCATATAGAGTGTGTAGGCGGTACCGGAGATGTAATATCCTCCAGCCAACCCGATCCCTTTGCCAAAAGGGAGATTGCCATGTTTCTCCAGGTAACCGGAGTTTTCCACAGCCTGATCGAGGCATTTTCTGAATTCGCTGTGACGGACCACCTGACCGCTGACCGTCTCGTGGCTGAATCCGATGGCGTTTTTCTTTTTGAGCTCGTATGGGCTCATGCCGATGTCTATGGCAATCTGGTCCAACAGGCTTTCCAGGGCAAACCGGGGCTGGACACCTCCCAGACCACGCATGGCGCCGCAAGTCGGTTTGTTGGTGTAAATTCTGCGGGCGTTAAAACGCACATTCTTTACATTGTACGGCAGATGAAGCATGGCGGCGGTATAGAAGAGTATGACCAGCCCCCAGCCGCCATAGCTTCCGCCGTCCATCGTGCCGTCGTAGTCGATGCCGGTAATCATTCCTTCTTTGTCCACACCAACCTTGACCCTCATTTCGATCGGATGGCGACCTCGGTGCTGCAGGAACACATCCTTGCGAGAGTAGAGTACCTTGACAGGCCGCCCCGCCTTGCGGGCCAGCAGGGCAGATATAAGCTCATTATTGGAGACTTCACCTTTGCCGCCGAAAGCGCCACCCACACCGGTAACTTTGACATGGATCTTGTTCATATCCATCTGGAGAACTTTGGAAAGGTGGTTGTGCAGGTAGTGCGGAATCTGTGTTGTGGACCAGATGAAGAGCTCACCATTGGTATCGAATTTCGATATGGCGCAATGCGGTTCCATGAATACGTGGTTGACATAACTGGTCTTGAATACTTTTCCCAGAACATAATGGGAGTTCTTGAAGGCCTCATCCACATCACCGAAATTCTGGTCTGATTCGTAGGCGATATTGCCGGGGAATTTGTTATCCTCGTGAATTTTCACCGCACCATCGGCCAAGGCCTGTTCAGGAGTCGTATAGACCGGCAGTGCCTCATATTCGATCTCAATCAGGTCAAGCGCCTTCTCAGCCGTTTCAGCATCAACCGCTGCCACGGCTGCAACCGGTTCGCCGTAAAAGCGTACCTTTTGGTATGCCAGGGCGTACTCGGTCGGCATCTGCGGGACGATGCCGTATTTGATCGGCGCCTCGGAACCTACCAATACGGCTTTTACACCCGCCAACGCTTCTGCTTTTGAAGTGTCGATACTGATTATTCTGGCGTGGCCGATGTCGGAGCGCTTGATCCTTCCATGGAGCATCATCGGGAACTGGATGTCATCGGCAAACTCGTGTTCACCCTTGACCTTTTTGGGACCATCTTTTCTTTTCTGGTCTTTACCGATTACGTCGAAATCATGCCTGCTCATGAACAACCTCCCCGGAAAGAAGCTGACCGGCATATTCGACCGCCTCGATAATCTTGGCGTAGCCGGTACAGCGGCAGAGGTTACCGGCCAGTGCGCTCTTGATCTCGTCCTGGGTCGGGTGCGGATTCTCGTCCAGCAGAGCTTTGGAGGAGAGCACCATCCCCGGAGTGCAGAAACCGCACTGAACGGCGCCCTTGTCGATAAATGCCCTCTGGACCGGGTGCAATTCAGTACCTTTGCTCAGTCCTTCAATAGTGGTGATGGCTTTGCCGGTGCAGGCCACTGCCAGTGTGATGCACGAAAGCGTCGGTTTGCCGTCGATCAGGACCGTGCAGGCCCCGCAATCACCGATGCCGCACCCTTTCTTCGTACCACAGAGGCCGACCGTTTCTCTGATTACATCGATCAGATAAGCCGTGGGTGTGATCGCCACATCGAAGTTTTCACCGTTAATTTCAAGTTTGACAAGCTTTTTCACGCTGCACTCCTCCTTGCGCCGATAATTTCCAGACACTCTTCCAGCGCCCGACGGGTCAATACTCCGATCACCCGGTTGCGGTATTCAGCCGAAGCCCGCACATCATCGATGGGGGTCGCTTCCTGGACAACTCCGCCGCAGGCGGCCGCGAAGAAATCTTCTCCAATCGGCATCCCTTTCAGCTTTTTCTCTGTAACGGCAGCCCGGTAGGTAGTCGGCCCGACTGAACCCATTGCAAGGCGTACATCGCTGACCGTCTGGCCATCCTCGCACAGTTCCAGATAGGCTCCGATGTTAAGCATATCGATTTCCATCGCTCTTCTGAGTCCTTTAAAGCGGTAGGCAACCGCAGCTCTCGCGGGCAGTGGCGGCAGGCGGAATGCCTTTACGTACTCGCCTGATTCAAGTGCGGTCTTGCGGTAGGAGAGAAAGAAACGGCTGATCGGGAGCGTCCGTTCTCCACCCTGTCTCCCGATGATCAGTTCGCAGTCGTGCGCCAGGAGGACCGGGGGGGTCTCGGCCGCCGGCGAGGCGTGGCAGATATTGCCGGCCATGGTCGCCATCCAGCGTACCTGGTTCGAGCCGAGGTTGGCGGCGGCATATGCCAGCGCCGGCGCGTGCTCTTTGACGAGTGTACTCCGCTCGATCTCGGCGATCTTGGTGCCGGCCATGATCGTCAGTCCCTGCCGGGGATCCCAGGAAATTCCCCGCAGTTCATGAAGATCGGAGATATCGATCAGCAGGCGCGGTGCCAGCAGCTTTTCCTTGATGAGTACCATCAGATCGGTCCCCCCGGCCAGAATCCTGGCGTCATCCGCCCTGGCCGCGTACAGGGATTCAAACTCCCTCAGCGAGACTGGTTTTTCGTATTCAAACGGTTCACAATGCATCAGAACACTCCTTTCAAAACAGCGGATCCCAAGAAAACGGACGAAATAACACGGAGCAACGGAGTAAAATCCATGAAATGATCTGCATGAAAATCCTTTTGAGATTCATCCATTTGGTGAATTCTGCTTCAGGAGCAAGGTTTGATCTCTCTCTGCTCTGTGTTATTCAAACTGCAATTCTCATGATTCCGGGTTATAAATTCAGCAACCTGGCGGCAGTGCCGCCCAAAATCTTTTCAATACCGTCCGGCGGCAGCGGGAGCCGACTGATCGCATCCATGTTGCACCTGATTGCAGGCATGCCGGGCCAGTCACTGCCGAAAATCACCTTGTCAGTGTTGCGCGCGAGTTCCGGAAAATAGGTCATCAGTTTTGAGGGAGGCAGGCCGGAAAGTTCCATATAGACATTGGCATGATGCTTCGAGAGGAAAAAGGCACGGTCGTACCAGAAACCGCGGCCGGAGTGAGCCATGATAAGGTTCAGGTTCGGAAAATCGGTGGCGACATCATCGAGATGCAGAGGGTCGCCGTACTTAAGCCGGGAACCTTTGAAAACTGAAGAACCGGTGTGGATCAGGACCGGAATGCCCAGCTCCTGAGCCGCCTGATACAGCGGGTACATCCTTTGGTCGTTGAGGTAGTAATGCTGATAGGTAGGATAAAGTTTTATGCCGCGGAAGCCCTCGTCGTTGACCTTGCGGCGCAGCTCTTCTCCAAGGTCGGTGAACATATAGGGGTTGATATCGCAAAAAGGGATGAGCATCCTGCGTCCCCGGCAGAATTCCTGCACCTGCTCGTTGGTGCACATACCGGTGGTAATCGGACTCAATTCTGCCAGAATACACGCGTAATCAACCCCTTCTGCTGCCAGAAACTCTTCAAAAGCCCCCGGATCATTATAGCGCTGAATATACTCTTCGTATCCAGTCGGGTGAGCCTTGCATATCCACTCGGTTACCCAGGGCTGATGAAACGTGTACAGCCCCAGGTGAACATGAAAATCGACCCGCAGCTTTCGTTCCTGGATTTCAGGCACGATGTTTCTCCCTCTTTGAACGGAAAGTAGTACTTTGTAACATCTAAAACCAACCTCCTCACTCCCCCCTTGTCAGGGGGAAACCGTGAAGTCTCCCCTGATAAGGGGAGAGTGGGAGGGGGCAGGCGCGAAAAAACAAACGTTACTATGTCTAGATATACTGCCCCGCATCGACCCGGATCACTTCACCGGTGATCATCCGAGCCGCATCCGACAGAAGGAACAGCACCGCATTGGCGATATCCTCCGGTGCCGCCATTTCGGGGAGCAGGCACTCGTTCCTGGCCTTGGCAAGAATCTCTTCCGGCAGGGCCAGTGCCATTTCGGTCAGCACCATGCCGGGAGCCACGGCATTGACCGTGATCCCCTTGGGCCCCAGTTCACGTGCCAGGGTCTTGGTCAGGCCGATCAGGCCGGCCTTGGATGCAGAATAGTTGGCCTGACCAAATTTCCCGCGCATGCCGTTGATGGAGGTGATGTTGACAATCCGCCCGTAACCGGCTTCGCGCATGGCGGGCGCCAATGCCCGTACCACGTTGAAGGCACCGGTCAGATTAACCGAAAGAACCGACAGCCAGTCATCATCGGTCATCTTGGCCAGACTCCGGTCCCGGGTAATGCCGGCGTTATTGACCAGCAGCGTTATCCGGTCCGTCAACCCGGCAACTGCCACGTTGACACTGGCGGAATCGGCGATGTCAACGTGGTGGAACTGATACGATTCCGCTCCCTCTCCGGGGGCGACATCAAAGACATGCACCGTGACACCCTGTTCAAGTAATGCCCGGGTGATTGCCAGACCGATACCACGCGCGCCGCCGGTGACGACCGCACTGCGTCCCTTGAAACCTGAAAAGCCGCTCATTGCCCCTCCTTGTACCGATGTGAATCCGGCTTTCCGCACGGTCGTGCCGTTTGTTGCGATACCATCATTTATCGGAATAGTCGTAGAAACCCTTGCCGCTCTTGCGACCCAGATATCCTGCCTTGATCATCTTCCGCAGTAGTCCGGGCGGTGCGAAGCGGGCATCTTTCATGTAATCGTAAAAAATATTCCCGACATGATACCCGATATCGGTACCGGCATAATCCTGGAGCTCAAGAGGACCCATCGGCATGCCGCAGCCGAGCTTCATGGCGGTGTCGATGTCTGCGGCCGAGGCAACCCCCTCTTCGAGCAGGCGGACGGCATCCAGCAAATAGGGGACCAGCAGGCGGTTCACGACAAAGCCGGGGGTGTCCTTGCAGGTAATGGCAGTTTTGCCGAGCTTTCCGGCCATCGCCAGGGCCAGATCGGTGGTCGCCTGAACGGTCTGCATGCCGGGGATAACTTCGACCAGTTTCATCATCGGCACCGGATTAAAGAAGTGCATGCCGATGAAGTTGGCAGGACGCTTAACCAGGGCGGCCATTTCGGTAATGGCAAGAGATGAGGTGTTGGTTGCGTAGATGACCTCTTCGCCGCAGACGGCGTCGAGCTTTCCGAAAAGTTCTTTCTTTACCTCAGCGCTCTCGAAAACGGCTTCAAAGATAAAGGGGACGCCTGCCAGGGTCGCGACATCGGTGGAGAAACTGATCCGGGAGAGCACAGCAGTCATATCCGCCTCGCTTATCTTCTCCTTTTTCAGCATTCTTTCCAGGCTGGTGGTAATGGTTTTAAATGCCCACGCCCAGACCGTTTCACTGACGTCAACCACCTTGACCTTGAATCCCGCCTGAGCCGCCGTCTGGACGATTCCCGCTCCCATGCTCCCCGCACCGCATACGCCGACTGTCGTGATCTCTTCAATGTTCATGGTTTTATCTCCTTTATTGATTATATGAGGCGTCTACCTGTTCAGAAAATTCGGTTTCCGTTTTTCGCCAAAAGCGGTTAATCCTTCCTTGGCGTCGTGTGTGGTGACATTCTCCATTACGTATTTTCTCTCGACAGACAGGGCCTGATCCAGCGGGAGGTTGAAGCCTTCGTTGACGGCAACTTTAATGAAGCCGAGAGCTTTGCCCGCACCGGCCGCAAGCTTTACTGCGAACGCCATGACTTCAGGCAGAAAGTTTTCCTGCTCGATAACACGATCAACCAGCCCGATGGCAAGCGCCTCTTCTCCTCCCATTACCTTGCCGAACAGGAGGATATCCATCGCCTTCGCCAGCCCGATCAGACGGGGAAGCCGCTGGGTGCCGCCGGCCCCGGGGAGGATGCCGAGGGTTGCCTCCGGCAGCCCGATCAGCCCTTTTCCGGCCGCCATGAAACGATAGTCGCACGCCAGAGCCAGCTCGCAGCCGCCCCCCAGGGCGTGGCCGTTGATGGCCGCGATCACGACTTTTTTCATGCCGGAGAGGATGTTGTTGGCATCCTGCAGGAGCTTCGAGAAGGCTTCGTATTCATCCGGCCCCATGGCCGCCATCTCCTTGATGTCGGCGCCGGCGATGAAGGCTTTTTCCAGGGCACTGGTAATAACGACAACGGTAATATCGTCCATCTGTCCCGCTTCGCTGAATGCGTTGAAAAGTTCCTGGCCGAATTCGCGATTGAGCGGATTTGTCGGCGGACGGTTGAGGATGATGGTGAGAACCCGCCCCTCTTTGTTCATGGTGATAAACTGGTATGCCATAGTGCTACTCCATGTGTGCTGAGATAGTAATGTTGTTAGCCGACCTTTATGACGACGGACGCTGCGGTATCGCCGGCGGCACAGCCGGAAAAGAGCAGGTAGCCGCCCCCTTTCATCGCCAGTTCCTCGATCCCTTCCATGATCAGGCGGGCACCGGTGGGGGCCTGGGGATGGCCGTAGATCAGGGAAGAGCCGTAGTTGTTCATGCTGTTTACATCCAGCCCCATGGTCTTCGCCATGGCGATGTCGTTGGCGGCAAACGGGTTGTGTGTCTTGATGGCAGAGAGGTCGGAAGCCTTGATGCCGGCATCGGCAAGCGCCATCTGTGCGGAAGGTGCCACGGCGGCGGCCATGTACGCCTTTTTGGTGCGGGCGTAGCCATAGGAAACGATCTGTACGGGGATGTTTGCATCGGAGCTGAGTTCCCGGGCCTTGTCGCGGGTGGTTACGGAGATGCCGCAGTTGCCGTCAGCGGGGTAGGTCTGGGTTCCGAAGGTGAGTACACCGTCGGGGAGTACCGGTCTGAGTCCGGCCAGCCCTTCTCTGGTCGTGGCGGTGACCCCTTCGTCCGCCTCAAGCGTGATGGTCTTCTTCCGGGAGATCTGTACTTCAACCGGGAACATGTAGCGCTTCTGGAATTCGCGGTCGTTGGCCAGCGCATCCTGGTACTGTTCATAGCGGCGGACCGTGAGGTCGTCGCACTCTTCGCGGGTCACGCCGTATTCCCTGCTGACATTCTCGGCGGTCTGGATCATGGCGTCACCGGCCCAGGGGTCTTTGTTGACGTTGTCCAGAAACCAGTCTTCGGCGATGACCTTCCCGCCGGGACCGCCCGGATTGGGCCAGACGGCATGCGGACCGTTGGAGCAGCGGTCCGCGAGGAGGCACCAGCTGTTTTCAAACAGACCGGTCTCGACTCCCATTGCGGCCTGAAAGATTGAAAAGGCGGATGTGGAACAGGCCTGGGTGATGAGCACGCCGGGAACCTTCTCCGCGCCCATCATCGCGGCCGCCCAGGGACCGCTGTAGAACCACTGCTGCTGGTAAACGGTGCTGCCGACCATAACGTATTCGATCATGGCGGGATCCCACCCTTTTGACGCGAAGAAGCGCTTCGAGGTGGCGGCGCCCAATACAATGGAATGTTCATTGGAAAGGGTCCCCTGCCAGCGGGCAAACGGGGTGCTGTAGTAACCTCGGTACGGAATGAATGCTTTTGTTAGCATGGGTATGGTCTCCTGTTGTTAAATGATGTTTAAGTTAGTCGTTCAGCGGTCCTGCCACACGGCGGGACGCTTGGCAATGAATGCCGTTAATCCTTCCACGGCGTCATGGGTCGACATCAGTTCGTCAAGGTACAGCTTTTCCACGCGGGCCAGCTTCTCCCTGACGCGCTGCATCATGTCACCCCGGGCGGCCTGTACCGCAAACCGCAGGGTACTGGCGCTCAGCGGTGCCAGATACTGATCGAAATAATTGAGCGCCGCCAGATCCGGGTCGTCGGCGACTGCGGTAACCAGGCCGATCCGGAGGGCCTCCTCCGCAGTGATACTGCGGCCGGAGAAGAGAATATCTTCGGCCTGTGCCTGACCGATGCGTTCCGGCAGCAGGCAGGAGGCTGCCGGGGCAAATACCGCCAGCTTGACCTCGGGCTGCCCCATCATTGCGCCGGGCGCGGCGAATATCAGATGACCGGCCGCCGCCACCTCGAGACCGCCCCCCAGGCACTGCCCGCGGACTGCCACCAGCACGGGGACCGGGCTTTCCACCAGCTGCAGGATCAAGGCGTGCAGCTGCCGCAGCATCCCGGCGCACGACTCGGGGAGGTGCTCCTCCACGCTGGCGCCGAAACTGAAGTGCGGCCCTTCCGCCGTCAGCAGAACAGCCCGAAGCCGGGCATCCGGCAGATGCTCGGAGAGCGCTCCCTGCAGAGCCGCGATCATGGCGGCATCGATAATATTGGCTTTCGGACGTGCCAGGGTCAGCCGCAACAGCCGGCCATCCCGCTCCAGGGATACGTTGAGAGGCTGTTCGCTCATATTCAGACCCCTCCCTGGCTGGGAACCAGAATCGCCCGGCGCGTTAATTTGTGAGCATGGGCATCGGCAAAGACCTCGTTGATGTCATCCAGGGGATGCTTCTCGATGAAGGGTGCCAGAGAGATTTTCCCGTCCAGCACCATGTCAAGCGCCGCCGGATAAAGTTCGGTCAGGCAGCCCCAGTTGCCGAGCGCCCGGGCATGGAAGGCCATCAGGTTCGACAGGCGCAGTTCAATCTTATCCATGGTGAAGCCGACAACCGATAAGGTTGCGCCGTAGGTAAGCAGGTTATATGCCGCCTCCTGGCCGGCTGCCGTGCCGGAACATTCAAAGATTTTCCATCCCGTTTCGGGGAGTCCCTTCTCTGTAACAAATGCCTGAACCGCCTTCTTCTGGTCGCGCCCCTGCACCTGCCTGACGTTGATCGTCAGGGCGGCCCCGTATGCGGACATGTTGTCCAGTTTGCCCTGATCCACGTCCAGCGCCACCACCGTGGCGCCCCAGGCATTGGCGATCTGGACCGCATACCCGCCAACTCCGCCGATTCCCACCACGATTGCAAGGTCACCGGCTTTTATGCCGGACTGAAGCGCCGCCTGATACGGTGTGGTCACGGCATCGGCGACAACCGAAACGTCAGCCAGTTGCAGGCCTGCGGCGGCGAGGCGCTGTTCATCCACCGGGCAGAGGCCGCGGGCCGGCACACGGATGTGCGAAGCAAAACCACCCTGGATGTCGTTACCCGGCATCTGCTGCTTGCGGCAAATTGTGCCGTGCCCGGATAGGCAGAGATCGCACACCCCGCACGGCACCACGGCGGGAATAATAACCGCTTTCCCCTGCCATGCCTCAGCCCCCGGGCCGGCGGCGACGACCCGGCCGCTGATTTCATGGCCGAGAGTCAACGGCAGCTCGTGATTAAACCGCACGCCATTATAAAAATAGCCAAGGTCCGTGTGGCAGACTCCGCACCCGGCAACCTCAACCACTACTTCACCATCTCCCGGCGGAAATGGATCAAAGTCGTTTCTCGCCATAGGTTCCCCCATGGTCGTCATAGCCCAGCGATACGGTTGTTTAGTCATATATCCCCCCTGGTTGTTATAGTTTTGTCCGGTGCCCGGAGCGCCTGATCCGTCCGTGCACTCATCTTGAAATCATCACAGACAGTATTTACGTAAACCGGTACTACAATACCATTTATATGTCAAGCGTATAAAAAGATATCACGAGCAAACTTCTTTTTATGGATTTCAGCAGCAGAGTCGTTCAGACCCGTTCGATAATTATCGCAATCCCCTGTCCCACACCGACGCACATGGTGCAGAGTGCATAACGGCCACCGGTGCGGAGCAGATGGTATGTTGCGGTGGTGACGAGGCGTGCGCCGCTCATCCCCAAAGGGTGCCCCAACGCAATGGCTCCGCCGTTCGGGTTTACATGGGGAGCGTCATCAGGCAGTCCCAGTCCGCGCAGTACCGCCAGTGCCTGGACGGCAAAGGCTTCGTTCGATTCGATGATATCCATCTGCTCCAGCCTGAGACCGGCCAGAGCCAGTACCTTGAGAGTGGCGGGGACAGGGCCGATCCCCATGACCCGGGGTGGGACACCGGCTGCAGCCATGGCGATAATCCGCGCCTTGGGAGTCAGGCCATACTGCTTCGTCGCACCCTCTGAAGCGATCAGTAGGGCGCAGGCACCGTCATTGACCCCTGAGGCATTGCCGGCAGTCACGGAGCCATTGGCCCTGAATGGGGCTTTCAAGCTGGCCAGATCCTCAAGGGTGCTCTCGGGGCGGGGAAATTCGTCGCGGTCGATTACCAGTGCGCTCCCTTTTCGCCGGGGGATGACGACCGGTATGATCTCGTCCGAGAAGTTGCCGGCGGCAACGGCCCGGGCGACCCGCTGCTGGCTGCGCAGGGCAAAGGCGTCCTGGTCGGCACGGGTGATGTTGTATTCGGCAGCCACGTTCTCGGCGGTTTCGGGCATGGAATCGATGCCGTACTGCTCCTTCATGAGCTGATTGGCGAAGCGCCAGCCGATGGTGCTGTCAAAGAGCTGAACGTCACGGGCAAAAGGTGCGGTTCCCTTGCTGAGTACATACGGCGCCCGCGACATGCTTTCCACTCCGCCGGCTATCAGCAACTGTGCCTCTCCCACCTTGATCGCCCTGGCGGCGGTACCGATCGCGTCCATTCCGGAACCGCAGAGGCGATTGAGGGTCACCCCCCCCACGCCGACAGGAAGACCCGCCAGCAGGCCGGCCATACGGGCGACGTTCCGGTTGTCCTCTCCGGCCTGGTTGGCACAGCCATACATGACATCGTCCACTTTCTCCCAATCGACGGAGACGTTCCTCTCAATAAGGGCCTTGATGGGGAGTGCCGCCAGATCATCAGTCCGAATGCCGGACAGGCATCCGCCATAACTGCCGATCGGAGTGCGGACCGCATCACAGATATATGCTTCGCTCATAACTCTTCTCCTTCCTGGTCAGGAAACCTGACTATAATAGGTAATTAAGTACTTCATTACCTGTTTTATTGTCAAGAGGTTAATATTAGCGCAAAGAAAAGGGTCACGCGATTCCTCATTGCGTGACCCGGTATTCTCATGTATCAACCAGCAAAACATGCTGTGATGCTGCTATGCTCCTCCAACCCTTGATTCATTAAGGGACCTGTTCGCATCATCAAGTCTGTCCTTTAATATTTTGAGCTCATCTTTGGTGTAAACATCCGTTCCCCTGCTAATCTCGTTCTGAATCCGATTAACCCTGGCCTCTTCGCTCGAAAACACCAGGTTGTCGCAGTTCTTAGCTACCAGCAAACACTCATTTTTACCGCTCTTCCCTTCAGGCTCCATCCCCGGTCTTAAAGCCCCGTCATCTGCCAGTACAGGTACCGCAATTATCATTAGAGCGGCGGCTAACAACGTAATTCTGCGTATAATGTGTCTCATGGCCAACTCCTTTTTCTGTATTTGCCTTCCAATGATTTGTAATATAATCGATTCGCCCAATAAATGCAAGTGAAAATCATTATCAATAAACAGACTTCTTTGCTGACCAATTGAGGGTGCCGTGGGCTTATCCGGGGCATAGGTGCTGTTGCCGGGGTGGGGTCAAACACTTTGTACCCGAAACATAAAAGGAGTTACAGCATTTAACTGTAACTCCTCTCGAAACATAGCAAATTTATGCCGTTTTGCCACCTAATGATACTTTTCCCTACCTATCATGCCGGTCTTTTTTGTGTTTCTTATGCTTCTTTTGTCCTTTATGTTTTCCATTGTCTTTTCTACCCTCATTATCGTGCTCCTGTACGATAACCCGTTCCCTCTCAATTACAGTCACTTGTGGTGCGGGTTGACGTGGGCCGACATGAACACTGGCATTGGGAGTGTTTACATCAACATTTACGGCAGCTGCCGCAAAACCAGCGGCAGCAAGAACAATAACAAGACTTCCGGT
>VFJM01000010.1 GCA_009886055.1 Geobacter sp. | reverse complement strand
GCGGTGCGACTGCTGCCGGCATGGATGCCATGAATCATATCCTTGAAGTTGTTGGTTTCTTCAGGATACGTGGTCGGATCAAGCAGTGTATAGCCATCTGCTGTCAGCAGCGCCTGCTCGGCAGCAGTCATACTGGCCGGGAATGTGGCTGCCGCAGCATTTGTACCTCTACCGCTGGAACTCAGGTTAGGCACATGACACAGGACACAGATGGCTTCTCCAGTAGGTTCTCCAAAGGTGCCTTTGCCGATGTTACGGTTACCGCCGTGGCCTTCAAAAACTTCGTGGCATGCGCCGCACTTACCGGCATCGATAACAACACGGCGTACTGTATCACCGGTCGCAGTTTTTACGACAGAGATGGTATGACGTCCTGAAGCAGGTGTAACCTGAGTGAAATACCCCTGAAGTGCAACAGTACGCATTTTAGCGCCAACCGGGAATGATGTTGGGGCAGCCGGAGGTACGGAAGCATCAGCGTTAATAGTAGCGATGTAGTAGCCACTAGCATCCGGCGCACTCAAGGTCCCCTTGGTGCTGTTTAACAGAGTAGCTATGGAAATACTCACTGGCTGGGCTGCTTTGACTCCCAGGTTGTTGTAGTCAGGTGAAGTGGAAAAAGCCTGGTTAGTGGCCGATTTGTTATAAGCCAATATAAAGCCCGGACTTCCGGAGAAGCCACTCAATACCGCATTTGCAGGAGGTGTGTTCGCAGATGAACCGGCCCCGGTAAAGATCACTGGAGTCATTGCGGCGCCGGTACCTCCATCACTCAGGATTCTGAATGTTATGAGCGCCTGGTTAGTGCCATTCACCGTTACAGTTTTAATTTCATATTTGAAATTAACCAGACCGGTTGGGGTTTGCAGATTATTAGGAGTTACGTAATCCGTTACATGTTTTGTCGTAACATATGTGCCGGGGTGGCACGAAGTTGCACACGTGGCATCATCAGTCATGACAGGGTGAGTAACAATTCCGGAGGCGAAGGCCGTATTGCTGTTGGCTCCGGTGGCGAAGTTAATATTGGTGTGACATGAACCGCAGGATTTTCTGTTAGCTTTGGTCTTCCAGTTATCCACATC
>VFJM01000402.1 GCA_009886055.1 Geobacter sp. | reverse complement strand
TACCGCTTCGGCGTGCCGCATAACATACACAATCATGGTTGTCCTCCCGATTAATGGTAATCAAAAGATAATTATAGCCTGCAGCACGGGGATTGCAATCCCGTAACAAAAAATTTCACCATTGGCTAAAGCAGCCGTCGCAAAGAACAAACTTGAACCATCGTGCGCAGCTCAAGCATAGCCCCGGAGTTCTTGTGAACAGAAATAAAGATCGCTTTACATTGAGAATTTAGCCAGCAAGGACGCCAGAGGGTACACCGGGGGTTACACAAAGAGAATTAAACAAAAAAGGGCTACAGCATACGCCATAACCCCTTGTATTTTATGGTCGGGATGACAAGAATTGAACTTGCGACCCCCTGCTCCCGAAGCAGGTGCGCTACCAGGCTGCGCTACATCCCGAAGAGCCTTTTTTCTAGCCCTTCCGAGGAGTTTTGTCAAGGGGAAAGACGCCGCGTGCCTCAGTCGGGGTGGCGCGTGGCGGTCACCGGCTATTATCGCTTCGCCAGCAAAAAACGTTGCCTTATTTTTCTGACTTGCGCCTGACAGTTACGCTCTCGCCGCCAATCCCCCAGTTGTGTGTACCCCTCTGATAACGGTCACCTTCTGTGTGAAGACAACTTATATCATACATTTATAAGTCATGGCACTTGCCAGCACACCTGTTTTTCTTCCATAATGGCCGTCATGCGAATCGCTCTTGTCTCTCCATACTCTGTCGGCCCGATGCGCGGCAATATCAGCACCGTCAAGAGGATCGCCCGATCGCTCGGGGAAGCAGGGGCCGAAGTCATGGTGCTTCCGGTCGATGCCATGACCTTCGATGAGATGAAGGGGCGTCTGTCGGCCTTTTCACCGCACGTCATACACGGATTCCATGCCCTGTACTGCGGAGACACCGCCCGTCGTCTGGCGTTGTTTCTGTCGATACCCTTTGTAATGACGCTCACCGGCAGTGACATCAACGACACCGCCATGCGGGAGCATCCTGCTACGCTCAGCACCTTGCTGGCAGCAGCAGGAATCGTCTGTTTCGACTCCTCCATCGCTGCCACAGTCGGTCGTCGTTTCCCTGTCTGTGCCGGCCGGGTCTCTATAATTCCACAGGGCGTTTCGCCCCTCCCGCTGACCGGAAACCATGATTTCGGACTGCCGCCGAACCGGATGGTTCTTCTGCTGCCGGCTGCATTGCGGCCGGTCAAGAACGTGGAGTTCGCCGTACATGCTCTTTCCGGCTTCAGCGCCGGAAGCAATCCGGCCATGCTCGTCATTGCAGGTGGTGAGATCGACCCGCTCTACACTTCTGGCATACGGTCGCTGATTGCCGGAAACCCGTCTGTTGCATGGCTCGGAGAGGTGGCATATACACGGATGGGCGATCTCTACTCCTGTGCCGATGTCGTGCTCAACTGCTCTCGATACGAGGGAATGTCCAACAGCCTGATGGAGGCGATGGCTCTGGGGCGACCGGTGCTGGCGGCTGATATTCCCGGTAACACCCTTTTGGTGCGTCACAACGAGACAGGGCTCCTGTACCGGGATGAATCCGAATTCATGGAGATGGCTGTGCGTCTTCAGGAAGGCAGAGCCCTTCGTGAACGCCTCGGGACAAATGCTGCCCGGTTTGTGCGTGAAAATTTCCCGCCGCGTCGTGAGGCAGAAAGCTATATGACCCTTTATCAGAGCCTCTTGCAGGACACTCCCCTTGCATGACCAGAGCGCACGTTCGGCTCTCTCAACCAGAGCTCCCTGTCCGACAAAAGCTGGTGGCCATTGCCAGTGACGACGCCCTTGTCCTGGGGGTTCTCTCCAGCGGAGTGCGCGTCGCTGGACGTCAGCCCCGTATTGTCGATTCTTGTGTTTTTGAGGGTTTTCAGGTACTGTAGCCGCCACACGAGCGCTGCAGGCATTCAGCTGGAAATCAGTCCCGCTGAAAAGCTGAGGGCGCAGGAGAGCGGCAACAATTAAGGGGCAGACCCTGGTTGATCGTTTGTTTTGGCACATTGGCACTACTTAGAATCCGAGGCAGGAGCTGAAAGCATGAGCGACGCACTGAAACAGCAGATAAGGGATCTTCTCAAAGAGCGCAACGCCGTGCTTCTCGCTCACAACTACATGCGGGATGAGGTGCAGGAGATCGCCGACATCACCGGCGATTCTCTTGCCTTGTCGATTGAGGCGGCCAGGACCGGTGCCGATATCATCGTTTTCTGCGGTGTACATTTCATGGCGGAGTCTGCGGCGATTCTTTCGCCGGGCAAGAAGGTGCTGCTCCCCCGCCCGGATGCAGGTTGCCCGATGGCCGACATGGTCACGGCAGCGGAACTGGAGGCGTTGAAGCGCCAACACCCCGGAGTGCCGGTCGTGACCTACGTCAACTCATCGGCGGAGGTCAAGGCTCATTCCGATATCTGCTGCACGTCGGCGAATGCACTGAAGGTGGTACGGTCGCTCACTGAGGATGAACTGATTTTTGTGCCCGACCGTAACCTCGGGCGCTGGATTGCCCGGTTTGTCCCGGAGAAGAAGTTCATCTTCTGGGAGGGGTTCTGTCCGACCCACGAGCGGATGACGGTGGCAGCTGTGCTGCAGAAAAAAGGTGAATATCCCGATGCGCTGTTTATCTGCCACCCCGAAAGCGCACCGGAGGTCTCGGCCCTCGCCGATCATGTCTGTTCCACCAGCGGCATGTATGACTACTGCCGCACCAGCCCGGCATCTAAATTCATCGTTGGTACGGAAGCGGGCATTCTCTACAAGTTGCGGCTTGAAAGCCCCGGCAAGGAATTCATCCTGGCCTCACCGGCTCTTTTCTGCCCCAATATGAAGCTGACCTCGCTGGAGGATGTACTGATCTCACTCCAGACCCTGACGCCGGTCGTCAGCGTTCCGGAAGATATCCGCATCAAGGCAAAAATGGCGCTGGACCGGATGATGGCGATTCCCCGCGACTGACAGGCAGACCGGCCGGCATCCACACGTGGCCTTGTCAGCGGCTGATCTGGTTGCGCCCCCGGTTCTTGGCCTTGTAAAGCGCCTTATCGGCCTCCTTCATGACCTCTGCAGCATTCTTCATCCCTTCACCGCTTTCAGCCACTCCAATGCTGACCGTTACCGAAACATAGGCATCCTCACCGCGACCGGTGCGCTTGCCGCGATTTCCCTTGCCCTGCCGTTGATCCTTTGGGCGCTCATCACTCCGCAGGGCCATGCGGTAGTCGGCAATCGCCTTGCGCACCTCCTCCAGATGGGGCAGAGCGTCTTCTGCCCGGCGACCGGAGAAGAGGATTGTGAATTCTTCTCC
>VFJM01000234.1 GCA_009886055.1 Geobacter sp. | reverse complement strand
CTCGCGCTGGGAGGCTCCTCCAACACCGTGCTGCACTTGCTGGCCATCGCCCATGAAGCGGGTGTCGAGCTGCCTCTGGAACTGTTCGACGAACTGGGAAAAGATACTCCGCAGCTGGCTTCAATGAATCCGGCCGGTGAGCATTTCATGGAAGATCTTGATATCGCCGGCGGCGTCAGCGGTGTCATGAAACAACTTGGCGACAAAATTCACGATACACCTACTCTGTTCGGTCTGACCACACATCAACTGGCCGAGAGCATACAGAATGTGGACGAGGAGGTTATCCGCCCGCTTGGGAATGCGATAAAGAAGGAGGGTGGCATCGCCATCCTGTTCGGAAATATCGCTCCCAAAGGGGCCGTCGTCAAGCAGTCGGGCGTTTCCGCCGCCATGATGAACTTTGAAGGCACAGCCCGCTGCTTCGACGCTGAAGAGTTGGCTATGGCAGCTATCATGGAAGGGAAGATAAAATCCGGCGATTGCGTCGTAATCCGCTATGAAGGGCCGAAAGGGGGCCCCGGCATGCGCGAAATGCTGGCTCCGACCGCCGCCATCATGGGGATGGGTCTGGGGGACAGCGTTGCTTTGATCACCGATGGCCGCTTTTCCGGAGGCACCCGCGGCCCCTGCATCGGGCATATTTCTCCCGAGGCTGCCCAAGGCGGGCCGATTGCCCTGGTGGAAGATGGCGACAGAATTCTGCTCGACATCCCGAACCGGCGTCTGGAACTGCTGGTAGATGAAGCGACATTGGCTGTCCGCCTGACAAAGTGGAAAGCACCCGAGCCGAAGATCAAGGGCGGCTGGCTGGCGCGTTACGCCAAAGTCGTTACATCTGCTCATACCGGAGCGATTACGACTGCAGATTAAAATTACCGTAAAAAATGAGGTTAAATATGAAAATGAACGGCGCACGAATAATGCTGGAGTGTCTGAAAAAAGAGGGCGTGGATACCGTTTTCGGCTATCCCGGCGGGACCGTCATCAATCTGTATGACGAGCTCTTCAGCTTTAAAGATATTCATCACATCCTGCCGCGTCACGAACAGGCAGGCACCCATGCGGCCGACGGCTACGCCCGTGCAACCGGCAGGGTCGGGGTTGCAATCGCCACCTCGGGTCCCGGTGCGACCAATACCGTTACCGGCATTGCAACGGCGTATATGGATTCGATCCCTATGGTCATCATTACCGGTCAGGTACCAACGGCGCTGATCGGAAACGATGCTTTCCAGGAGGTCGATATTATCGGCATTACCCGTCCCTGCACGAAGCACAGCTTTCTGATCCGTGATGTCAAGGATATCGCCTTGACCATGAAGAAGGCTTTTTATATCGCGCGAAGCGGACGTCCCGGCCCTGTTCTGGTCGATTTCCCCAAGGATGTGCAGATGGCCCAGGGTGAATTCCATTACCCTGAAACGGTTGATATCCGTGGCTACAAACCAAACCTCTCCGGCCACCCCCGTCAGGTGGAAAAAGCTGTCGCCATGATCCTCAGCTCACAGCGCCCGGTCATGTATGTCGGCGGCGGTGCGGTGCTCGGCGATGCTGCCGAACCGTTGACCCTCCTGGCACGCAAGTTGTCACTGCCGGTGACGACAACCCTGATGGGGCTCGGATCGTTCCCGGAGAGTGACGAACTTTCACTCGGCATGCTTGGGATGCACGGGGCCTATTGCGCCAATATGGCGATGACCAACAGCGACCTCATAATTGCCGTCGGCGCCCGTTTTGATGATCGCGTCACCGGAAAACTCTCTACGTTCGCCCCGCATGCTAAAATCATTCATATCGATGTTGACCCGACATCAATCAAGAAGAATGTCCGCGTCGACCTCCCGATAGTTGGCGACGTCAAGGATGTGTTAACCAAGATGATCATGCAGGCCGACAAGAGCACGGAGAATCTGACCGAGTTTACGGCGGCTCTGGCTCCATGGCATTCGGATATTGCCGGCTGGAAGGAAAAGCATCCACTTGGCTACAAACAGAGCAGCACCGTGATCAAACCGCAGTTTGTCATCCAGAAACTGCGTGAGTTGTCCGATGATGACGCCATCATCTCGACAGATGTCGGCCAGCACCAGATGTGGACGGCCCAGTTCTTCAAATTCAACAAGCCCCGTACGCTGCTTACCTCAGGTGGTCTCGGCACGATGGGGTACGGTCTGCCGGCGGCAATGGGTGCTCAGGCCGCTTTTCCAAATCGTCAGGTCATCACAATCTGCGGCGACGGCGGGGTCCAGATGAATATTCAGGAGATGGCAACACTGGTGCAGAACAAGCTTCCGGTCAAAATCGTCATCCTTAACAATAATTTCCTCGGCATGGTGCGCCAGTGGCAGGAGCTGTTCTTCGACAAGCGCTACTCATCCACCTGCATGGAACTGCCGATCGACTATATCAAGCTGGCGGACGCCTATGGAGCCAAGGGGTTTCTGGCCACGAAACCGGGTGATGTAGAGTCGGTTATCACGCAGGGCTTCAAGGAGAAGGGGCCGGTGATCATGGAGTTCAAGATTGCCCGCGAAGAAAAGGTTCTGCCGATGGTTCCGGCCGGAGCGTCGCTGAATGAAATGGTACTGAACGCCTAACCCTGACAAACAGGATAACTTCTAGCTTACCAAGAAGAGGAAACAGCTATGCAACATACAATATCGGTTATAGTTGAAAACGATTTCGGAGTTCTCTCCCGTGTAGCAACACTATTTTCCGGCCGCGGGTTCAATATCGAGTCGCTGTCGGTGGCCCCCACCAACGAAGAAGGGTTGTCGCGGATGACGATCGTTACCCGTGGCGATGCGCAGATACTTGAACAGATCAACAAACAGCTTAACAAGCTGATCGATGTGCTTAAGGTGCTTGATTTTTCTGACGGCAGCGGCATAGAGCGGGAACTGGCGCTGATAAAGGTCTCCGCCGAGGATGATGCCCGTGCCGAAATCCTGAGGGTCGTTGATATCTTCCGGGCCAAAATCATCGATGTCACCCCGAAATCCTATACAATCGAGGCGACCGGCAATCCGCTCAAAATTGATGCGATCTTGGAACTGCTGAGGCCGCTTGGATTGAAGGAGGTCGTCCGCACAGGTTCGGTTGCCATTGGTCGTGGCGCCAAGGGGTGGAACGGGTAGGAGAACAGCAGTTGCAGCGTTATTGTTCCAGCCGCCCGGAAACGGGCGGTTTTTTTTGTTCAGACAGAAAGGATTCCTCCCGAGATCGAGGTCAAAACAGCTATTTACGTTGACAGTCGCGGTTGAATGTAGTATCTGTTTCTTTCGTTTTGCGTATGTGTTTGACCGGTTTGCCGGATATTATTGTATGGAGGATTTACCAGCATGAACGTTTATTACGATCGTGATTGTGATCTCAAATTGATTAAGAAGAAAAAAGTCACCATTGTCGGTTACGGCTCCCAGGGGCACGCCCATGCCTGTAACCTCAAAGATTCCGGTGTTGATGTAACGGTGGCGCTGCGTGAAGGGTCGACCTCCGCTGTCAAGGCGAAGAATGCCGGCCTCAATGTGTCAACCGTTGCCAAAGCTGTTGCCACGGCTGATCTGGTGATGATCCTGACACCCGATGAGTTCCAATCGACCCTCTACCGCGATGAGATCGAGCCGAAACTCAAAAAAGGTGCGACCCTTGCCTTTGCCCACGGTTTCGCCATCCACTACAATCAGGTAGTGCCGCGCGCCGACCTCGACGTCATCATGATCGCCCCCAAGGCACCCGGTCACACGGTCCGCTCCGAGTTTGTCAGAGGCGGCGGAATTCCCGACCTGATTGCTGTACACCAGAACGCGTCGGGCAAGGCCCGCAATGTGGCTCTCTCCTACGCCAGCGCTATCGGTGGCGGCCGTACCGGCATCATCGAAACCACCTTCAAGGACGAAACCGAAACCGACCTGTTCGGCGAGCAGGCTGTGCTCTGCGGCGGGGCGGTTGAGCTGGTGAAGGCTGGTTTCGAGACCCTCGTGGCAGGCGGCTATGCTCCGGAAATGGCCTATTTCGAGTGCCTGCATGAACTCAAGCTGATTGTAGACTTGATGTATGAGGGCGGCATTGCCAACATGAACTACTCAATCTCCAATAATGCTGAATATGGCGAATATGTCACCGGCCCGCAAGTGATCAACGACCAGAGCCGTGCGGCCATGAAAGAGTGCCTCGACAATATCCAGAATGGCAATTATGCCAAGCGGTTCATTCTCGAAGGGGCGTCAAACTATCCCGAGATGACGGCACGTCGTCGTCTCAACGCCGCCCACCCGATCGAGCTGGTCGGTGAGCAACTGCGGAGCATGATGCCCTGGATCAAGAAAATCGTCGACAAGACCAAAAACTAATTTCACAACGCGAGTCATGGCACCCCTCTTCTGTCCGGAGAGGGGTGTCTTCGCATTTAGGCAGGTACATGAATAATTCATCCCCGTTTGCCCGAGAAGGCTACCCGTTCATCGCTTTTTCCGTCGGGCTGACACTATTGTTGGCTTTTTCCGCATGGATACTCAGCTCTGCAATTCTGGCCTTTCCTGCTGTACTTTCCCTGTTAGTGGCGCTGTTTGTACTCTATTTTTTCCGCAATCCGGAGAGAACAGCTCCTGCTGACAGCGCTGCGGTCATTGCTCCTGCAGATGGGACCGTCATTGTTGTTGAACGGGTTCCTGAAACTCCGCTCGGTTCCCCGGCTCTGAAAATCAGCATTTTCATGTCGGTTTTCAATGTACATGTCAATCGTGTTCCTTTTAACGGAAAAGTTATCGATACGTCTCATCAGCAAGGGAAGTTTTTTGATGCCCGCGACGGGCGCGCTTCCTGCGAGAACGAACGTAACGGAATCATTCTGGAAATTACCGGCGGTGTCAGAATTGCTTTTGTTCAGATTGCCGGACTGGTGGCGCGCAGGATCATCAGTTATCCCCATGTTGGAGATCTGCTGGTGCGGGGCGAACGATATGGCCTGATTCGCTTTGGCTCGCGGGTAGATGTATATCTGCCGCCTGACGTTGAACCCCTGGTGAAGCTGGGCGACAAGACTGTGGCAGGAGAAACCGTGCTGGCGAGAATCGTTTAATCAAGGATACGACCTCATGAGTGATGAAACCGTAGAGACAGCGGCCGGTAAAAAAGAGAATATCAAGCGAGGAATTTACATTCTTCCCAATCTGATTACTGCAAGCAGCCTGTTTGCCGGTTTTTACAGCATGGTAGCAACGTTGAACGGCAATTACAGTACCGCAGCAATCTGGATTTTCATCTCGGCAGTGTGCGACGGCCTTGATGGCAAGGTAGCCCGAATGACCGGTACTACCAGCAAATTCGGTGTCGAATTTGATTCTTTGGCCGACTTGGTGGCTTTTGGAGTTACCCCCGCCTTCCTCATGTATGCCTGGGCCCTCAAACCGTTCGGCAGACTAGGCTGGGTTGCGGCATTTCTGTTTCTTGTCTGTGCCGCATTACGCCTTGCCCGTTTCAACGTACAGGTCGATACGGTTGAAAGTAAGCGCTTTGTCGGCCTTCCTACTCCGGCATCCGCATGTATGGTAGCCGCAACCGTTATGCTGTTTTATCATTTCAACTGGCCCAGCTCCTTTAAAAAACTTGCCATACTGGGGCTTATTTATCTGCTGGCTTTCCTGATGGTTTCCAACTTCAGATACCATTCATTTAAAGATCCGGCCTTTATCAAGCGGCAGCCATTCGGCTTTTTACTGCTTGCGGTAGTGCTTTTGATTGTAGTGGCCGCCGAACCGGTGGTCATGACATTCGCCGTACTGCTCCTGTATGCCCTTTCCGGTCCAATCGACTATATTGTTACCTGGCCGAGGCGGCGCAGGCTGGAGAAGGCGGTACACAAGGGGCATGAGGCATTGAACAGGGAAGGTGATGCTTCTTAATTGATGTCGTAATGCCGGGAGGTTATTCCCTCGGTTGTAATGGTCAGTACGGCATAACTGCGGTGATGACCGACATTTGAGAGTGTTCCGGGATTTACCAGCAGCAGGCCTGCATGATTTTCATGCACACCCTGGTGAGTGTGGCCGAACAAAACCGCGTCAGCCCCGATTTCCTGCGCTCTCTGCCGTAACTTTGCCAGTCCGGACTTGACCTGATACGCATCCCCGTGAGTCAACAGAATCCGCTTTCCCTCACACTCCCACACACGTTCTCGCGGAGCATTTGAACCGGGGTCACAGTTGCCGGCGACGTTAATAACCGGAACATCCAGTGCTTCACGCAGCAGATCCGCTTCGGCGCTCCCATCACCAAGATGTATGACGGCATCAACCGGCTCGGAACGGGTGTGGGCGGTAAAGGCACGGTTTATATTGCCGTGGGTATCGGATATGACAAGAATTTTCATTGTTTAACTGTAGCAGATGTGCTTCTTTCTCTAAAGATATAATCTTGAAAAGGTGCCCGTACATGTCAAAAAAAATTGTCATAATCACCGCTTCCGTACTGGTTTCGGTCACGATTCTGTTTATACTTTCCGTGAAGATTGCTTCGGTAATAATCGGTACCGGGGATACCCACGTAACGAATAAGGAGGGGGTCGGTCTGGTTGAGGTTAAAGGGATGATTCTCGACTCCAGAGAAACGATCAGGCAGCTGAGATATTTCCTTAAAAAGGACACCGTCAAAGCTGTCGTGCTGCGGGTTGACTCTCCCGGCGGTATTGTTGCTCCGTCGCAGGAAATAAACGCGGAGGTCAAGAAATTCGCCGCCAAAAAGAAAATAATTGTCTCGATGGGGAGTCTTGCCGCTTCCGGCGGGTATTATATTTCTGCACCTGCAACCATGATTTACGCAAACCCCGGCACCATTACGGCCAGCATCGGGGTCATCCTCAAACTGTCCAACATAGAATCACTGATGGATAAGATCGGGATAAAATCGTACACGCTGAAAACCGGTAAATACAAGGATTCCGGATCGCCGCTACGGCAGTTTTCTGCTGAAGATCGTGCCATGCTGCAGTCGGTAATTGACAATACCCACCAGCAGTTTGTCAGGGCGGTTGCGGAAGGGCGTAAACTGCCGATTGAAGATGTACGAAAAATTGCAGACGGACGGATACTGTCCGGTGAACAGGCCAAGGAGCATAAACTGGTGGACCGCCTGGGAACCCTGCAGGATGCGATTGAAGAGGCGGGCAGGCTGGCTGGGATTTCAGGTGAACCGGAGCTGCTGCTGCCGCCGAAAAAGAAGATCAATTATCTGGATCTACTGGTCGAAGGCGCAGAGGGAACGTTCAACGGGCCGCTTGGTCGGGCTGCGGGCGGAATGAAGATGATGTACGAAGCCGAGTAGGGCGGACGGTGTCCGCCCCGTCGGTGATTATTTCCTTTGTTTTAACCTGGCGTGGGCTGTGGTCAGAATCTTTTCCGTCGTCGCCCAGTCAATACAGGCATCTGTAATCGAAACACCATATTTCAACTGGCTGATATCGGCAGGAATTTTCTGACTTCCGGCCTCAAGGTTGCTTTCAATCATAACACCGGAAATGGAACCGTTGCCGGCCAGCAGCTGATCGACAACGCACTCCAGAACTTCCTGCTGTTTCTGGTAGTCCTTGTTTGAATTTCCGTGGCTGCAGTCAACCATTATGGTCGGCAGCAGGCTGTTTTTATTGAGCTGCTCTTCAGTATGGGCAATATCCTCGGGATGATAGTTGACTCTTTTCGATCCGCCCCGCAGAACGATATGCACATCGGGGTTGCCGCTGGTATGAATGATGGAAGTCCGTCCCTCTCGATTGATGCCGAGGAAGCTGTGCGGATGTTGCGAAGCCTTTATGGCGTCAATGGCGATTTGCAGGTTGCCGTCGGTGCCGTTCTTGAACCCGATGGGAAACGACAGGCCGCTGGCCAGCTCGCGGTGGGTCTGGGACTCGGTGGTGCGGGCGCCGATGGCGCCCCAGCTGATAAGATCGGCCACATATTCCGGCGTGATCGGATCGAGCATTTCATTGGCGACCGGAACCTCAAGCGATGTCATCCGGCCGAGCAGGCCGCGGGCAATGCCGAGTCCCTTGGAAATGAGGTGGGTGCCGTTCATGTCCGGATCGTTGATCAGCCCCTTCCAGCCGACAGTGGTGCGCGGTTTTTCAAAGTAAACCCGCATGATCAGCAGCAGCTGGTCGCCAACCTTGCGCGAAAGTTCCGCCAGTCTTTCGGCATATTCGAGAGCCGCTTCAGTGTCGTGAATCGAGCAGGGGCCGACTACCACCATCAGCCGCTTGTCCCGGCGCTGGATGATCTCTTTTATCTGTTCTCTGCTCCTGCTGACAAATGCACGGTCCTTTTCCGACAGCGGAAAAACCTGGCGCAGGTCAGCCGGTGCGATTATCGGGGTGATACCGGTAACTTTAAGATTATTAGTCTTGATCACGTAACACATCTCCTTTGCAGAAATAATTTTATGAACGTACTTGTTCCGTTTATTAGTAAGTTAGAAGCTATTTTCCAGTTTTCCTGGCAGAAAACAGTTCGTCACCGCATGTTTCCCGTTTATCGGGGCGATTGGTGTTATAGTTGTTTCAGGGGCGTGTTGTCAATGCTTCTCGTATTAATTGCTTACTAAATCAGCAGGTTAAATACAGCAAAACAATTGTTGCGGAGGGGTTGATGAAGCGCGCGGTATTTCTGGACCGGGATGGCACCATCAATATCGAAAAAGAGTATCTGTATCAGATGGAGGATTTCGAATTCATCCCGGGCGCTCCGGAAGCTATTCGATTACTTAACCAGGCTGGCATCATGGTGGTAGTGGTAACTAATCAGTCCGGTGTCGCACGGGGGTTTTACACGGAAAATGATGTCGAAAACCTGCATCGCCATATCGCCAGTGATCTGAAAAACTACGGTGCGCACGTTGATGCCTGGCTTTACTGCCCCCACCATCCCTCCGGTCGAGGCAGCTATGCCCTCCCGTGCAATTGCCGGAAACCGTTGCCGGGGATGTTGCAGGAAGCTGCGGCTCGCTATGATATTGACCTGGAAAACTCGACTATGATCGGTGACAAACCTGCTGATATCGAAGCGGGAAAAGCCGCAGGGTGCCGGACAATTCTGGTTCGTACCGGATACGGTGCTGACGCCGAACGCAACGTTGATCCTCAAACGACCGTCTGTGATGATCTGTTCTCTGCAGTGGTCTCCCTGGTGTAATTAATCAATCAGATTTGACACCGTTCCAGATAACATGCTACCTAAACGGAAACAAAATCAATGCGAGGAGTTCGCTATGTCCCACGGCATTAAAAAAGGAATAATTCTTGCGGGAGGTGCCGGCAGCCGCCTCTTCCCTCTGACACTGGTCGCCAGCAAGCAGCTGCAGCCGGTGTACGACAAGCCGATGATCTATTATCCGCTCGCGACACTGATGACGGCCGGCATAAAGGATGTGCTGCTGATTTCAACGCCGCACGACACACCCCGATTCGAGGCACTTCTGGGTGATGGATCGCGGTGGGGAATCACGATTTCGTATAAGGTGCAACCGGAACCGAAGGGGATCGCCCAGGCCTTTCTGGTTGGCGAAGAGTTTATAGATAACCAGCCGGTCTGCCTGATTCTGGGCGATAATATATTCTATGGCAAAATGAACCTGGACAGGATCGTATCCGAATTTACGACCGGAGCACGAGTATTCGGCTATCAGGTCAACGACCCGGAGCGCTACGGAGTTGTTGACTTCGATGCGAACGGCACAGTTCTCAGCATTGAGGAGAAGCCGCACCGCCCCAAATCACATTTCGCTGTGCCCGGCCTGTATCTGTACGACAAAAACATCGTTGCGGTGGCTAAATCAATAAAACCATCACCTCGTGGCGAACTGGAGATCACCGATGTAAACCTGGAATATCTGCGGCGCGGCGAATTGATGGTCGAGCGTCTTGGACGCGGCATCGCCTGGCTTGATACCGGCACGCATAAAAGCTTGCTTGAGGCCAGCAACTTCATAGAAACAATCGAATCACGACAGGGGCTGAAGATTGCCTGTCTGGAAGAGATAGCGCTGCGACGCGGATTTATCACATGCACGCAGATGGAAGAGGTTATTGAAGCAACGCCCAACTCTTCTTACAAGGAATATCTTCAGCGGGTCTACAATGAATCCGATTTGTGCGGGATCCGATACGAGTAGAGCGAGATCGATTCCATGGATTTTCTAAAAAAATATATGTATCCGCTTTTGACCGGCATCGGCATTTTCGTTGCCCTGCTTGTTTTTTCGCTGAACATTCCCCGCAATCGGGAGGCGAATGTCATCGAACGCACGCTTCTCACCGTATTGTCGCCACTTCTCCAGCCTGTTTCCCGAATAAGCGGTTTCGTTGAAGATATCTGGGACGGCTACATACTGCTCGTCGATACCCATCAAGAGAACCTGCGGTTGCAAGAAGATATCCGCAGTCTTAATCGTCGGGTGCTGGAAGGGAATGAAGCGTTTCTGGCAAACCAGCGCCTCGAGCGACTGCTGGATATGAAGAAGAGCGTCAAGGATCCGACCGTAGCTGCAACCGTTATCGGCGAGGACGTCACCTCATGGTTCAGAACACTGGTAATCAATCGCGGCAGTTCGAGCGGTATTCGCGAGGGAATGTCGGTGATTTCTTCCGATGGTGTTGTCGGTCAGACGGTCAAGGTTTCCTCCTCAACCTCGCGCGTTCTTTTGCTGACGGATCACGCCAGTGGCATCTCTGCGACGATTCAGCGTTCCCGCGCCCGGGGTGTCGTAAAAGGCAAAAGCGAGATGCTCTGTACACTTGAATTTACGACTCGCGAAGAAGATGTTAAAGTCGGCGACACGGTTATAACATCCGGAATCGGCGGGGTTTTTCTGAAAGGGCTTCCGATTGGCGAAGTTACTATGGTCAAACGCGGGGAATACGGCATCTTCCAGACCGTGTCGATTCGCCCTGCTGTAAACCTGCCACACCTCGAAGAAGTTCTGGTCGTGCTGCGGGGTGGGTATGAGTAGGCGTACCGCTCTACTGTTTTTCTGTCTCGTTCTCGCGTCAATTGTCATCCAGATGGCACTGCTTCCTGTCTTTGTACGCCCCCCCTTCAAGCCTGATCTGTTGCTCGTCATCATGGTTTTCATAGCTCTGCGCGGATCATTCGAGGCGGGGGCGCCTCTGGCCTGGCTGCTTGGTATGCTCAACGATGTCTGCAGCGGATTGTACCTTGGCCTTAACGCCGCCACCTTTCTGATCTCATTCCTCGTTATCAAAAGTGTTTCAAGCCGCTTGTATGCCGACAGCGCCATACTGTTTGTCCTGACGGTCGCCGGTGTCACGCTGGCCGGATTCACGCTGAATCTGCTCCTGCTGGTTATGTTTACCGCGTCCCCCGGGATCGCCTACTCCATGTTTTCAGACTTATTCCCGCGTCTTCTGGTCAATGCTTTTGCAGCCTCGATTGTAACCGTATTCTCCGGATTTGACTGCCAAGTGACTTCGTCATGAAGGAGCGTCGCTTTGTCCGGGAATTACTGGAGTCAAAACAGCGGGTACTGGCGCTTTCGTTTGTCGTCGGAGTCGTATTCCTGTTCCTGGTGATACGGTTATGGCATCTGCAGATACTGAACGCAGATGATTATCACGCCATGTCGGAAAACAACCGGCTCCGTTTCGTGCCGGTCGCCGCATCACGCGGCGATATTTTGGACCGTACCGGCACAGTGCTGGTCAGCAACCGCCCCTCGTTCAGTCTTGCGGTCATTCCACAGGAAGTTAAGGATAAAGAGGCGCTTCTCACACTGCTCTCCGACCTGCTGGGGCTTGATCGGGCGGAAATGGCGGAACGGTGGGAAAAAAGCAAGGGGCGTGCCAAATACTATCCGATCGTACTGGCATCCAATATCACCCGTGACCACGTCGAGATCGTTGAAGAAAACCGTTTGCGGCTGCCCGGCATCGAGATCGAGATGAAGCCGGTGCGGGAATACGCCAGCAGCCAGCTTGCTGCCCATCTGCTCGGGTATATCGGCGAAGTTTCCGAGAAAGAGTTGGATTTAACCGGGTTTGAGGACTATAACCCCGGTGATTACGTCGGGAAAAACGGAATTGAACGCGCTCTGGAAAAAGAGTTGCATGGCGGCGACGGCGGACGGCAGCTTGAAGTTGATGCACGAGGGAGAGTATTGCGAACTGTCTCCGAGAGCTATCCGACAGTCGGAAACAGCGTGATATTGACGATTGATGCTGCGGTTCAGAAACAGGCCGAACATGCCTTTGGCGATCAAGCCGGTGCAGCGGTTGCCATGGATGTCACCAATGGTGAAATACTGGCATTCGTCAGCAACCCCGGTTTTGATCCTTCACTTTTCAGCGGGAAACTGCCGGCAGACGTCTGGCAAGGATATCTGGATGACAAACGCCATCCGCTTGAAAACAAGGCGCTCAGCGGCCAGTACCCCCCCGGCTCCACCTTCAAAATGATTACCGCTCTGGCGGGGCTTCAGGACAATATAATCAACGAATCGACATCGATAAATTGCAGTGGCAGTTACGATCTGGGTACCTCTACGTTCAGGTGTTGGAACAAAAACGGGCACGGGACCACGAATCTGCGCAAATCCCTGCGGGAATCGTGTGATGTCTTTTATTACCAGCTGGGTGAAAAGATGGGAGTGGACAAGATTGCGGCCGCCGCTCGAGCCTTCAAGCTGGGGTCTCCTCTCGGTGTTGAACTGTTGAATGAAAAGAGCGGACTCATCCCGACGACGGAATGGAAGCTGAAGCGCTTCGGTAAACGGTGGTTTCACGGCGAAACACTTCCGGTCGCAATCGGACAGGGTGCTGTAATATTGACCCCGATTCAGCTGGCTTCCATGACAGCAACGATTGCCAACGATGGTACAATTTTCCGCCCCCATCTTGTAAAGCGGATAGTTGATACCGACGGAAAAACGCTCCGGGAAACAAAAGCCGAAATCATCGGTACCGCTTCTTTTCCCAAGGAATCGTTCCGGCTTGTCAAGCAGGGAATGCTGGATGTAGTCAATGCACCGGGGGGTACCGGTGGTGCGGCCAGACAGTATGACGTTAAAGTGGCGGGAAAAACCGGCACATCACAGGTTATCAAGATGGGTGGAAGTAAAAAAAGCACCGCATATCAATTCCGTGATCATGCCCTGTTTGTAGCGTTTGCACCTTTTGAAAAGCCCGAAATTGCAGTTGCTGTCGTCATTGAACATGGCGAACATGGCGGGGCATCTGCCGCTCCCATCGCCGGCAGAATACTAAGGGCATATTTTGACGGCAAAAAACCGGCCCGCAAGAATGCAGCCGCCCCGTCACAAGAAGAGGATGAAGATACAGATGAACCTGATGAAAAGAGGGGGCCGACCGTCATGAAAGTGCCCCGTACCAACGGAGATGCCGTTCATGATTGATCGCCGCCTCTTAACCAACATTGACTGGGTTCTGGCCGGACTGGTTCTGACGGTCTGCCTGCTCGGAATATTGAATATCTACAGCGCAACAACACCCTACAAAATTGTCGGGACGGCCTACTATATCAAGCAACTTTACTGGATGCTGGTGGGAATGGTTATTTCACTGCTTGTATGCAGCCTCGATTATCACATCATTGAAGATCTGTCCTATTGGTTTTACGGACTATTAGTTCTGCTTTTACTTGCGGTGCTTATTGTCGGCAAGCGGTCCATGGGAGCGACCCGCTGGCTGAACCTCGGATTTTTTACTATTCAGCCGTCAGAGCTCATGAAGCTCGTTGTCATAGTAACGTTCGCCCGCTATTTCAACAATTTTCAGGGGGTCGGCGGCCTGACAGTCAGAGACGTGCTTATTCCCTTAAGCCTTCTTGCTCTTCCGGCTGCGTTGATTATGAAACAGCCGGATTTAGGAACAGCCACTCTGATCATACTGATTGCACTATCCATGATCATGTACGTCGGCTTGCGCTGGTCAACCATAGTGACATTTGTCTGCGTTACGATTCCAATGACCTGGGTCGGCTGGACGTTTCTGTTACACCCGTACCAGAAAAACCGTATCCTTGACTTTCTGAACCCCGAAAGATCGCGACTCGGGAGCGGTTACCACATCATTCAAAGTAAAATTGCCGTCGGCTCAGGGGGGTTAACCGGAAAAGGCTTTGTAAAAGGGACTCAATCGCAGCTCCGTTTTCTACCAGAGCAGCACACCGACTTCGCTTTCTCCGTCTTTGCCGAAGAGTGGGGCTTTATCGGTTGCCTGTTGCTGATCATACTCTATCTCTCGCTGGTGTTGTGGGGGCTCAACATAGCCCGTCGCTGCAACGACCGTTTCGGCGGCCTGCTTGCAGTAGGCGTCACGTCCATGCTCTTCTGGCATATCGTCATCAACATGGGGATGGTGATCGGTCTGTTCCCGGTGGTCGGGGTACCTCTGCCGTTTTTTTCCTACGGCGGCACCTCCATGATCACTTCCATGGTCGGAATCGGTCTGCTGCAGAATATCAGTATGCGGCGGTTTATGTTCTGATCGGGGTGTTTCCGGTTGAATGCAAAATTATTTCAACTTTCAAAATATCCCCTTCAATAGCAACAACCCGGACACGGTCCCCCACATGCAGGATCTCACCGGAACAGCAGCCCCACTCTTCGGCTCCGAGAACCGAAATTCGAAACTTGACGATCCCTCGCCCATAACTGTCTTCGGTACCGCTGATAATGACACCGGTTTCTCCGACAATTCCCTCTTTCAGAATTCCGGCATGCGTACGGTCACCCTTGGGCTTCAAATATTTGATCCACATAATCGTAAAACAGATCGAGGCCACCGACCAGAGCACGACCTGTCCTGCAGGGGGAAAATCAGGCCATAAAGCGCTGAGCACACCGACTGCCAGCGCCCCCAGTCCGAACCAGATAATCGCAAATGAAGGGAGGACCAACCCGAACCCGACCAAACAAAAACCGGTCACTAT
>VFJM01000279.1 GCA_009886055.1 Geobacter sp. | reverse complement strand
GTTAAATTCACCGAAAGTGGCGGTTCGGTTTCGCTTACGACGTCATCCGCTCCGGCCAAGAACGACCAGATACCGGTAACATTTGTTATCAGGGATACCGGCATCGGAATCGACCCGAACAAGTTTGACATGATCTTTGACAGTTTTTCGCAGGCAGACACATCCATCACTCGCCGTTTTGGCGGGAGCGGGCTCGGTCTTGCCATCAGCCGCAAACTGGTGGAAGCGATGGGAGGTAGCATGCAGGTTGAAAGTGTGCCGGGAGTGGGAAGTTCCTTCAGCTTCACCGTACCTTTGTCAAGCACGCAGGCCGAACCGGAACGGGCCGGCAGGACAGCAGCACATGAAACCGGGCATATCACGGCAGGAGGGCCGGAACTCCAATCCGGCGGTTCCAAACGTGTGCTGCTGGTTGATGATTCTCGTGAAAACCGGGAATTGATTCGACTGCTTCTTCACTCGTTCCCGATGGAACTGCATGAAGCCGGCAACGGTCAGGAGGCACTCGATCTATGTACGGCAGGCAGCTACGATATTGTTTTTATGGATATTCAGATGCCGGTCATGGATGGCTACACCGCCACCCGCATGATACGTAGACATGAAAAACATTCGGGGCAGCGGAGAACCACGGTCATAGCCCTGACCGCCCACGCATATGAGTCGGACATTCAAAAATGCCTCGAAGCGGGGTGTGACGGCCATATAGCAAAACCTTTCAAAAAACAGACGCTGCTGGATTGCCTGGCACACCATCTCGTTCCAGTTTCAGATCAAGAATGACATCAAGGCGGCGAAGGTCGAGACGACGAAGACAGCACCTTGAAGTTGAGCCGCCATATCAGGGGATTTAAATGAGTATTGATACCATTACCGTTGAAATCGATAGTGAGGTGCAGTCAATCGTTCCGGAGTTTCTCGAAAACCGGAAAAAAGACTGCCTGCTGATCGGCAGATTACTGGAGCGGAATTCCTTCAGCGAAATCCGTACCCTGGGACATCGCATGAAAGGAGCCGGCGGCAGCTACGGTTTTGATGATATCTCGGAGATCGGTGAGGTCATAGAGGAAGCGGCGCTGGCTGCCGACAAAAAGAGCATCAGCAGCGCGGTCCTGCAACTGTCGAACTACCTGGAACGGGTAGTTGTCGTGTATGTGTAATACCTATTTCAATCCGTACAGCTGGCGATAGGTAGCTGCCGAAGCGTACACTTTTTTCACATAATCGCGGGTTTCCTGATAGGGGATACTCTCGATAAATTCGTCTTTTTCAAGCCCCTTGAAGCTCTTTTTCCATCTTTTCAGAGCTCCAGAGCCGGCATTATACGCTGCCGCCATATAGACAACGTCCCCGTCATACTCTTTCATCAGATCATTGAGATGCTTCGTACCCAGCCGGACATTGTACTCAGGCACGGTCAGGCGCAGGGGATTGAACTCCCCCTTCTCACGGGCGGTCAGTTTTGCCGTGGCAGGCATCATCTGCATTAATCCGATCGCTCCGGCACTCGATTTGATGGCAGGGGAAAAACCGCTTTCGGCACGGATCAGGGCATACACGAGCCCTTCTGACAATCCGTTAAGAGCGGCATTCTGGCTGACGTACTCCGAATAGGCACGAGGATAGCCGGCCTTCCAGAGCGGCAGGGTCCCCGTTTCCCAGAGTACGGGACGGTTCTGCATAAACAGGGAGATAGCCGAGCCATAGTCCCGCATTTCGAGATAAACCCTGGCAAGTGTGGGGAACTGGCCCTTCTTTTCGCCACCTTTTTTACGGGCTGCCGCCATCTCTGCCCTGGCCTCTTCAAGCATTCCGAGCGAGGCCAACAGGCGCACCTTGTCAAATGCCGACGGCAGGGGGAGCTCAGCCAGGGGGTCGCGATTGCCGAGTGGCTCGCGAGAATCCTTCACCCCCTTCTGCTCACGGTACCAGGTGGCATAAAAACCGGCCGGGAATTCGTCCAGCAGGGAGCGATAATACAAAGCGGCAGCAGCTTTATCGTCGTTCTTTTCCAGTGCCCTCCCCAGCCAGTACAATACCTTCTCGCGCTGGGCTTCATCGGCAAGCAAACCCTTGAATAAATCGGCTGCAGCGGGATATTCACCCGCCAGATAACGGCACCACCCCGAATCCCAGACCGATTTGGCAACATTCTTTGATTCAAACGAGAGTTTGGTTGCCTGATCGAACAGGCGTGCCGCTTCGGCATACTGCCCGAGGCTGCGCTTAAGACCGGCCGCCTCAATCAGTGCGTCATCGGCAAATTCCTGTTTTTTCCCTTCCCCCGCCAACTCCAGGTACATCGCCAGGGCCCGTTCTTTAAGATCCTGCCGATCAAGCGACTTGGCCAGCCAGAAACGGGCTTCGGAGCGCACTCCGGGCAGCAGGCTGGCGGCCGCCTTGACAAACTGCATTTCTGCCTGTTTATACCGCCTCAGCCGATACTGGGCCATGCCGGTCCGAAGATCGATCAGGTTTGTAATGACTTGTGACTGGGACGCATCAGGAATCATTTCCAGGGTCTTCAAGGATGCACGGTACTCATTCTGCGAGTAAAGGGTGGAAGCCCGCTTCAGCAGCTCTTCAGCCGTGTACGGAGACACTTTTAAACCCGAGCGTTCGAGCTGTTTGAGCAGCTCCTGAGACTTGACGGCCAGAGGTGACGCGGGGCTGTTAAGCCAGATGCTCCGGTAGATAAGCAGTGCCCCGCCTGCATCTGCCGACTCTTCCCGGCAGCGCGCCGACGAAAAGCTGGCATCAACGGAATCGCCGCCGGAGGGATATTTCTCTATGTATGATTGATAGGACTTGAGGGCACCCTTGTAGTCGCCGGACTCGAACAGAATATCGGCATACAGTTTTTCCGAGCGGCGCAGCAGTTTGGAAGAGGGAAATGATCCCTGAATTGAAGCCGCCTTGGCTGATGCCGCGGAATATTTTTTCAATTTCAGGAGCGCCTCCGCTTGAAAGAATACCGCATAATCGGCAATCAGCGGCAGCTTCTGTTCCGCTTCGGCCAGAAGCGCCGCCGCTTCTTCGAACTTATCCATACGCAGCGCAGCCATCCCGCGGACAAAAGCCCGGTGCGTCAGATCGGAAGATTTCCCTGCCGACGTATAGGCCGCCCCGAAATCCTTATCGCGATACTGCGCGGCTGCACGATTCAAACTGTCGTCTGCCGGTAACGAGAGAGCGGTGCCCGCTAAAAAAGGGACTATGACAAAGGCCAGCAGAATCGGCCTGAAGCGATATACCATGTGATCTGCCTTTCGTTAAAAAGGCCGTGAGCTGCTGCCCATGGCCGGGAAGAATGAGTATTACTGCCCGTTTACTCCTGCCGACACAAAATCAGGGGAAATTTACGGAGTCAGTTTTTTGATAACAGCTTCTGCCAGATCCAAAGCCAGTTGTGTACCAAGGCGCGCCTTTTCAACGGTTACATCGCCGCGGTCATGTTCGAAATAGTGTTCAACCGGAACAAAAACGTCGAAAGTCGGCGTATTCTTGCCCGGCTCATACAGGTAAATCCTCGATTTAACCTTCATCTCGGTCGAACAGCAGCCTGACTTCTCGACATAGCCCCAGATATCACCCGAAATATAGACCTGCTGGATCAGCCAGGCCGGTTCAACCTCTTTCAGCTCCTCTTTAAGGATCACAAACCGGCCAACCTTTGTCTGCTTGCGACGGGAGTTCAGAATATCAACAAACTGGTCAAAGATCGGGTCGCCAAAATCGGGCGGCACCAGTGTCGCATCGAACGGCACAATATACACAGATTCCCGCTCCAGTTGCGGGTCGAGCACACTGTAATCTTTTATCGACGGCGCCGTCGAACAACCCGTCAGCAGCAGAACAGCTGCATACAGGAGTGAAATATACCAACCGGATTTCACAACCCCCTCCGTGCCATTTCGTCGTGATAGAACTTCTGGTAGAGGGTTTCATAATCCCGACTGCCGGGGGCCTTGTTGCGCAGTTTCGCCCTGACCGCATCCTCAATTTCATCCACGGCGCCAAAAAAAGCTTCCAGAGACTGCTTGACCCGGCGCAACGCGCGACTGTCATCAGAGACATCTGCCAGATCGTCTCGCCAGATGCATTTGATTATTTCGTGGGCCATTGTTGAAACACGGTCTTCCGATAACGACATATATAAACTCCTTCCGATTCCAGATTAAGGATGAAATCAAGGCGGTGAGGATTGAGGCGACGAAGGCGTACAACAGGTACGTTGAGGTGCCGAAGACGAGCCAACGAAACTGGCGCCTTTATTTGGAATTGGAATCACAGGACTATCTTGCGTTCCTTGGCCAGTTTGTCCTTCACCATTTTCAACATGCGGCGGCGGTCAATCTCGGCGGCGCCGCGACCCATCGCATCGAGAGTTTCATCAAGCAGCTTCTCCGCATCCCGCTCCAGCTTCTGCTCGGCGGCAAAGTTCTGCGAAATGGCGCGGGCGATCCCCGCCACTACGGCCCCGCGTTCCCCACGCGGAGTTATCAGACTCTCTGCCGACAAATCATTGTAGACCTTTTCTGCCAGCCCGCGTATCTGTTCCTCTTTTAGTCGCATGTCGCCTCAAATGAAAAAGGTCTGCTATCCGGCAGACCTCATCCATGGGATGATTTTACTTTTTTCCGGCGGATATCAATGAGAAAAGTAGACTTATTGTACCCGTTACGCTTAAAATTGCAATCCATAAAGACACCATAACGGTCACGACATGTACCCGGAGAGCCCTATCATGCAACGTAAAGCGGTAGTTTTGTACAGTAGCGGACTGGATTCCACTACCTGTATGTCAATAGCCAAGGCAGATGGTTTCGTCCCCTACGCAATCAGTTTTTCCTACGGGCAGCGGCACAGCTTCGAGCTGAGCGTCGCCCGGCAGAATGCCAAACGGATGGGAGCTGAGGAGCATCTGGTTGTCGACTTCGATCTTCGCTTGATGGGGGGGAGCGCCCTGACATCTGATATCGAGGTACCGAAAGATGGCGTGGGAAGCGATATTCCGGTCACCTACGTGCCGGCCCGCAACACCATTTTCCTCTCCTTTGCCTTGGGGTGGGCCGAGGTACTGGGTGCATCCGACATCTATATCGGCGTCAACGCCCTGGATTATTCCGGCTATCCCGACTGCCGCCCGGAGTACATTCAGGCGTACGAAAAAATGGCCAATCTGGCTACCAGGGCCGGGGTCGAAGGGACATCGAAGTTCAAGATCCACGCGCCGCTGATCAACATGAGCAAAGCCGATATCGTCCGGCGGGGTGTCGCGTTGGGAGTGGATTACGCATTGACGCATTCCTGCTACGATCCGACCGCGGAAGGGCTTTCCTGCGGGAAGTGTGATTCCTGCCGCCTGCGCCTGAAGGGTTTTGCCGAGGCTGGCTTAACCGACCCTTTGAGATATGTATAATAGTTTGGAATCGATATTTCCTGCGTAAAAAGGCGCGCCTTTGAGAGGGCGCGCCTTTTCTAACTGCGGGTTCATGAATAAATTTCCTACCCCTGTGCCGCCTGCACCGCCGTGATGGCGACCACGTTGACGATATCATCCACTGAACAGCCGCGCGAGAGGTCGTTGACCGGCTTGGCGAGACCCTGAATGATCGGGCCGACCGCTTCGGCACCGGCGACGCGCTCAACAAGTTTATAGGCGATATTGCCGGCGTCCAGGTCGGGGAAGATCAGGACGTTGGCTTTGCCGGCCACACTGCTGCCGGGAGCTTTTTTGCTCCCCACAGTGGGGAGCAGCGCCGCATCGGCCTGCAGTTCGCCATCGATCTGCATATCCGGCCTGATCTGTTTGGCGATTTCCAGCGCCTTCAGGACCTTGTCACAGTCGGCATGACTGGCACTCCCCTTGGTGGAAAACGACAGCAGAGCGACACGGGCCTCTACATCCAGAAACGCCTTGCAGTTTCCTGCAGTAGCTACGGCGATCTCCGCCAGTGCCTGGGCGTCAGGATTGGGGTTGACTGCGCAATCGGCGAAGAGAATGATGCCGTTTTCGCCGAAATCGGGGTTTTTGGTGACCATTAGAAAGAATGAGGAAACCGTTTTGATCCCCTTGGCCGGACCTACCGTCTGGAAAGCGGCCTTGAGCACGTTGCCGGTAGTGCCGGTGGCTCCGGCGACTTCGCCGCCGGCATCGCCGTTACGAACCATCATGCCGGCGTAGTAGAGGTTGTCGTCCGCAGTAAGGAGCTTTCTGGCATCATCGGCGGTCAAACCCTTGCTTTTGCGCAGCTCGACCAGATCGGCCACGTATGTGTCAAGCTTTGGCGATGCCGCAGGATTCAGCAGCT
>VFJM01000335.1 GCA_009886055.1 Geobacter sp. | reverse complement strand
TTAATCAGATGAATCCACTTCGGTTGACATCACTTCGGTTGACATGTTTGAAGAGAGGGATGATCTCCTCATCAAAAAAAGCAGAAAGTAAAAAAATTAGCCGCGGACTAGACGTCATCAGGCGTGATTCATGAGTCGATCTCTGACCGTTATTTTAATATTTTACCCCCTTGACTCGTATACGCAGTGGAGTAAAATATATCTAGAAGGAAGATGCTCTTTCATAAATTGTTCTGGTGTTCACGTTATACCCGTTGTCTCATCTGCCGATAATTATTGATTTGTGTGAAGCCGGGTAGAGGCGTGGTGTGCAAGCCCTCTACGGAGAAGGAAGTCTGAAGCGTCTTCCCGGGATATAGTGGGACAGAGGGTAGAGAGGTCAACGGGTATACGGAATGCCGGAACATGGCACTGATTGGCGCACGTGAGATGAGGCCGAAGGCTTATATTCTCATCCGTCAGGCGTGTAACAACCGCTTGAAAAAGGGGGCCAGTGAAAGGTCTACCGGGTTGCGTGGTCGTAACGGAGCATGTAAGTCGGCCCAAAGTAGCCCGCTCACCGACGGATTAGAAGAAAGATTCTCTACGTTGCGTCAATCAGTGTTTATAGAAAAGTCCCGGATTGTTTCCGGGGCTTTTTTTTGCTTGAATGTTACCGGAGGAGAACATGCGCATCCTTATCAGTGCAGTACTTTCAATACTAACTCTTTCGACGCATCTCCCGGCCGCAGACATATTTCAGGAACAGCGTCAGACAATGGTGACGCGCGACATCAAGGGACGGGGCATCCGCGACCGTCAGCTGCTGGCGGCGATGGAGAAGATTCCCCGCCATCTCCTCGTAGGTGAACGCTACCGGCATGAAGCCTACTCAGACCACCCGCTGCCGATAGGCGAGAGGCAGACCATCTCCCAGCCGTACGTAGTGGCCCTGATGACGGAGGCGCTCAAGTTAAAACCTTCCGACCGCGTGCTGGAGATCGGGACCGGATCCGGCTATCAGGCTGCGGTTCTGGCGGAGATGGTGAAGGAGGTCAAGAGTATCGAGATCCGCCAGGGGCTCGCTCAAACGGCGGCTGCCCGGCTGAAGGAGCTCGGGTACACCACGGTGGAGGTGAAGTACGCCGATGGCTACTTCGGCTGGGAGGAGCATGCGCCCTTCGACGCCATCATTATCACCGCAGCGGTAAACCATATTCCTCCACCGCTCATCAAGCAGCTCAAGGAGGGGGGGCGGCTGATCCTTCCCCTCGGGAGCACGGTCTATTACCAGACTCTCACCCTGGTAACCAAGCGCAAGGGGGGGGAGCTCGACGTCCAGCAACTCGATCCGGTCGCTTTCGTGCCGATGACCGGCGAAGCCCAGAAAAAACGCTGAACGGAGGGGGGCCTGATATCATGCCTGTCGCACCCCGCAATGCCTTGGAACTTGCGGCTCTGCTGGCCTGATTGCGCTCAGGGACCAGCCGGTTATGGTGTGAGCTGAACTGCCACAAAGCACAGGTTTCAAAGCTGCACAACGATGCCGGATTCCTTCAGAAAATCGGCGATGATCCGGTAGAACTCGCGCACGTCAGGCGGAAAATCGTTGTGGCCGCAGGGGAATTCGACCAGCCGGGCGTGGGGTGCCAGCCGCCGCAGCTCCCGGCTGTGTTCCGGTGGTATTATGGTGTCGCTGCTGCCGTGGAGTAGCAGGATCGGCTGCCGGTATGCGGCCACTACCGTGCCGTTGTCGAACAGATCCCTGATAAGAAAGCCGGGGACAAGGAAACCGCGTGCAAACGGCCTGGTAGAGGTGAACGTAGACTGCAGGATCAGGGCCGCGCTCGGGCGACGGGTAGCAAGCGCGCACGCAGCGCCCCCTCCCAGCGATCGTCCGAAGAGGACGATCCGCCCCGGGTCTACCTCCTCCTGCTGCAGTGCGGCATCATACGCGGCGACGGCGGTCTCCGTAATGCTGCTCTCGGTAGGATCTCCCGTTGAACGACCGAATCCGGGATACTCAACCAGCAGCACCCCCATTCCCAACTCGCGGAATCCCTCGACCTGCTCCGGCAGATAATCGATAACCTCGCCGTTGCCGTGAAAGAAGATCACCAGCGGTCGTTGCTCTCCCCGAATCCGCTTTAAAGGTGGCATGAACCATGCCTCACTGCGCCCTGTAGTGGTAACGACCGCGATGGGCACGATGCCGGCCGGCGGATGACCGCTCACCTGTATGGCGCGACCCGGATAGATAACCTGGCGCTGCATCACAAAGACAAGCAGTGCGTAGCCTGCATACGCAATCCCTGCGAGAGTGAAAAACTTGAATACGGGGAGAAATTGCATGGGTATCTCCGTTAGCACTTTAGAAATTATTTTATAGTATTCGGGTCGAAAATAACTTCGAAATACGATGAATCCCGTTTATCGGGGTACGTTGGCGCAGATCCGATTCCGGAGTATCAGAAAAGCAAGCAGATAGGCGGCGGCGCCAATGAGGAGCACCACCCGGAAACCGGCGGTCATGGCGATCATGACCGCGAGGAGCGGGGCCAGAACCGAAAAGACGCCGTTGACGGCCCAGGCCCATGGAATCATCGCGGGCTCCACCTGACCGAGCAGCCTGAGGCCGGTAGGGAAGGGGATGCCCATAAGCGCACCGGGAATGGCGACGAGGGTACAGAAAAAAGCGCCCCTGAGCGGCAGCGGCCAAGGGGCAGCGATGATGAACAGGGTTGGCAGCAGCATCGCGCAGAGCGCCACAACCAGCGCGAGGAGAAGGGTCGTGGCCGGTCGTGTCACGCGCGGGTAGCGGTGGCTGAACAGACTCCCGATCCCGGAACTGATCAGGAGCGAGGCGAGCACTGCCGCCACGGCAACCGGAGGGTCTTCAAACGGTAGAATGAGCTTCTGGATCAGTGCCACCTCCACGAACATATAGGCCAGACCGAGCAGGGCAAAGTAGGGGAGGAAACCTTTCCGCGCCGCATAATCTGACCCGCCGGACCTCTTGGCGGCCAGCGCGGGAAGCATCAGCAACAGGGCGCTGATTGCACATGCCTGGATAAAGACGGCCGGCAGAATGTATCCACCATCCAGAAAGAACTGCCACTTCCCACCCATTGTCCGGTAGGTTTCCGGAATCCTGTCAAACTTCAGGAAGTGCGAAAAAAAGGGGGCCTCGTCCCGTACCGGCCTGACGTCGAACAGGTAGCCGGTCAGGAATGAATCCCGCTCCGTCGGGGAGAGGATGGCGCGGAAGGATCTGAAGTAGTCGAAGTCCCGCGTCCTGACATGGACGTTGCCCTCCTCCTCGGTAGCTCCGCTGAGCCAGGCCAGGTCGAAGCGCTGTTCCCGGGCAAAACTCCTGACGGCCGCCGTCTCGCCCGGAGTGAACGGGGATGTCCTGGCGACGATGGTGAGAGTTCCCCAGCTCCGGATCGCAGCCAGATGGCTTCCTGGATCCCGTACACCCATCTCCTCCAGGGCCGTCGCCAGCGTGGCCAGCATGCGCAGTTCGGTTCGGGGAGGCGGAATGATGAAGAGGTTGACGGAGAGGAGTCCGTTGCCGGTCAGGTGCCCCAGGTACCCCCTGAACGCTTCCACGGTGAAGCGGTAATCCTCGGAAATGCTGTAGGCACCCGATGGTTCCGTCCCCTGAAGGGAGATGTCGATCAGGTCAAAGCGCCGCGTAGCTCCGGCAAGCCACGATCTTCCCAGGCCTGTCCAACTCTCACGGCTGTAGAGGTTACCGGAAAATGTACGCAGCTCTTCGCGGATAATCCTCTCCAGAGCGGAGATGCTTTCCACCGTTGCAATCCGCTCCGCACCATGGCGGCGTGCCGTCAGAACCGGGAGCCCTCCTTTCGGATCGAGAATCAGTACGTCCCGGCGCGGGGCGAGCGCATAGGGGAGGGCGGCGGGTAGATGCTCAAGGAAGGCCAGTTCACTTGGCTTCGCAGTATCCGTGACGGCATTCACGTCCCCGCCGTCGATGCTGACCCCGATCTGCTCCGGGAGTCGATCCAGGTAGCGAAGGCTCAGGCCTGGCGCATAACGGACCGCCGGACTCTTGAAGGTGTCGATCCGGGCAAAGGGGGTGTGCCAGGTGCGGAGATGCTCTGCTCCCGGATACTGCAGCGCGGCTTCGAGCCCTTTGTAGACGGATATCCGGGGACGGCTGAAGCCGGGTTGGAGAACCAGGAGAGCGACAATGGCTCCCCCGGGGAGGAGCGCCGCAATCCTGATCCTCCATCCACCCGTCAGGCATGCGGCGGCAACAGTCACCAGAGAGATGACGAAGATCCCCTGCTCAGGCGGCATGCGTCCCATCAGCAGCAGGATGCCGACTGAACCGACGCCGGCGCCGACCAGGTCCGCGCCGTAGAGCAGACCCGCCCGCTGGTTCTCCACGCTGAACGCCGTGGCGATGACGAGACCGGTGCAGAAGAACGGCAGCGCCAGACAGAGGTAGGTCAGCAGGATATTCAACAGTTCCCACGGCTCCCAGGCGAGGCGGACCGGATCGAAGGCGACGAGGTTGGCGAGGAGAAAACCGGTCGGCATGGCACACCCCAGGGCGAGGGTAAACCAGCCGATGCGGTCCAGTCGTTTGAGCCCGGGGTAGATGGCCAGAACCGTGCCGCTGGCGGCGAAGCCGAGCATGGCGATGCTGATCACCATGAAGGCGAAGTGGTACCAGATGGTGATCGAAAAGATACGTGTCAGCAGCACCTCAAAGGCGAGGCTCGCCATGGAGGCAAGAAAGATCAGCAGCGGAATTCTGGGCTCAAGATTCATAAACCGGCCACTCCGTGGCACATCACAGAATTAACGGCACATACGGGTAATTATACCACCAGAAAATCAGAACCTTTCCGCATATGGTTTTTTCGGTTCTTCACAAAAATTCCTGCATTAAATTTTTATCCCTCCGGATAGTGCCGGTTTGACATTTTGCCGCGTCACTGCATAATTGACCCATATCAAGCTCAATCAGGCGCGTGCCGGTTGCAGGCTGATATTCCGCATAGCTGCCAACAGATGAACGGGGTGAACCAGTATGTCCCATGTGAAACGGCGTATACCATTCCGTTACATCGAACCGGCTTTCTTCGGAGGACTGCTGGACGATCCGCTCCTCTTCCTGCGCATCCGTCCCCTCAAGAGAGCGCTGCTCTTCGACTGCGGCCAGATCGCCCATCTTGCCAAACGGACCGTCAAGCCGATTGATACCGTCTTCATCACCCATGCCCACATGGACCATATCATGGGCATTCCCACCCTTGTCCGCCATCATCACGCCTCGCCTCGCCCCCTTGACATATTCGGGCCGCCGGGGATCGCCGAACGGGTGTATCATCTCCTGATGGGATACGACTGGAACCTCTGCGAGCCGGACTGGTTCACCCTGCGCGTTCACGAGATCCGGCAGGATAAGATGCTCCATTACAGTTTTATCGGTCCGGAGGGTTTCTCGCGCCGCTTCGACGGCGAAGAACCACGCACAGGGCGCGAGATCTGGTCATGCCGCTATGTTGCCGTTGAAGCGGAACTGCTGGATCATAAAATCCCGGTTCTGGCCTACAAAATTCTGGAACGGCCTCATTATGCAGTTGATCCCCGGCTGATGGAGCAACAGGGGCTTATGCCGGGCGACTGGATACGCGACCTGAAGAGCCATGTCTGGAAAGGGCGCTCAGAATCCCGGGTTGTAGTGTCGCGTCGCGAAGGAGAGATAGTGCGGGAGGAAACGGTGGGTGATCCCCACGGCTTCTATAGCAGCATCGAGGCCAGGCAGCCGTGCGCCTCTATCGGGTATCTGTGCGATGTGGGGTGGACCGAGGAAAACATTGCACAGATTGAATCGTTCCTGAGCGATGTTACCCTGCTCTGCGCCGACTGCACCTTCCTGGCGGCCGATGTCGAGAAGGCCCGGGTCTCGTACCACCTCTGCACAGAGGACCTGAACGATCTGGTCATCCGCCTGGCCCCGCGCTTCCTGCTCCCGATGCATCTCTCCAAAAGCTACCTTTTCCGCACAGTGGATCTCTACAAAGAACTTCACCCCCCCGGGGGGACCACCATCCTGCCGTTGCCGAATCACCTCGTACCTGCGCCGCTCATGGTCCGGGACGTGGAGGGGTGGATGCAATTGCCGGGCGCGGACCGGGCGTCCCAAACAAAACGGGAGACCTCATGTTCAGCGGCATCAGCGGTAATGTTCTAATCCTCGGGCTGGTCAGCTTCCTGACCGATGTTTCCAGCGAAATGATCTATCCGCTGCTGCCCCTCTTTGTGACGACGGTACTCGGTGCCGGGCCTGCCTTTCTTGGCATGATTGAGGGGGTGGCCGAATCGACCGCCTCCCTGCTCAAGCTCGTCTCCGGCATCATGTCGGACCGTACCGATGGGAAAAAAAGGCTCGTCCTGGCGGGATACTCCCTTTCGGCTCTCTCACGCCCCCTGATCGCCGTTGCAGGTTCCCCGCTGGCCGTATTGCTGGTACGTTTCTCGGATCGCATCGGCAAAGGAATCCGTACCTCTCCCCGTGATGCCCTGATTGCCGATTCGACCGATAAATCCCTGTGGGGGAAGGCCTACGGCTTCCACCGCTCTCTCGATCACGCCGGCGCCATTGTTGGGCCGCTCGTGGCAACCGGTCTGCTGGCCTGGTTCGCTGTCGACCTGCGCACGGTCTTCTGGTTGGCCGCCATCCCCGGCTTCCTTGCTGTCGTCCTGATCATCGTCAAGGTTCGGGATGTCCCGCGCAAGCGCCAGGAAAACGGCATCCGGCACTACATGCCGCCCCGAAAAAACATCAGGGGGTATCTGCTGATCCTGGTGCTCTTTACCCTGGGGAACTCATCCGACGTCTTCCTGCTGCTGCGGGCCGGAGAGATGGGAATAACCCCGGCACGCATTCCGCTCCTCTGGACCTTCTTTCACATCGTAAAAATGGCTGCATCAATGCCGTTCGGCGCGCTATCCGACCGTATCGGCAGGCGGGGAGTCATCGTTTCAGGGTGGGGTGTCTATGCCGTGGCCTACGCCGGTTTTGCGCTGGCATCGACGGAACTGCATGTCTGGCTTCTGTTTGCATGGTATGGGCTGTTTTACGGCATGACAGAGGGAGCCGAGAAAGCGTATCTCTCCGACCTTGCCGAGCCGACCGAACGCGGCAGCGCCTTTGGCTGGTACAACTTCGCCGTGGGGATCAGC
>VFJM01000318.1 GCA_009886055.1 Geobacter sp. | reverse complement strand
TTGTGGCCCGATCCGTACCGGTAGTTGCACAGCCGGACAGACAGGTGATTGCTCCGAGGAACAGTGTGGTGAAAAATAAGTTGGATTGATACCTGAATTTCATGGCTGCTCTCCTTTTTTAGTAGAATAGAAGGACTTTATTGTTTCATCCGTCCCTTTGAGCTGCGCATGATTCCATGCGCAGCTCAAAGGGCAATGCTTAACATTCTTGTCGGTTGTGAAGAGCCCTCAGAACCTGAATCCGATATCTGCGGTCGTAATAAACCCATCCAGCCTGACATGCTGGCCGCCGAATGAAGGCTCAGCCCAGAGGTATTTCCCCTCAAGACCTGCGAATACGTTTTTATTGAAGTTAATGTTGAAGCCGACTCCGGCGTGTAACCCGTATGTGACATCCGTGGAACCCCGGAAGTTACCGATATTGCCGCTCACGTCAAGATCAGTGATATAGGCACCAATTCCGAACAGGCCGTACGGCTCGAATATCCCGAGCGGCAGCAGCACTTTTCCGGTTGCAACCAGCGGTACAACTTTCAGCTTCGCTTTGCCGGGTTCTGCCGCCGGGGAGCCCTTGCTCTCGAAGTAGCCGGCTCCCAGTTCAATTGCAAGTATGGGAAGAAAGTAATGGCCATATGCGATCTCGCCGGCGAACCCGGTCTTGCTGTCCAGATGGGTCGTGCTGCCACCGTTGAAATTATCAAGATCGTGAGACAAGCTGGGCGAATAGATTCCGCCCTTGAACATCATGTAGTTTGCAGGATACTCTTCCGCGGATGCCGGGGAGGAGATGCCGATCAAAGCGACTGCGAGAACCAGGAACATGATAGTTGCCGTTTTCATATATTCTCCTTTTCAAAGCAGTTATTTTAATAACGTGACGGCCGCTACTTTACATTCAGGTCGTTTTGCACCGATACGACACCAGTAACGCTGCCGGCGACCTCTCCAGCCTTTTTGGCACTCTGTTGCGAATCAACAAAACCGCTTAGCTGGACTACCCCTTTGTACGTCTTGACATTGATCTGGAACACTTTCAGCGATGGTTCGTCAAAGATTGCGCTTTTCACCTTGGTTGTGATTACCGAGTCATCCACATACTGGCCGGTACTTTCCTGCTTCTGCGTGGCTGCGCATCCCGTGAACAGGGTTATGAGCCCGATGCAGATCAACAGTTTTACAATGCGATGCAGTTTTCCCATGATGTTTCTCCTTTCAGTTTGTACGTTTATAGATATGTGACGGTTGATGTCCTTCTCCAGAAAGAGCTCCGTTGTCGCTTTTACAACTGGTCTCAAAAATCATCGCTAACAAAATTGCTGTATACAATCTGATCCTTGCCGACCCAAACCACCTCCTCTCTCTCCGATGCCCAAACAAAAAAACGGGCTGACCGAGAATATTCCCATGGCAGCCCGGCCGTCTTCTTCATGAAGACCCGCAACGTTCCGTCCCCTCCTTGCGGAGGGTTTGGCTTTGTCCAGGATGCTGCTCACAGCGTGAAGACTTCCTTCAGCATGGTGCAGAACCTATTTTAGATATTTAAAGGCAAAATGTGTGCCGAATTATAACACTACGAATTTACGGCACTTATTCAGATAGCTACATATCAAAAAGATAGATTATGTAAGGTGATACGACATAAGTGTAAGATTTATCTTACACTGTTACCGGCGCCTGGTCTTAACAGATAATAAGGTGCGGTTCAGTTACGCTTCCTTTTGAACCATGTTTTGACTCTGTTGCCGCTTGCTGTCATCGTTTGGCAGCTTCTTCGGGCCAAGTACACACCGGAGTTTTCTAAATCCCCAGAACCTTCTTGACCTGGCCGATCTTTTTCTGAACTTCGCCGGCTAACTTTTCGTCGGCACCTTCAGTTTCCAAATCAGGATTCTCGCGTAGTATCCCGGCGATCTCCTTGACCGTGCCCTTTACTTCGTGAATAGTTCCTTGCACCTGGTCTTTTGTACCGGATTTCATGGTATTCTCCTTTTAGTAAGTTTGAAAACAACTTCTGACCTGCTGATAGCTCACGCTTTTCCCTCAACACCACGAATTCTCTGTGCTGTTTTCCACAATTAACCTACTTTAATTTAAGGTCGAATAGGTTACGGATGGGCGTGGCTACCGGTAAAACAATGCCCAAGCCCCATTCCCCGCATAGTCTGCTGCAGACTGTCGGACAGGTTGACCAGTTCAGGCTCCACTCCCCTGAATCTGACGCACTGCATCCATACGTAAAGGAGTTGCAGACCACTGAAGTCGGCTGCGCGAACCCTGCCGCAATCGATGCGGATGTTCTTCTCACCTATAGATTCGATCTTCTGCAAAGAAACCGCCAGTGTACTGATAATGTTGTCAGTCACTCCGGAGTGAGTCAAGTCGCCCTGCAGATGTGCAACCGTGCCTTTCGTAAAAAAGTTCATGCGAGCCTCCTGGTCATATTAATCGTAATAACAACGTAAATTTCGCAGAAAACATGACAGTGCCCATGTTCTGCCATGAAAGTACGTGGCAACTTGCGTGCCAGAGAGTGTTAGCGGATACCGTGAGCGGAAGGGTCTGAATATACAGGTTAAAACTGAGGGGAGTTGTGAGAGACGCAGGATAAACCGTCAACTGAATCCGTCATGTTTAACACAAGCGTCATATTTGACGGGCTACGTGTGGAGGAATCGGGCGTGCCTCAATCTGCCTTCATTGAGTGCGGCGTATGAGGGGTGGCGTATCCGGGTTCCGGTCTCTTGAACCCTGGTGATGAGTATTTATGTCGAAGGGTTAAGTGCATGTAAGGGGAGGATGATCCGCTCGTCTTCTACGGCTATAACATTGGAGCTATGCTCAATCAGCTCATAAAACCGCAGGAACTTATCGACATTGACAGCCTGACTGCTTTTCCTGCCAAAATAGGTGCCGTTCAGCTGAAAGACCTCGGTGACCACATGATCGTCGTATATGGCAAAATCAAAGGAACTGTTGGTGTCCCGCCCACTCATAGTACCGGCGGTGGAAAGCTCCTCCCGAAATACGATGCGTACTTCGATGCCGTCACGGTACTGGGCAAACAGAATCTTCTGCGCATCGGGCTCAGCCAACTCTTCATGGCTCATGACAAAGATACGGGTGATGGCTACGCCGCGCTCCAGCGCCCGCATATTTGATTGGTAGTAGTTTACCAATGCCCCCCTGGTGTGCCACCCATTGGATATGGGATCAACAGACTTCAGCCGGCGAATGGCCAGGTCGGTGCATTTGGCTCCTTCCAGATAGAATTCTGTTTCGTCAAGCGGGATAAATCCTTGCTGCAGCTGCACGATAGTCCTTTTGATACCGGATAGCATCGCCTCGGCCTTGGTATGACATTCCGCATCGCTAATCCGGGCAATGGCGAAGGTGATTTCGTGGGCCTGGTGATACTGGCCGATTAACTCATGGCGGGTTTTCTCCAAATCCTCACGAATCAGGTACGTGGCCAGGGAAAGTAGGATGCCGATCCCGAAGATACTGTAGGCGATCTCAGGGGAATGAAGCACCAGATGGAAAAAAATGGCGAGGGCGGAACCGGCCATAAATTCAATTAACACCGCCATATTGTAGATATTTTTGCTGAATTTCATGTCTGTTACTCCTTGTAGGGAAGCAAAAGTGGAGACAGACTGAATAAAAACAGCCTGTCTCCACTTTTCCAATCCTGCTTTCACACGAACCCTGATAAGCAGGATACGTGCGGTATGCCTTATGGTGCGGGCACGTTAATGCGGGTGTTCACCATAGTAACCGAAGCATGCAGGGACAACGCTCTGCCGTTCAGTGTTACTACATCGACGTTGCCGGCTGTTGAGAACGAGGCACCAGAAAAAGCAATTATGGTTCCTGCCATGGTTCCGCCGCCTGCTGCGTTAATAGTGGCAGCGCTGCCGACCTGCCAGAAGACGTTCTTGGCCTGAGCGCCGTTGATCAGGTGAACGCTCTGGGGAAATGCCGCTCCCGGGCCGCCCACAGTGAGTGTAGACGCCATCTGGAAGACCCAGACTGCATTCGGATCGCCGCGGCCATCGAGTGTGAGATCCCCTGCTTTTATGGTAAATGAGCCCGGAGCGGATTTATAGACCCCGGGGGCGAGGTAGCGTCCGCCGAGTTCTCCGGCACCGCCACCCAATGACGAAACATCAATCCCACCGGGAAGTGCTGCGGGAGAAAGGTTGTCAAATGCGGTTTGTGCAGCGAGTGCTGCCGCGGCAGCGATTACGCCCGGGGCAGAACCGCTGGGAGCGGTGGCCGTGTATACTATCCCTTTCACTTTTCCTTTATTGGAGGTTGTTTCCGTATAAACGGCGGTACTATCGTGGAAGCCGGTGACCAAAGTTGAAGCCGCTGTGGTGCCGATATCCCCGTTAACTACGGTAAATACCCCCTGGTTGGTCATCCCTGCGCCGCCGCCAAAAACTCCGAACGATGCGGCAGCCCCAAGGTTGCCGGGCGTATTAACGGCCGGCTTTGTTTTTTTGTTATTGCTGTGTTTGTCAGAACCTGCGTAGACGAGTGAGCTGCTGATAAAAACACTCATAATTAACATACATGCAAGATACGCTTTCGATGCCTTAACTCTTTTCATAATTTCTCCTTTTAGTAAGTCATTAAAATCACAATTGTTTGTTATTAATCTTTTACTACGCATACCCCTCTTGATCACCTCCTCTTAATAAACTGTAACAATCCTGTCCCCTGGCCCATCAGGAAATGAATCGCAGCTCGTAGATTTCGAAGGTTCCCGGAAATGGGCGCAAAAAAACCGGGTTGCCGAAATCTCGTGATATTTCGGCAACCCGGCTGTCTACTGGAGACCCTATAGGCTTTCCGCCCCATCCTCGCGGATGGTTTAGTATTATCGTGTATCAATAACCTGATTTATACCGCATTGCGGCGCGTAACGCCGGGCGGTATATCCGTGTGCCTTACCAGTCGCTACAACCGGGTTGTGAAGGTGTACCTCCTTTTATTGTATTTGAACTCAAATCGACTTGTTCTGCTGAGTAGGTATTTAGCATCTAACGTGCCAGAAAAAATCTGCAAGAACTGTTAGTGTAACTGACTGATTGTATTTGATAAAATCAGAAAACATCGTGCTGGTTGTATGTAAAGCCGTCAAAATAATCCGTCATGTTTAACATAACTGCCATATAAGGCAGATCGTACGTGCCGTCATCAAACAGCCAGATATCTGCCATTTCTGTTACCGACGGAACAGCCGGCATTACGTATGTGCGGCATTGAGTCCATGACCGTTGTTCGGTAAAGAGCCTCGAGGTCATAGCGGGTATTTTCAATTATTTTACCAGGGATTCCGGGTAGATAGCTGCCGGTATAGAGCAGGTTAGCCCTGCTGAATTCATCGGCTGCTGCGGCATGGTTGGAATGGGACAACAGTCTGAGCCCTCCTAAAACAGTGCTGTAAAACTCGAGGACATCCAGATGTATACCCTGATGGACGATTCGAATACCCTCAGTCCCGACAACCAGAGGGTTGAAGCCCAGTTCCCTGATCAGGAAACCGTTGAGAGGCCGGATACAAATCTCCTCCAGTCGCTGCCTTAAGTCCGGCGTCGCTGGTACCCCCCACATGGAGCGGCAGATCCGGTCCCAGGGGAAGTTAAGGTCCAGCGGCGAAAGAAGCGAACAGAAAAGCACTTTTACCGTTTCGCTTGGCCAGTCAGCCGCAACTGTTATTCCATCTACAGAAATGCCGAAGCGTCCCAGTGTCTGTATTTTCACTATGGTATCAGGTCTATCCATCAGACTCCCCCTGACTGATTCGAATTTAATATATCAGCTTGAATGTAACAGAAAGCACGACAGTGCTCTTAATCTGCTGCAAGGGTAGTCGCAACTAACGTGCCAGATAGGACCTGTGGGTGCTGAGGATGCAACTGACTGGATGTGCGGGGAAAAAAAGAAAAAGACCGTGCGAGGAGAAGGTGAAGCCGCCAACGAAATCCGTCATGTTTAACATAACTGCCATATATGGAGGACCACGGTGGGGCAAAGGCAAATTCCCCTCAGTCCCCCTTTCAAAAAGGGGGAGGCCAAAAAAAACCCTCCTTTACAAAAGGGGGGAGGGGGGATTTGCTTTTGGAATCACATCCATTTATTGCCGGATTATGCCGTATTTCCGCATCCGGGCGCGAAGAGTGCTGGCGTTGAGACCAAGGAGTATCGCTGCCCCGTTTTTCCCCTCGATGCGCCAACCGGTTTTCTTGAGCACCTGGAGGATGTGATCGTGTTCCATCAGGGCGAGGGCTTTGACCTCCTCCCCCTCCGATTCCTCCGGCTTCCGGAACGTGTCGAACCGGTCCAGTACCTGTAGTGCATTCCCCTGACTGATGATTACCGCCCGCTCGATGACACTTTCCAGCTCCCGCACGTTGCCGGGCCAATGGTATTCCTGAAGGGCGTTCAAGGTGTCTTTTGATACGGTCTCTATCTTCTTGCCGATTTTACTGTTGAACTTGGCAACAAAATGAGTGACGAGCAGCGGGATGTCTTCCTTGCGCTCCCGGAGTGGCGGCATCGTGACGGGGAAGACATTGAGCCGGTAGAACAGGTCTTCCCGGAACTTGCCGTTCTTGACCTCTTCCCCCAGATTCCGGTTGGTGGCCGCGATGATCCGTACGTCCGTTTTAATGGTGCGGGGGCTGCCCAGACGTTCAAACTCGCCGTCCTGGATGACCCGGAGCAGCTTGGACTGCAGCTCCAGCGGCATCTCGCCGATTTCGTCAAGGAATATGGTGCCGCCGTCCGCGAGCTCGAAACGCCCGATCTGCTTGCTGTCAGACCCGGTGAACGCGCCCCGTTCCCGCCCGAAGAGCTCGCTTTCCACCAGGGTCGCCGGCAGTGTCGTGCAGTCAACCGTTATCAATGGCCGCCCCTTGCGGGAACTGCTGCTGTGGATGGCGCGTGCCACCACTCCCTTGCCGGTGCCGGTCTCGCCAAGGAGAAGAACAGTCGCATTCATGGGCGCTACCTGTTCGACCAGGGAAAATACCCGTGAGAGGACAGTGCTTTGACCAATGATCTCGCCGAAGTTGTAGCGCCGGTTAACCTCCTGTTGCAGGTAGATATTCTCCGCCTCGAGCCGGTCTTTCAACCGTTTTATTTCCGCATACGTACCCTGGAGTGACACTTCAGCCTTCTTGCGTTCCTCTACTTCCTGTGTAAGCTGCGTATTCGCCTTGAGCAGATCTCCCGTCCGGTGCTGTACCGTCTGTTCCAGCACCTTGTTGTAATTATCCAGTTTTTTGTGCAGCAGCCGCACTTCCAGCATGTTGTGGATACGCGTCTTGGCTTCGATCAGATCGAACGGCTTGCTGATGAAATCTTTTGCGCCGGCTTGCAAGGCGCGGAGCTTGTGGCCCGGTTGGGCGGTGATCACGAGGACAGGAAGATAGCCGTCCGTAACGATCATCTTGAGGCCTTCCATCACCTGGAATCCATCCAAACCGGGCATCTGCAGGTCGAGCAGGATCAGGTCGTAGTGGTTTTTGAGATGCAGCTCGCAGACCTCATGTGGATTCATCGCTGATGTTACGCAGGTGTAGCCGGTTTCACCCAGCAATTGCTCAAGCAGAGCGACATTGGGCTCCTGATCGTCAACTATCAGGATGTTGGCGTTAAGAATCTCGGACTCGGTAATCATCATATTTGTTCCTTTTTGTAAGTTAGAAATTATTTTATGCGATATGTTGCAGAGAATAATTTCGTTAACGCACGTATCCTGTTTATATTTAGCTGCCAAGGCCGGTTCCGCCTTTACAAATTTCAGTGCTGCGTTCCGCGATTCCTGAATTCTCAGACCTCGATCCTGAACTCCGCTCCTCTCCCGGTATTGCGTACCGACAGCCGCCCTCCCATGTTTTTCTCGATTATGGTTTTCGACATGAAAAGTCCGATCCCCGTCCCCTTGTCCGGTCCCTTGGTGGTAAAGTAAGGATCAAAGAGTCTGTCTATGATCTCGTCGGCGATGCCGCCGGCGTTATCGGTGATGGTTACGACTGATCTGTCCCCTTCCGCAAACGAGTGGATCGTAATCAGGGCATCGTCAACAATGTTTTCGTCCAGTGCGTCCCGGGCGTTCATAAGGATATTCAGGAGTACCTGGGCGTACTCATTGGGATAGCCGTTGATCAGCGGGTCACCTTCAGGGTGGTGAGCAATGCCGATCTTATGGTCCGTGAAACTCTGTTCGATGAATGAGAGCGAACGCGCAATCGCCTGATTAACGCTGAAGGCTACCTTTTCCTTGCCGGCTTTGAAAAAATCCCTGAAGTCATCAATTGTTTGTGACATGTGCTGGATCAACTCCATGGCTTTTTCGGTGTTCTCCTCCAGAAACTCCCTGCTGAATTCAGCCGAGCCATAGTAGGTCGGCACCAGCTGGACTACCAATCCGAGCGTATTCAGCGGCTGGCGCCACTGGTGGGCGATATTGTTGATCATCTCGCCCATAACAACCAGCCGGTCCTGCAGAATCAGCATCTGATCCTTTTGGAGCAGCTCCTTTGTCCGTTCCAGCACTGTCTGTTCCAGCGAATTGTTGTACGTCTCGAGTTTTTTGTACAGCAGCCGTACTTCCAGCATGTTGTGGATACGTGTCTTGACTTCGACCAGATCGAACGGCTTGCTGATGAAATCTTTTGCGCCGGCTTCCAGCGCCCGCAGCTTGTGACCCGGTTGGGCGGTGATCACGAGGACCGGAACGTAGCTGTCAGTTTCGATTGCTTTCAGCCCTTCCATCACCTGGAATCCATCCATGCCGGGCATCTGCAGATCAAGCAGGATCAAGTCGTAGCGGTTCTTGAGGTAAAGATCGCAGACCTTGCGCGGATCCATCGTGGACGTGATGGAAACATAACCGGCACTACTCAGCATTTGCTCGAGCAGTCGCACATTGGCTTCCTGGTCGTCAACGACCAGAATATTGGCATTAAGTATATCGGACAAATTAATCATTATTGGTCATCCTTCATTTTGTCTGGTGCCTCTGGCAATGGAGTGCTGACTGCGGACGGGGTATGCTGACTGCGCGCTACCGCTGACAGATCTGTCGAGATTCGATAGGTGTTCTTGCCCGCGCGCTTGGCCTCGTACAAGGCCAGGTCCGCGCTCTTCATCAGCATGTCTGCGTCCTCGCCATGTACGGGATAGAGACTGACACCTGCACTGGCGGTTATGCTGACGATATTGCCTTCGATACAATATGGTTGCGACACTGCCTCGATCGCTCTTAACACCACCGTGGCCGCATGGTTGGTCCCGCTGACGTGCCACAGTGCTATTATGAATTCGTCACCGCCCAGGCGCGCCACAGTATCCTCTTCGCGCACCGTTGCCACCAAGCGCCCTGCGACCATTTTCAGCAGGACGTCCCCGACGCCGTGCCCCAACGTGTCGTTGATCTGCTTGAAGCCGTCCAGATCCAGATACACCACTGCCATGAAGCTATTGTTCCTGCGCGCATGGATCAGCGCCATCGACATTCTGTCGGCTAGAAGCCGTCTGTTTGCAAGCCCTGTCAGAGGGTCATTCAGCGCCAGAGATTCCAGTATCTTGCTGTAATTGCGGGCCGCCTCGTGCAACAGGCGGACTTCCAACATGTTATGAACCCGCATCAACACTTCGGCCAGATCGAACGGCTTGCTGACAAAATCTTTAGCGCCACTCTGCAGTGCGCGTAACTTGTGAGCCGGCTCGGCGGTAACGGCCAGCACCGGCAAGTAGCTATCCGTTTCAATTTCTTTCAGGCTCTCCATTACCTGGAAGCCATCCATGCCCGGCATCCGCAGATCGAGCAGGATCAGGTCGTAGTGGTTAGCGCGATGCAGGGCGCTGACGGCATACGGATCCCTCGTTGACGTAATGTGCATGTAGCCGACACTCCTCAACATCTGTTCGAGCAGAAGTATATTGGCTTCCAGATCGTCTACGATCAGAATGCTGGCATTAAGAATATCGGCAATACTCACAGTCACTCGGAGTCCTCGCTCTTTTCGTCGTCTGATCCATTTTCCGCAAGTTTCAGAGCCTTGTCCACCGCATCCATGAACTCGTTGACATCGATCGGCTTGGTGAGATAGCGGAAAAATCCCGCCGCTATCCCTTTCTTGATATCGTGCGGCATGGCGTTGGCACTGATGGCAAGCACCGGGATGTGCGCCGTTACCGGATCTTCACGCAGGATTTTCAACGCCTGGATACCGCTCATGCCGGGCAGATTGATGTCCAAAAGGATCACGTCCGGCTGCCGGGTGCGCGCCAGCGCGATGCCGAGTATGGCATCCCCCGCACTCAACAAACGCATATCTGGGCGACGCGCGATGAGTTGCTCGATCAGCTGCATGTTTGCCAGGTTGTCTTCTACATACAGCAGGGTGCGCGGCACTGCGCCATGCTGAACATGCGCATGATGTGGCGCCAGCCTTTCAACTGTTTCGACGGTGTGTTGTGATTCAGTCGCCAGGTTCAATTCGAACCAGAACACACTGCCCACCCCGACGGTGCTTTCCACACCGATTTCGCCCCCCATCAATTCGACCAGCCGTTTGCTCATCACCAGGCCGATGCCGGTGCCTTGCTCGGAGCTGGCCTCTTGTCCGAGACGATTGAACGGCTGGAAAAGTTGTGCGATCTTTTCTTGAGTCAGTCCCTCTCCGGTATCTTGCACGCTGATGCGGATACGTTTTTCGCTGCTCGCGCTGCACGTCACGTTGACCGCTCCCTGCGCACGGTTGTATTTGATCGCGTTGGAAAGCAGGTTGATCAAAACCTGTTTTACCCTGGTCTGATCGGCATGAACAAAGACAGGGGTTTCGAATTGAGGAAAAGTCATGCGGATACCATTTTTCTGTGCCTGAGGTTCGATCATTTCCCGACATTCGAGCATGACGTGGACCAGCGACATCGGCTCCAGCGACAGCGACAGCCGGCCCGACTCGATCAGCGCGAGATCGAGAATTTCATTGATCAGCTCCAGCAGATACCATCCTGCTTTGAGAATCTGGTCGATACTTCCCTTCTGTGTGGCCGTCGGCAGCGGCGATCCTGACTCCAGTAACTGGGCGAATCCGAGGATTGCGTTGAGTGGAGAGCGAAGTTCATGGCTCATGCTGGAAAGAAATTCGGATTTGGAGCGGTTGGCTTTTTCCGCGACTGACTTGGCGCTCTCCAGCTTGACGTTTGTCTGCTGCAACTCCTCTCCCTGTATTTGCATTTCCACCGTCATTTTTTGCGACTGCTGCAACAGCGCTTCGGTGCGCGAGTTGGCCTCGATGGTATTGAGCACGATGCCGATGCTCTCGGTAAGCTGTTCCAGGAAGGCGAGATGGATGGGGCTGAAACGCTCGAAGGACGCCAACTCGATGACGGCTTTGGTCACCCCTTCAAACATCACCGGCAGCACCACGA
>VFJM01000295.1 GCA_009886055.1 Geobacter sp. | reverse complement strand
TGTTTATCTTCATGATCTACGTCACTGCCGCCTACGGCCCGATCGCCGCCTTCCTGGTCGAGCTGTTCCCGACCCGTATCCGCTATACCTCCATGTCGCTGCCGTATCATATCGGTAACGGCTGGTTCGGCGGGATGCTGCCGCTGACGGCAACGGCAATCGTTGCTCTCAAAGGGGACATCTACTACGGTCTCTGGTATCCGGTTATTGTTGCACTCATGACTGTTGTCATCGGTGGCCTCTTCCTGAAAGAAACAAAGGATCGCGATATCAACACCTACGATCATGGTGAGCATTGACATGCTGAAATGGATTTAAGGTCTGACAGCCTGAATGTCCTTTGAGAACAGTGCCCGGCGAATGGTGTGTTTGCCATTCGCCGGGTTCTTCTTGACACCGCTGTGCGGACGGTAGCAAAGGCATAAGGAGCCGGAATGGCACAAATCACCTGTACAAAATGTAGTCGGGAGCTGTCGCGCAATGCTGTCAAATGTTCTTATTGCGGGCAGTATAGCTTCAAAGGTTCGATTAAGTATGTATTCGCTCTGATATATGTAATTCTTGTAACGATTATGTATTACAAATGGATGCGAAGGTAGTAAAAACAGAAAAAACTTCAGGACGGCAATTTTACGCTGAGTAAGCTATCAAACAGATACAGGAGGTGGAGGTAACATGGCGAAGTGGATTATAATCATATTGGCAATTATTATCGGGGGAGCCTATTACGTAATCAAGAGTGGCGGCGGTCTCGAAATGCAGCCTGAGCATGCGGTTGAGGCACCAAAAGCGGCCGAGCCGGCCAAAACACCTACAGCCGGGCCAAAAGTCGAGGCACCTGCCAAGACTCCGGCAGCTGAACCAAAGAAATAATCCGACTGGTCATCAGGCCCGAGGGGCTGATGACCAGTACACTCATACAGGAGACGCTATGCAGACGATCATGCTTGGATTAAAATCTGTCCCCGGAGTGATGGGGAGTATGCTCTCGGATGCGCAGGGCAACGTTTTAGCCCATTCATTTCCCACTATTTTCGACGAGGGGACATTCAAGAATATTGCCGCGCTCATAAACGATAACAGCCTCGGCCTTCAGGAGGTGACCGGTGAGGTCAAGCTTTTCGATCTGCGCTTCGAGCTTGGACGTATTATCATTAAATCGATGCCGCGGTTTTTTGTAACCATGCTCTGTGAACCGACGGTCAATGTTCAACTGCTCACAATATCACTGAATGTTGCCGTCAAAAAAATTGAAAAATTTCCAAATGATCAATTGGCGGCTCTTTTGCCTCAACCGGCGACCCCGGTCCCTGCTCCAAAACCGGTTATTGAAAAGCCGGTCGCTCCTCAGGTGCCGGTCAAGAAACATTGGCTGGAGAGGATGCAGGATGGATTGGAAAGCAAAGTTAAATAATCATTCGTCATAAGTAAACAGGACTTGAAAAGGATGGGTATGAAACAACTCTGTGTTTTTGGCGCAAGCGGGCGAACCGGTTCAATGCTTATTAATATTGCCGTAGATCGGGGATATTCCGTGACCGCTTTCTGCCGGAAGGAATCTGACAGGAAGTATCTTCCGGAGAATGTTGCCTGTATCGTTGGCGATATCCGGGACATGGGCCATCTGGATCAAGCCGTGGCCGGTGCGGACGTGGTGATTTGTGCCTACGGTTCGCGTGAGCCGTACAAGGAAGTATTCTGTGCCGATGCGACCGGCAAGATCATCGAGTCCATGAAAAAGCATGCTGTTGACCGGCTGTTTTGCATAACCAATGCTTTGGCCGGTGACTGTTCAAAAAACCGGTCGCTCTTTATCAGGGTCATGGCCCGGATGTCCAGGATGATGCGTGCCGCGGTGGCATTGGACCGGGACCAGCAGGAGCGGATAGTCGAGGAAAGCGGACTGAACTGGACGCTTGTGAAACCGTCCGAATTGATGGAAGAGAATGAAAAGCCCCGGTTCGTCCACGGCGAAGACCTGATGATCGATGCTTATTCGCGCATATCTCGGTATCACTTGAGCAACTTCATGCTCGATCATCTTGAAGCTGACAAATATCCGCGCAAGAAAGTCGTTCTAAGGTATTGAGCGGCCGGTTTGAGCGCCTTTACCTGTAGGCTATAGGGCAATATCTCCCCTTTTCTGTATCATTCAGAAATTATTCTCCCAATAAGGTTCAAGAAACTTCAACACGATCAACAGGCCCGTTCCTGTCATCGGTTTTCCCGAACCCCGATAAACAGGATACGTGCGTTAACGAAGTTATTTTCTGCACGAAAAACGCAGAATATAACTTCTAACTTACTAATCGGCTCGAGCGTACGACGGTCACAGTGCAGGGTGCGTGGGAAGCTACTTCACCCGACACGCTGCCGAGCAGGGTGCGCTTGGCAGAGTCGGCTCGGGCACCCATGACGATGTGATCAACGTGGTTACTGCGCGCGTACCAGAGGATGGCCTCTGCCGGGCGGGGAGACTCGAGAACGTGGACACTCACTCTGCCTTCCTCCAGCTTGAGCGGTTCGGCCCAGTGCCGCAGTTCGAGCAGTCTCTTGACATATTTGTTGTTTCCTTTCTCGTCCAGCGTGTAGTCGAGCGTGATGATCCCCAGCTTGAACACGTTCAGGCAGGCCAGCCGTGCCCCTGGCAATGTTCCGAGAATCCGCGCAACGGTCATCCTGAGTTCCTCCGCCAGCGGGCCGGGCGTCTCGGCGAGGTCGATCGCGACGGCGACAATGGGTGCATCGGCGCCATACCTGGAGACCGTTATCTCCCGAACCGGCCGGGTCAGGTTTGTTCTGAACCGGCGCTTGAGAACCGTTATGAAATGGTCGCGGAGCAGTCGCTCGGACCGTGCGGTGAGCTTGACATGGTCGGGGTTCTGCAGATCGAAAGCCAGCTGGTTGGCGGACGGATAGCGCCAGGCGGGATTCACTTCGAGACAGCGAAAGATGATCTCCTGCAACCATTGCGGAAAATCGAGTCGCAGGTACCGCGGCGGTACGGGATCGCGCCAGAGCCGACGCTTCAAGCCCGATAGAAGCTGGGGATCTCCGAAGGGGCGGGTGCCGATGGCGAAAAAATACATCAGAACGCCGAGCGCAAACTGGTCGCTTCTGGGGTCGCGGCGGTGACCCAGTACCTGCTCGGGGGCCATATAGGGGGCGGTCCCGTAGGGGAGGCGAAACTCCTCCGCCATATAATCGGGGAGTTCACTGTGGTGCGACAGACCGAAGTCGATCAGCACCGCCTCGCCGGTGGGACGAATCATGATATTGGAAGGCTTCACATCGAGATGTACGACGTGCTGACGGTGCAGGTCATCGAGTGCCGCGGCGACCTTTGCGCCGATCTCCGCCACTTCGGCATAAGAGAGCGGCAGCCGTTGGAGACACGGCAAAAGAGAGGCGCCGGGGATCCGTTCCATGACGATGTAGGGCTGCACGGCGAAATCGCCGTTGGCGACGAACCGGGGAACGTGCGGACCGGACAGCCGCGCAAGGATCATCTGCTCCATCTCGAAGCTGACGATTGAGGCCGGATCAGCTCCCTCGGCAAGCTTCGGAACCTTCATCAGGATGGGAAAGTCGATATCCGGCCGCGTGACCTCCCAGAGAGTGGCCATGCCCCCATTGTGAATCCGTTCCCCGATCAGGAAGCCGTCCAGGGTCACACCCGATGCGATCCGCAGCCGTTTCATGGCGTTCATCGTCCCTTACCAAGGCGTTCGGCCAGGTTGTCCGGCAGCCCGGCCTCGCGAATCTTTGCTGCAGCCGCCTCCGCGTCATACGACACTCTCAGGTAGGTGATCTCGCCCTTATCAGTGTCCAGCAGCGTATAGGATGCGGCAGGGTTGCCGTCGCGCGGCTGGCCGACGGCCCCCAGCACGGCCAGCCAGCGGCGGTGCCGCGGCAGGGGTATTGCTACGCCGGACACCGGACGAAAGGAGACAATCTTCCCGGTTGCGGTGATCCCGTACAGGGTCGGCACATGGAGATGCCCGCAGAAGACCGTCTGCGCACGGCACGATTCGAGGG
>VFJM01000127.1 GCA_009886055.1 Geobacter sp. | reverse complement strand
TCTCAACCTGGACATACATTCCCGAGCCTGTCTCGTCGGCAAACTTTTATTGAGCCTTGACGAACCAACCGTGTCGGAAGTCGAAAGACTGTGGCTGGATGAAGCAGAAAGACGACTTGATGATTATCGCGCCGGTAAGGTTCGGGGAATACCTGGCAACGATGTTTTTAAAAGAGCAATAGCCGAATTGTCATGAACTACGAGTTCTTGCCGGAAGCGGATGAAGAGTTACGGGAGGCTTCCCGTTACTACGAAAATGAAGCACCCGGAGTCGGCTTGGCATTCATTACTGAAGTGCATAGGGTGATATCTGTTGTCATTTCCCATCCCCGTGCCGCAAAAAAAGTGCGAAGCACTATTCGCAGCAAAGTGCTCTCCCATTTTCCCTACAGTCTGCTTTATTCCATCGAATCCGATTTGATCCTTATCGTCGCCGTCGCTCATCATAAAAGGCGTCCAACGTACTGGCGAAACCGTTTACAACATAACCAGACGCTGAAGAGAACAGCATGAGCAAAGAGAAAAACAGCCAAGAACGCACTATTTTTTGAATTAGTTACGAGAGGTACATCTGATGAAACGTGAAGGCTTGATTCTTATTCTTTCTGCGCCATCCGGCGCCGGCAAAACGTCCCTCTGTCGGGAATTGTTCAAAACATTTCCCGATATGAAGGAGTCCGTCAGTTATACTACCCGTGCACCCAGACAGGGAGAGGTTGAGGGGGAAGCGTACCATTTTGTTACCAATGAGGTTTTTGAGAGCATGGTTGCAGAAGACGCCTTCGCCGAGTGGGCCGAAGTTCACGGCAACAGGTACGGTACCGCGCTGCGTACACTTGAGGACGCCCGGAAAAACGGGGTCGATCTGGTTCTGGATATCGACTGTCAGGGGGCTCTAAGGCTGAAGGAGCAGTTTGATGGCGGGGTGTATGTGTTTATATTGCCACCCAACATGGAAGAGCTTCGCCGCCGCCTTGAACATCGCTCGTCTGATGCCCAGGAGGTTATTGAACGCCGCATTGCCCGGGCGGCCGACGAGATCAGGGAAGCTCGCTGGTATGACTACATAATCTTTAACGATGATTTTGATGTTGCGTGCCGGGAACTGGCGGCAATAGTAATTGCCCATCGCCGCAAAACCTTCAGAATGATGGAAAAAGTCGGAAAACTGTTTGATATCTGAGCTAAATTAGCGTACAGTTACTCTTCATCTAAAGTTGCAGGAAGGAGTTAATTTATGGCTCGGGTAACCGTTGAAGATTGTCTGGAAAAGGTTGAGAATAGATTCCAGCTCGTAATACTGGCTGCAAAGCGGGTTAAACAGCTCTATAAAGGGGCTCAACCGTTGATTGAATCCAGAAATAACCGTCAGGTTGTCACTGCTCTTCGTGAAATAGCTGCCGGTAAAATCGGTTACGAAGTTCCAAAAAAACCGCGCGACTAACCTGCCACCCCGGGTGAAGCTGGAATTAAATCCGGCTTCACCTTTTTTTTATCTACTCTCCGTACATTCCCACTATATGTAACACAGGCGACGAATAGCGTATGATCCGGCTCAACGACATTCTTGATAAGGTTTCAGCGTATAATCCGACTGCAGATCATAATCTGATTCGCAAGGCGTACGTGTACTGTGCCAAGGTGCATCAGGGGCAGACGAGGTTGTCGGGCGAACCGTATATCATCCATCCGATGGAGGTAGCCGGCCTTCTGGCTGATCTGAAGCTGGATGTTCCGAGCATCGTGACCGGCTTTCTGCATGACACGATCGAAGACACTCTGGCAACGTCGGAAGATCTGACCAAGATGTTCGGAGCTGAGGTGGCTGCCCTGGTGGATGGTGTCACCAAAATCAGCAAGATCAACTTCAAAACCAAGGAAGAGAGCCAGGCTGAAAATTTCCGCAAAATGTTGCTGGCAATGGCCATCGATATTCGCGTTATTCTGGTCAAACTTGCAGACCGTCTTCACAATATGCGAACCCTGGAGTTTCAGGATGAAGTGAAACAGCGGCGAATCGCCCGTGAAACGATGGACATTTACGCCCCCATCGCCAATCGACTCGGGATTTCTTGGGTGAAGGTAGAGCTGGAAGACCTTTCGTTTCGCTATTTACATCCGGAAATTTACTTTGATCTGGTAAAGAAAATTTCCCAAAAAAAGCATGAACGTGAAGCCTTTGTTGAGGAAGCCAAGTCTATCATATCTGAAAAACTGGCGTTTTATGGGATTCATGGCGAAATATCCGGCCGGAGCAAGCACCTCTATTCAATCTACAGAAAGATGGAAAAGCGGAATGTAGAGTTCGAAGAAATATACGATCTGATTGCAGTCAGAATACTTGTTAACGATATTCGTGAATGTTATGAAGTCCTTGGGGTGATCCATTCGGCGTGGAAGCCGATTCCGGGGCGTTTCAAAGACTACATTGCGATGCCCAAGGGAAATATGTATCAATCCCTTCATACGACTGTCATAGGGCCGCATGGAGACCGGATGGAGGTTCAGATCCGGACACACGAGATGCACAGTGTCGCCGATGCCGGAATTGCGGCGCACTGGAAGTACAAGGAAGGGAAGGGGTATGACGAGAAGGAGGTCAAACGCTTCGCCTGGCTGCGGCAGCTCCTTGAATGGCAGCAGGATCTGCAGGATTCCAAAGAGTTTATGGATTCAGTCAAGGTAGAACTGTTTACGGAAGAGGTCTATGTATTTACCCCGAAAGGAGATGTGAAGGGGTATCCCAAAGGGTCCACGCCGATAGATTTTGCCTACAGTGTTCATACCGATATCGGGCATCGCTGTGTTGGTGCAAAGGTAAACGGCAAGCTGGTACCTCTCAAGTACGAACTGAAGAATGGCGATATTGTCGAGGTTATAACCTCGCCGCACCATTCCCCCAGCAAAGATTGGCTCAAGATTGTAAAAAGTTCCCGGGCACGCAATAAAATCAGGGCCTGGATCAAAATTGAAGAACGCAAACGGAGTATCGTGCTGGGTCGCGAGATTTGTGAAAAAGATTTCCGCAGATATTCAATCAATATTCAAAAAATACAAAAAAGCGGCGAATTCAAGAAGATCGCTGCCGAATTCGGCTATGCAGCAGACGATGATCTGTTGGCTGCAGTCGGCTATGGGAAAATATCCAGCAGCCAGATTGTAGGCAAGCTTCTTCCCGGAGAAAAGCTGAAAGAGCGGGCCGAGCATAAGGAGTCAAGGCTTGAGTCGGTCATCAACAAGCTGAAGGGAAGATCAACCGGCGCTGTTGAAATCAGCGGACTGGACGACGTGCTGGTACGTTTTGGCAAGTGCTGTAATCCGGTGCCGGGGGATGAAGTTATTGGCTTTATCACTCGGGGTAAAGGTGTTACGGTGCACACCGCTGATTGCCAGTTCGCTCTGGAAAGCGATCCTGATCGGCGTGTTGATGTGGCTTGGAACAAGGTTAAAACGGCTGTGCTGCCGGTTAAAATAAGGGTGCTATGCCATGACGTAAAAGGTATTCTGGCGACAATCACTCTGGCTATTACGAACTGTGAGGCCAACATTGCCAGTGCCCAGATTCAGAGCACCATCGATCAGCGAGGTGAAAACATCTTCGAGGTCAATGTCACCGATCTTGCTCATCTTCAGAAAGTCATGAATTCACTTATGAAAATAAAAGGTGTCATAAAAGTGGAAAGGATCAAACGATGAAGAAAGGGATTAGGCAATGAAGCTGAAAATTTTGTCGACTGACAAAGCACCGGCAGCAATCGGGCCGTATTCACAGGCAGTAGCATGCGGGAACATGTTGTTTTGTTCAGGGCAGATCCCGCTTGACCCTGCCACCGGCGAGTTGGTGACGGGTGACATAACCGTGCAGGCTGAGCGGGTGATGAATAATATCGCCGCCGTGCTGTCTGCTGCAGGCATCGGCTTTGATGATGTAATCAAAACAACTATCTATCTGGTTGATATGGCTGATTTTGCCGCGGTTAATGGCGTGTATGGCAATCGTTTTCCAGGTCATAAACCGGCCCGGTCCACGGTTGCCGTAAAAACCCTGCCACGTGGTTCACTGCTCGAGATAGAAGTAATCGCCAGCTTGTAAGTCGTGACAACGAAAAAAAGCCGCATCCCCTGGGGGGTGCGGCTACATAATTATTCTCTTGCCGAAATGCGCAAAAAATAATTTCTAACGGACTAAAGAGACTTGGTAACGAATCCTGAACGGATACAGCGGGTACAAACCTTTACGGTAGATATGCTGCCGTTGCTTTTGACAGCCTTGATTTTCTGAAGATTCGGGTACCAGACTGTGCGGGTTTTATTGTTCGCATGACTGACATTATTTCCGAAGCTGGGGCCTTTTCCGCAAATTTCACATTTTCTTGACATATTGTTGTCCTCCGTTGATTACTGAAAAAAATCTTATAGCAGACTGCTCTGGTTGTTGCAAGAAAAATATGGGATAAGGTATGAATACAATCAAGGCATTCCTCACGATAGGTATCATAGGATCAGTGGTTATAGCGGTACTTTTTATCGATTTTACCTATAAAACCTTTTCGTATCGCCAAAAAACGCAGAAAACAGATGCAATAGTCGTTCTGACAGGCGGCAAGGGACGCGTAGAAGAAGGGGTTCGTCTTTTTCGAGAGTCTCGTGCTGAATTTCTGATTTTTGTCGGCGTTGATCCTTCAGTGAGGAAAAGTGACCTGTACCGTCAAAAACATGGTGATCCTTCTGCAGATAACGTTATTCTCGAAAAATCATCCCGCAATACTCTTGAAAATTCGCTCTTCGGGCGTGACGTAATCGTGAGCAACGGTGTTCATTCGGTGCTTCTGATCACCTCGCGCTATCATCTCAAGCGTGCTTCCATACTGTTTCGTAATTCTCTCCCCAAAGATATCACCATTATTCCGTACCCTGTGGATTCTGTAAATTTGAAGGAATCGTGGTGGAGTCATGGCGGCAGTTTTCAGCTGTTGTTTCGTGAATTTTATAAATACTGCATGTTACGGATGTTTTTTCTGCTCGCACCCGGAGATCTTCGGGAAAGCGTACTGCCGACCGTTTCGGGAGGGTAACGCCCCTTTCATATTTAACCGCTATCTGTTATAGTACGCGACATTTTACAAGTGAAAGGTTTTTATCATGCACTATATCAGTACCCGTGGCGGCATCAGCCCCATTCCTTTTAAAGATGCCGTCATGATGGGGTTGGCCTCGGATGGTGGCCTGCTCCTGCCGGAGTCCTACCCAACTGTCACCAGAGAGCAGCTTGAATCCTGGCGCGGACTTAACTATCCGGAACTGGCCTTTGAAGTCATATCACGTTACGTCGACGATATTCCTGCCAGTGACCTGAAAAGCCTGATCAACCGCTCGTATGCCGGTTTTTCTCACCCTGAGGTTACGCCGCTGGTCAGGAAAGATGGCGTCTATATTCTCGAACTTTTTCACGGTGTAACCCTGGCCTTCAAGGATGTTGCGCTGCAGTTTCTGGGTAATCTGTTCGAATACATACTGGCGGAACGAAATCAAACGTTAAATATCATCGGCGCCACTTCGGGTGATACCGGCAGTGCCGCCATACATGGCGTTCGCGGTAAAAAGGGTATTTCCATCTTCATCTTGCATCCGCTTGGTAAAACCTCCGCTGTTCAAGCGCTGCAGATGACGACTGTCACCGACGCCAACGTTCATAATATTGCGGTACGCGGCACCTTTGATGATTGTCAGGATATGGTAAAGGAGCTCTTCGGAGATCTGGAATTCAAGAAAAAATATTCCCTTGGTGCGGTCAATTCAATCAATTGGGCACGGGTGCTGGCACAGGTGGTGTATTATTTTTACGCATGGCTGCGGGTCACGGATGAAACAGATGCCCCGGTTCATTTTTCGGTGCCGACCGGAAACTTTGGCGACATTTTTGCCGGGTATGTCGCGAAGCGCATGGGTTTACCTATTGATAAGCTTTTGCTGGCCACCAATGAAAACAATATACTGACCCGCTTCATCAATTCATCTGATTACTCTCTCGGAGAGGTCGTTGCGACCGTTTCACCTTCGATGGATATCCAGATTGCGTCCAATTTTGAGCGATACCTGTTTCATCTGTTTGCAGAAGACCCTGCCCGTGTAAGAGAAGCTTTCGTTGAACTGAAGGAGTCTGGCCGCATTTTATTCACTTCAGACGAACTGGCACAGGTTCGAAAGGACTTTTGCTCCATATCGGTCAATCAGGCTGCCACGCTGCAGGAGATCCGTGATTTTTATTCAGATACCGGCTACCTGCTCGATCCTCATACGGCAGTCGGTGTCAAAGCCGCCCTTGACCTGTTACCCCCTGATTCTGCCAGGGTCTGCCTGGCTACGGCTCACCCGGCCAAATTTAGTGAAACAGTGGAACAGTCACTTGGATTCCAGGTGCCGGCACCTGAATCGGTCAAGGAATTATATGGAAAACCTACCAGATGCGAGATCATGGATGCTGACATAGGCAAAGTTCGTGAATTCCTTGTTGCTCACATAGGCTGACGTACCCGCGCCATGTCAGAAAAAAGGAATATAGCCCGGGCTGCAGGGATTCTTGGCAGCGCCACGATGCTGTCACGTGTCATGGGTATGGTTCGGGATATGGTCGTGTCGCGTCTGTTTGGTGCCGGCCTGGCTACGGATGCGTTTTTTGCGGCTTTTCAGATTCCCAACATGCTGCGTCGTTTTTTCGCAGAGGGGGCTCTGACTGCCGCTTTTGTTCCGACCTTTTCGGCAACCCTCACAAGGCGGGGAGACGAAAAGGCGCGCGAACTTGCCAATACCTGTTTCACTCTGCTTACCATTGTCATGGCGTGCATTACTCTGGCCGGAATTGTTTTCTCTCCCGTCATCGTCGGTCTGATGTTCCCCGGTTTCAAGGCCGAGCCGGGAAAATTCGAACTCGCCATTCTGCTCAATCGTCTGATGTTTCCCTACATCTTCTTCATCAGCCTGGTAGCCCTCTGTATGGGCATCCTCAATACGCTGAGGCACTTCTTTACTCCTGCCATATCGACCGTATTTCTGAATATTTCCATGATTTTGGCTGCCCTCTGCCTGCGTGGCTTTTTTGAAGCCCCCATCACCGCTCTGGCGGTCGGAGTCCTGATCGGCGGGTGTATCCAGCTGATCATGCAGCTGCCGGTTCTCTGGAGCAAGGGGTTTCAGCTCAAGCCCGATTTCAACTTCAATAAACCTGAAGTCCGCACTATCGCCCTGTTGATGCTGCCGTCCGTTTTCGGGGTAGGCGTCTACTACCTGAATTTAACTGTCAGCGCTATCCTTGCCTCCCTGCTGCCCCAGGGGAGTGTTTCATATCTCTACTATGCCCAGCGGTTGTTCGAGTTCCCTCAGGGTATTTTTACGGCGTCGGTAGCACAGGCGGTTCTGCCATCGATGAGCAGACAGGCAGCTGATGGCGATATTGCCGGTATGAAAAACTCGCTCTCTTTTGGAGTGCGCTTGATGCTCTTTATTACCATTCCTGCCATGGCGGGATTGATGGTCTGTTCAACACCGATTTTCAGCCTGATATTCATGGGTGGTGCTTTTGATTATGAAACCGTTGTTAATTCCGCCTCGGCGCTGCTGTACTATTCCGTAGGTCTCTCCTTTGTTGCATTATCGCGAGTACTGGCGCCGGTGTTTTATGCGCTGAAGGACACAAAAACTCCCGTATACACAGCCCTTATAGCCTTTATAATCAACTTGTGCTTGAGTCTTGCGCTTATGGGGCCTCTCAAGCATGGCGGATTGGCTCTCGCAACGACACTCTCAGCGTTCTGCAACATGCTCATGCTGCTCTGGCTCCTGAGGCGCAAGATCGGCTCTTTTGGCGGGAACAACATCATGGTGACCGTATTGAAATCGGGTGCGGCATCGATCCCGATGGCTGCGGCGGTCTGGTACAGCTGTTCGTTCGTCGACTGGTCACAAGCAGGACATAAGATGTTGAAAGGATCTGTTCTAGGTGGGGCCATTATCTGCGGAAGCGCCATATATATGCTGTCAGTAAAGCTGCTGCGCTCCGAAGAAGCGCTTGAAGCGGTATCTCTGCTGCGCAGGAAACTGACGAAAGGGTAGGTTGCAATGCACTGTTCGCATTTTTTTACCCGTTTCGGATCCGGATCGGTGTATGCCACTGAGCAGGGGGTAGTGAAAGTTGACATCCCTGACTTGAGTCGGCACGAAACAACTCGTCATAAGGAGGCGCCCGATTTCGAGCCGTCTGAAATAACCGTCCACGCTGCTCACATGCTGCAAAGATATTTCAAAGGCGAACGAATTGATTTTGGTGATATCCCGGTGGTTTTAGGCGGTCTGACCCCGTTTCGGCAAAAAGTTCTGAGTAAAATTCGAAACCTTACCTATGGTAAAATCTGCAGTTATGGTCAGGTTGCAGAGCTGTGTGGTTCTCCATCTGCGGCCCGGGCCGTTGGGGGGGCATTGGCCTCTAATCCTATCCCGGTCATCATTCCCTGTCATCGGGTTGTGGCATCCGATGGGCGCCTGACCGGTTTTTCAGCCCCGGGTGGTGAAATTACAAAAATGTCACTTCTAAAGATGGAAGGTGTTGAATTCAAAGGGTTGCTGGTCGTTACAACTCAGTTGGTTATGCACAGGTTGCCAAACTGTTAAAAAAATATTTGTTAGTGTTAAAAGAGCTTGACAGCGTAACCCCTTATTTTTACTGCATATGGTTATAACTAACTGTAATTACAACGTTAATGTGCTGTATAAAAAAACGGCATTTCGGACGAAACACCTGCATAAATATCACTTTTGAATATCGTTAACACCATTCTCCACAAGTTATCCACAATTTTTGTGGATAAGAATAACAACTCTGTAAAAACAGTTACATCGATGAAACTAATTAAAATTTACTCTCACGCTCGGCACATTTTGCCTTTTCCCATAACGTGTCCATCTCTTCAAAAGAAGCGTTTTGCATCGGCACCCCCTGACGGAGTAACTCAGACTCGACATAGCTGAAACGTTTTTGAAAGCGGGTTATTGTTTTACGCAGCGCTTCTTCCGGATTGAGATTCAAAAACCTGCCCAGATTCGCAATGGCAAAGAGCAGATCTCCCATTTCGTCTTCCAT
>VFJM01000069.1 GCA_009886055.1 Geobacter sp. | reverse complement strand
CTTGCTGATCATTTTTTCACCGTTGCTCGCATGTGGTTCGTGGCAGATGCGGCATGTGCGTCCTTTGCGATTGTTGACCACATGCACATAGTGGAGGTTACGGCTGCCGTTGCGGAAGCCGGTATAAAGAGTGGTATCGGCGAAGCGGAGGAGGTTCTTTTCATGACAGCTCAGGCATGCCCCATAGATGCCTTCCTTGTAGGGGGCGTAGATGCCTGCAGGATAGCTCCCCCGGAGCATCCGGAAGTCATCCGAACCGTGCGGGTCATGGCAAGCCTTGCATTCACCACTCTCTAAGGGACCATGAAGATATTTTTTCCCGGCAAGCTCCTTTTTGATGTTTTGCAGCGGGGGGGTGCCCAGATTGTCCTTGTCGTGGCAGCGCAGACAGGTGGTCATCTCGTCAAAGGGAAGGAGTCCCTTGTCCTGAGAATAGTGGGCCGAGTGACAGGAAACGCAGCTCCCCTCCTGCTGGAGGGGTTTGTGAGGCACCTTTACTCCTGCCAGCTTCTTGCCAATCTTGACATGGCACTCAATGCAGAGATCAGGCATCTTCTTCTTGAGCAGCTTGGTAACCGCCGAACCGTGGGGATTGTGGCAGGAGGTGCAGGGGCCGGCCTTGACCGGTGTATGGACAACCCTCGCTCCCTTCAGGGACCTGTCGAAATCCGCGTGGCATTTCAGGCACTGATTTTGGACAGTATCTTCGAGGAGATTCTTTTCCGCTGCTTCATGGGGGGCATGGCATTTGGTACAGGCACCAACGGCAACGGGACCGTGCATGAACTTCTGCTTGAACGGGGCGCTATCATGACACCCCAGACAGAGGCCTGTCCGGTCCTCGCCCGCGTCCAGCAGAAACCGTCCTGATGCCCCATGCGTCTTGTGGCAGGAAAGACAGTCACCGTCCTTTACCGGCTGGTGCATCACCTTCTTCTTCCCAAAAGCAGAGTGGCACTGCTCGCAAAGCACAGGAACCTTGGCCGTTAGTTCAAAGCTCTTTTCACCCTTTAAGGGGTGCTGCTTATTTTTTTGCCGGTGACACGCAAAGCAATCGTTTTCTTTTACAGGGACATGCAGTTTCTCCGAGCCGAGAACAGGCTGGTGGCATGAGTCGACACCGCACGATTGCGCGGAGGCGTAACTCTGGGGCAAGGCGACCAGGCATCCTGCGAGGCATAATAAGCTGACGAACCTGTTCATGACAGCCCCCCAAATGATAACAGCTTCAATCAATTATATTACAACCTGCCGGCATGCTACTTGGTATGGCAACCTTTGCAGTT
>VFJM01000404.1 GCA_009886055.1 Geobacter sp. | reverse complement strand
CCGGTGCTTGGGATCTGCTACGGCATGCAGCTGATGAGTCGCCATTTCGGCGGCGAGGTCGTGCCGGCCGGAAAACGCGAATTCGGCCATGCCGAGCTGCTATCAAGCGGCCAGCCGGGGCCGCTTTTTGACGGTTTCTTTGTCGATGGTTCCAGTCCGGTCTGGATGAGTCATGGCGACCATGTTGCCCGCGTACCGGACGGTTTCGACATCGTTGCCGGGACCGCCAACGCCCCGGTCTGCGCCATCCAGAATGTCGGCAGGAATCTTTACGGAGTGCAGTTTCATCCCGAAGTAAACCATACGCCGCGCGGCGAACAGTTCATCGACACGTTTGTACGGAAGGTGTGCGGTTGCAGTGGCCAATGGACCCCTGGACAGATAATCGATGATTCTATTGAACGCATCCGCACCCTGGTCGGGGGTGATACCGTCATTCTCGGACTCTCCGGCGGTGTTGACTCTTCGGTTGCCGCAGCCCTGATCTACCGTGCTATCGGCGACCAGCTGACCTGCGTCTTTGTCGATAACGGTCTGCTGCGGCTGGGGGAGGGTGATCAGGTCATGGCGACCTTCGCCCAGAATCTTGGGGTGAAGGTAATCCGGATTGACGCAGAGGAGCGTTTTTTAACCGCTCTGGCTGGAGTGAGTGATCCTGAAAAGAAGCGCAAGATCATCGGCGGTCTGTTCGTTGATATTTTTGAAGAGCAGTCGAAGCTGATTACCGATGCAAACTGGCTGGCTCAGGGGACTATCTACCCGGATGTCATTGAATCTGCCGGTGCAAAAACCGGCAAGGCTCATAGCATAAAAAGCCATCACAACGTCGGCGGATTGCCGGATTATATGAAACTCAAACTGCTGGAGCCGCTCAGGGAGCTGTTCAAGGATGAGGTGCGGGCCATCGGGGAAGAGCTCGGCCTGCCTCGTCAGATGGTCTGGCGTCACCCTTTTCCCGGCCCCGGTTTGGGTGTGAGGATTCTCGGTGAAGTTAAAAAAGAGTACTGCGACATCCTGCGCCGGGCCGATGCCATCTATATTGAAGAACTCTATGCATCAGGGCATTATGACAAGATCAGTCAGGCCTTTGCCGTATTTTTGCCGGTCAAGAGCGTCGGAGTCATGGGCGATGGCCGCACATACGAGTATGTCGTTGCGCTGCGCGCAGTGGAGACCAAAGATTTTATGACCGCCGGCTGGTACCCGATGCCGTATGAGGATCTGGCCCGCATCAGCGGCCGCATAATAAACGAGGTAAAGGGCATTAACCGGGTCGTCTACGATATTTCCAGCAAGCCCCCGGCAACAATTGAGTGGGAATAAAAGTCCTGCCGCTGATTGCGGACGGAAAAATGCCTGATATACTGTTTCTTATATTCAAAGCGCCTTCATGGCGCTTTGAACTTTTTATCTCCCGTTAAGCGGGATACGTGCGTTAACGAAATTATTCTCTGCAACCCCCGAAAAACGGGATACGTACGTTCACGAAATCATTTCTTTCGTACTAAAACCGCAGAAAACAATTTTTAACTTTCTAAGGAGCATAAGCATGAATGCACCAACGCGGTATGTGGATGACTCGGTAAAGGGTTTCATCACCTGGAGCATCATCTGGGGGACGGTGGCCGTCCTGGTCGGCATCCTGATCTCTCTGCAGCTGGCCTGGCCGCAACTGAATGTAGCTCCCTATCTGACCTATGGCCGCCTGCGGCCGATCCATACCAACGCCGGGATTTTCGGCTGGGGCATCGGCAGTTTTATCGCCCTGTTTTTTTACATCACACAGCGCCTTACAAAAACCCCGCTCTGGAGTCCGAAGCTGGCTAGGGTAACGCTCTGGATATTTAATGTCGCCATCGCCTCCGCGGCTGTGACGCTGGCCATGGGGATCAACCGCACCAAGGAGTATGCCGAACTGGAATGGCCTCTGGCCATTGTTGTGGCGATCCTCTGGGTACTGTTCTCGATCAACGTGTTCATGACGATCCTCAAACGCAGGGAAGAGCAGATGTATATCTCGCTCTGGTACATCATGGCGGCTCTGATCGGGGTGACGGTATTGTACGTCGTCAACAACCTCGGGGTGCCGCTTCACCTGTTCAAATCCTATTCGGCCTTTGCCGGGACCAATGACGCCAATGTGCAGTGGTGGTACGGCCATAACGCCGTGGCCATGGTGCTGACCGTGCCGCCTCTGGCCATCTTTTATTATTTTCTCCCAAAAATTACCGGTAACCCGATCTTCAGCCACCGCATGGGGATCATCGCCTTCTGGTCGCTGATCTTCATGTATCTCTGGACCGGTGCACATCACCTGCTCTGGACACCGATACCGGACTGGATTCAGACCGTGGCAATGGCGTTCTCGATTATGCTGATTGCCCCTTCCTGGGGGGCGGTCATGAACGGCTATCTGACCATGAACGGTCAGTGGGAAAAAATGAAGAGCAATTATCTGGTCAAATTCATGATCTGCGGCATCACCTTTTACGGCCTGCAGACCCTGCAGGGGCCGATGCAGGCGGTTCGCTCTTTCTCGGCTTTTATTCATTACACCGATTGGGTGCCGGGGCATGTCCATATGGGTGCGTTGGGATGGGTCTCGATGGTGCTGTTTGGTGCAATCTATTATGTGACGGCCAAGATGAGTGATACTGAAATCTACAGTGTCAAGCTGGCTAATGCCCACTTCTGGCTGGTTCTTGTTGGTCAGCTGATCTACTCCATCACCATGTGGATCGCCGGTGTTCAGCAGGGAAGCATGCTGCTTGCCACAAATCCTGATGGAACGCTGCACTACAGTTTTATGGAGACCATGATTGCCATCTTCCCCTATTACAAGATACGGGCGGTCAGCGGCTTTATCTATCTGGCCGGCTTGGTGCTGTTCATCTACAACATCTACAAGACGTATCAGAAGGGTGCTGATTCTCAGACAGCCAAGGCGTAACCTGATCCTGATAAACAATTCAATACGAACGAGGACGATGCTATGTTGGAAAAAAATCCCGTTATTTTTATCATTCTGGCTTTTGTCGTGATTATGGTCGGCACTACGATTACCATGATAGCTCCATTCAAATGGATCAATAGCCCCGGAGACAGGATTGCCGGAGTCAAGCCTTACACACCGCTGCAGCAGGAAGGGCGAGACCTCTACATGCGGGAAGGGTGCAACAACTGTCATTCTCAGACTGTGCGCACACTTGCTTCCGACGTTGAACGCTACGGCTATGGAGGGACCTACTCAAAATCTGGTGAATTTGTCTATGATCGCCCGTTTCTCTGGGGATCGCGCCGTACCGGCCCGGATCTTGCGCATATCGGCTTGAAATACCCGGACCCCAAGGGGGGGTGGCACCGCAAACATATGGAAAATCCGCAGTCGATAGTCCCGGCCTCCAATATGCCATCCTATGCATTCCTGAATGCGCCGCTTGATACCACCTATTCCGAGCGCAAGATGAAGCTGCTCAGCTTCCCGTATACCCAGGCCGACCTTGATGATCTTAAAGGCAAGAGCGAGATGGATGCAATCATCGCCTATATGCGCAAGCTGGGGACTGACATTCCGGTCAAAAAGGCAGAAGCTGCAGCACAGGCACCTGCCGCCCGGAGCAATCCGTTCACCGATCTGAAGGTGGTCGAGAAGGAAGCGGAAGCACTCTATAAACAGCACTGCGCCTCATGCCACGGCGACAAGCGCGAAGGGACTCTCGGACCAGCGCTGAGAGGTTCTGCCAAGCCGGATGCCGACCTGTTCAAAATTATCTCTCAAGGGATTGAAGCCAATGGTATGCCGGCTTTCAGCGGTTCGCTCGATGAACAGAATATATGGAAGCTGGTTACCTTGATCAAACGGGATATAAAGTGATGATGGATGCCCGGCTTGTTTTTCTGCTGCTGACAGTTCTTCTGCTGGTTATTCTCGGTGCAATTGCCGGTGCAACATTGAAAAAAGACCGGAAACAGAAGCTTGAAGAACCGAAACACAGGATGCTTGAGGACGACTAATTCTTACGCAAGGAGCGGATATATGTCAGAACAGCACGAATATGATGGAATAAAATATCGCGAAGAAAAAAGTTCCCCCGGTGTTTTTCGGATTCTTTTTGCCGTGCTGGCCGTGTGGGGAGTTGTGTTCATGGGGTATTACCTGTTCAGCGGCTGGAGTTCACAATCAGAAGCCGATGCGGTAAAAAAAGCGCGCGACAGTCAGAAGCAGGTTGCTCACAAGGCGGTTGAAGCGACTGGTGCCGGTACGGCTAGTAGCGGGCATGCTGTCGAAGCGTATGTTGCCGTCGGCAAGCAGTTATTCGCCACGCATTGCGTCAGCTGCCATGGCGAAAGTGCCAAAGGGGGTGTCGGACCCGATCTGACGGCCTCTCACTATAAATATGGGAAATCGAGGCTGGATATTACAAAAACCATCACAGAGGGGCGTCCGGGCGGAATGCCCTCCTTCAGCAGCCAGACTAACCACGAACAGGTTGAAAGTCTTGTTGAATTTATACTCACTCTGAAATAGAAGGCACTGTTGTCCTGCCCCAAGGCTTTAGCATAAGCGCATATCAGAAATGAGAAGCTGTGAAATCAGGTGTCGCCTTGCTACTGTTTGACCTTATTCCAGGACTTGTCGGGATCGAAACGCGTCATATCCGTTGCAATCCTGGCAGTGGCCTTGCCAAGGTCTTTCTGGTAGATGACGCCCCCCTGGTTGACGATAAAGGTCATGACGCCGGATGCCCGGTATCGGGCCGGATAGGCTACGAGAGCAAAGCCGAGCACCATCTTGTCGTTGACCAGATAATCGAACATACCCCCTTCAGCATTCTTTCCCTGCTTCATCAGAACCTTGAAGTAATAGCCGTGAAACGGCTCAGGGGGGGCACCTTCGAACAGTCTGCCGTACCCCTCACAATCCGCCTTGGCCACCAACGGGCCAAAGGGGCTTGGCTCCTCACCTTCTTTTACCTCCCAGTAAAGGCCATCCTGTCTGCCGGGGGTACTGTTGAGCTTTCGGGCAAACTCAAGTACGCCGTTACCGTCATGATCTGTGCGTGCATATTCGCGCTGGGCCTCAAGGTAATCCCTCAACACCTCCATCACAGCCAGTTCGTTCCTTCCAATCCGCCGGTTCAGAATCTCCCTGCTGCCTGCCTTGGTGTCGAATACCCACATACGCCCCTTGCGCACAAGCGGGAGCGGAAATGGCAAATCATCTTTGCCGAGAGTAAGAACCGTCTTGCTGCTGCCCATCTGTTCAAGGTGATTTTTTTCATTGTATAGCTCGATGAAACGATCCCGACCTGCCTGATCTGCCACCGGATCACCTGATGAAATGAGCTTCTCTGAATCCGGGCCAAGAATATGTTTCAGGGCCTTGTTATTATTGTCCTTCACCGCCTCGACCAGGCTATTCACCGCCTCGGCCGGTGACCTGAAACTGCTCTGTCGGATCTTGGCCGAAGCAGCAAAAGTTGGTTCAGTCATTGACAGAACCATGAAAATGGCCAACAGGACAGGCAGGTAACGGGAGAGGCTCAACTTCCGGAATATAAAGGTGGTCATGATTATTCCTCCGCAAAGATATCGATGATCCGTCGTGAATCAAGCAGTCGGTTACCTGCGCTTATCGCCGCCGCGGGGAGCCTCCGTCACTGGTCCCCCGGTCGGGCCGGGCGGCATTACCGCCGCGGAAGACGTCGCTGCGGCCTACGCTCCGACTGCCCCGTTCACTGAACTCCCTGGCCCGTGAGCCGTCTCTGGAACCGCCGGTGAAGACACTCTCGCGGGTCGCCCTGGGTGAGGTGACAATACCGCCACTACCCGTATCTTTGCGAACTTTCCGTTCGCCGCCGGGCTGAACAATGCCCCTCCTCCCACGATCGATATCAATTCCACCACCGCGAGCCCCGGGGGCGGGACTGATTGGGCTGATGTAGCCCCTTGACTCTCTGCGAGACACATCTGAGCGTACCGGGAGTTGCCCAAATCTCCGGGCAGTCACCTTGTCCTTGTAGGCGACACCGCGCCGGTGGCCCGGATCATGCTGCCAAGAAGCCTGCCCGCTCCGGATCGGCACCCCACGCCTCTCATAGTTCTGGATATAGCGGGATCGGTTGATATATCTGTTGTAGCTGAGGTTCCTGTCTACGTTGATAAATATATTGTGATTGTACCAGTCCCACCCACCCCAGGCGTAACCCCACGGCAGACCGAGTGTCACGCCGATGCCGAAGGAAAAAACCACTCCGGGATATGGCCGGGGATAAAAGTAATAGGGAGGATAATCGGGGTACCACCATGGGCCATAGACCAGATAAGGGTCATAGGTGGGCACATATATGACCCTGGTATCAGCCGGTTCGATGATAATACTATCATTCTCGACCAGAACCTTCTGCTCCCTGGTGGAGTTGAGGTTTCCGGCATCGGCAGCCCTTTTCCGCAGTTCCTGTACCATGTCCATGACGTCTTCTTTCTGCTCCAGAAAGGCGTCACCGAGCTTGGTGGTCAAGTCAAGCTTCTGGCTAAGCATGGCAAGAACCGTTGGAAAATTCACCAGAGCTTTAACGCTTGGGTCCCAGGTTTCCCGTTCAAGGGCCGTGGCCAGCTCATTTCCTTTAAGATCCTTGTTCTGCTGAACCCATCGGTCAGCAATGACAATCTCCAGGGGATAGGTTGAAGCCAGCAGAACCTGCGCGATCAGTTCATCGGGATAAAGGGCAATGGGCGCCAGCAGCTGCGCCAGTTGCTCCTGGGTGAACGTCTGTACTTCTTCGCCGTTGCCGCCGTTCTGGGCCATGGTCGACAATGGCAACGCCAGCATAACGAAGATGACGAGGCTCACGGCGCCCATCCAGATTGATTTGTGTGTATTTTTCATACCGGCTCCTTGGTTGCCTGGTTCAGCAAAGCCAAATCTCGATAAAAAGCATTTACACGAGATTAAAATTTCACCCTTAACCCTACCGCTGCATTGTGGCTCTTAAATTTAAGCTCGGTATCTACGTCGCGGTTTGTGCCGAACCTGGCCTTTGTGGTAGCAAAATAACGATAGCTAAAATCCAGGGAAAGGTTGTGGTTGAGGGCGACCTCCAGGCCGGCGCCGGCCTGGTAGGCAAAGACGGAATCGTCATCTTCCTGATAAATCGGCAGAGGCTCGCCGGGAACGAAAGTGTCGCTCAGATGCATGGCGGCAAAACCAATGCCGCCACCCAGGTATGGGGTGACCGGTGAAGGATTGCGCAGATCGAAGAATGCATTGAACATCACGGCAAACGCGCCGAGAGTGCCGTCTGCATTGCGGTACCGGTAACTTCCCGCCTGGTCGGAAATAGTCGCTATTTCCCCATGTTTATACGACAGTTCGCCTTCCAGGCGGAAGTAGCCATAGTCAAAACCACCGGTTCCGCCAATATTGATGCCGGGATCGAATTCAACCCGCTCATTAAAGGATTTGCCTACATAGTAATCATAACCTGTCACATTGGTATTTTGTGGGACGCTTACACCGATAAAACCGGATACATAGGGGCCTGGACGAGGTGGAGTCGCCGTGCAGAGTGCTGGAGTCACGAGGGTTACGATTGCAGCAAGAATGATAACGTGTCTTTTCATGGGAGTTCCTCCTTGGAGTAATGTATCGATCCCGTAAATTTTCGGCTGGATCGTCAACAACGAAACCGCCTTTTAAATAGTAGCATTCTTTTTTGTTTTATCAACTGGCAGGGATAGCGCCGAATTGTGCGCCGGATAGAACGCGGCAAAGGGCGGAGATACGGTATACTTGCGAACAGGGCTGCATGCAGTAGTTGAGTATTTGTACTCAATGAACAATCGTGCTATAAAAAAGTACGGGTTCCGGTACAAAAGCAGGAAATATTGTCTGTCGATGGCACAATTTCGATTACTGCTCCGTCACTCTGCTGGCGGTGTGCGCTGCCCCGGCATCCCGCAGGCGTGATGACTCCTTCAGCTGTTTCAATTTCGCCCGGACAGGAACAAAATGAACGCCATGAAAGAGTTGCTGGACCGTTATGGTGCCTTATTAGGTGAGGTGGACGCCTGGTTTCAGCGCTGCCTTGACCAGCAGCCGGACCTGATTGCGTGCCGCAACGGCTGCTCTGAGTGCTGCCGCGGGCTCTTTGATATTACCCTGCTGGATGCATTCTATCTCAGGATAGGCTTTGACAAACTCCCCGAACCGCTGAAAGCAGAACTGGTGGAGGAAGCATCCCGACGTCTGGAGCTGCTGTCGCGTGTCAATCCTGAATTTGTCGAACCATGGCTGTTGAACGCGATTCCCGAGGATGATTGGGATGCGCTTATGCCGGAAGAGGATGAAACTCCCTGCCTGCTGCTGTCGGAAACCGGGGGGTGTCTGGTCTATGAACATCGCCCGATGACCTGTCGTCTTAACGGCATTCCATTGATTGATGTTTCCGGGGAAGAGTTGTTCGATGAGTGGTGTACGCTGAATTTTACCGGAGAAGACCCGCGGCATCTCGCAGATCTCCGCTTCGGTTTCACGGAACTGTTTACCCGGGAACTGCTCATGTTCCGGGAGCTTGTCAGCCGCTTGACCGGGACTGCGCGAAATGAGGTCGATCTGTTCATACCCGCCGCGATCGTCATGGACCGTGAAAAAATTGTAGCGGCAATTGCGGCGCTGAAACCGTAACCTTTAAAAACAATTATCGTTTTCTCGGCGCTAATCGGCGTATTCGGCGGTTAATTTACTGTTTCCGGTTTAATCCGCCGCAACAGCGAAGTTGCCGGGGAACCCTTTGCGCTCGAACGATTCCTGGGCCGATTGTGCTGCCTGCAAAGACGAGTAGTTTCCTAAACGAACCCGATAGAACATGCTCCCCTCCACAATCGCTTCCTGTACGTCCGCCGCGCCGTATTTCCCTTTCAGCTCATCTGCATAGCGATATGCGTTTGCCCTGTTTTTAAGCGCGGCAACCTGGAGAGCAAAACTCCCCTTGTCGTAGCTGACCGGGGCACGATATTCAGCCTCCCCGCTCTTTTGATCGATCTTGTACCCGAGAGCGGTTATCTTGACCGCGGCAACACCCTCCTGAATCATCTCCAGCCTGCGTGCGGCCCCCTCCGAAAGGTCAATGATCCGTTCGCGAACAAACGGGCCGCGATCATTTATACGCACGACAATTTCCCTCCCGGTTCGCTTGTGCCGCACTTTAACATATACGCCGAGTGGCAGCGTTTTGTGGGCAGCGGTCATGGCATTCATGTCAAACGGCTCGCCGCTGCTGGTTTTGCGGCCGTGGAAATCGCGCCCATAACTGCTGGCGGTCCCCTCCTGCACAAAACCTTCGTGACTGGAAAGCGGTTCATAGCGTGTGCCATTAACGGTGTACGGTTTTTGTCCCGGTTTTTGCCGCGAGGACGGGGTCTGATCCTGTGGTGAATAGGCGCGTTGACGGGTGGCGCATGCAGAAATCAGAAGTGTACATAGTGCAGCGGATAGAATCAGGGTCTTGCGGAGATGAGCTGTCATGCGTTATGTGCCACCCGGCATACTACTTATGGTTGTTTGTGACATTCATGGCAGGCGTGAAAGTTCCCGTTTAGTACCACGAAACCCAGCGGCGGTAAAGATCTTCTCCCCTGAATTGAATTACCCGATACATTGCATGCCGGATTATTCAATCTTGACAAATGAAAGTGAGTAATATCATCTATAGCCTGACGGGCCTCATTGAGGCATTAATCAGGAACTGTCATACGAGGATGAGTGTCATGTCGAATTCTTTGCCGTTCAATACATCCATGATCCGCGGCTTATTCACGCCGCTTTCACCCGAACAGGAGCCGGACGATACCCCCGGATTCTGGGTTGTCCTGCAGGGATCTTCTCTTCTGCTGCTTGCTGGAGCGCAGGAGGCGCAGCTTCCTGAAGGGCCGCTGCCGACAGGTGTTGTTCCGCAAGCAGAGCCGCTGCGGATCGGTCTCTGGCAGGGAAAGCCGCTGCGTGCAGTGCGAATTGCCCCGGATGCCACCCTGCCGGTCGAGTATGAAAAGCTTCCGTTTCAAGGACCGGACACCCAGTTGGACAACACACTGGCAACCATAGCCGGCCGGGCCGCCCAGATTCTGCATTGGGAGCATCGCAGCCGCTTCTGTTCTCACTGCGGCGGCCTGCTGACCAGAATTCCGGGCGGCTGGGGCAAGCGTTGCCGGTCGTGTGGCGATGAACATTTCCCCCATATTCACCCCTGCATCATTGTCCTGGTCCGGCGCGGTACCGACCTGCTGCTGATCCGCAATGCCGCCTGGAATCCGGGGCGCTTCAGCCTGGTGGCCGGTTTTCTCGACTTCGGCGAATCCCTGGAGGAGTGTGTCCAGCGGGAAGTGCGCGAGGAGGCGGGGATAGAGGTGACCAATATCCGCTATGTGGGAAGCCAGTGCTGGCCCTTTCCCAGCCAGGAGATGATCGGTTTTCTGGCTGACTATGCCGGCGGGGAGGTCAGGCCTGACGGCGTGGAGGTTGTCGAGGCGGACTGGTTTCCTGAAGATGCCCTGCCGATGTCACCGGGGGGGAAGCGGAGTATTTCCCGCTGGATTTTGGATACCTACGGGAAGAGTGGGGACAATCGATAAACCTGAGCTGAAACTGGTCTGATCAATGGGAATCTAATTGACCTTATTATGTCCGTAACGTACAATTAGTACGAATGGAGGTTGTCATCATGACTAATATATCAACAGCAGAAGCCCGCAATGATTTCGCTGATGTCATCAACCGGGCATCATTCGGCAAGGAGCGGTTTGTCCTGACCCGGCGCGGAAAAAAACTGGTAGCGATTGTACCGGTTGAAGACTTGAATCTTCTTGAAGAGCTGGAAGATCAAATGGACGTTGCAGCAGCAAAGGCGGCTCTTGCAGAATCTGACGAGCGAGTTTCCTATCAGGATTTGCGCCTAAAGCTGGGGCTTTAAATGACCTATCGGATCCAGTTGACCAAGGCGGCGGAGCGAGATTTAACGACTGCCCCCAAACCAATGCAGAAACGACTTGATACCTGCATCCTCGGACTAGCTGACGATCCCCTGCCACCGGGAGTAAAAAAACTCAAAAACAGCGACGATCTGTACCGTGTGAGAGTTAGTGATTATCGCATTATCTACCGAATTGAGCAGGATATATTGACTGTTCTTGTCGTAAAAATAGGCCACCGCCGGGAAGTTTATCGGTAAGCCTCATCCACAGAAAGAAACCGATAAAGGCGCGGTGAAATCGGTACGACGTTTCCTGCAATGCTCCGCCTGACCCCCGACCTGCACCGCAAGGTGTACGTGGCGGTGCCCCCTCCCTGACCCTCCCCCCGCTGGGGGGAGGGAGTGATCGCCCAGGTCTGACCCCATTTATTATTCCCTCTTGACACAACCCGTCATCTGTAGCTATCATTTGACATATATACCATATGACAGGTGACGATATCATGCAGACACTTACTACCCGCCAGCAGCAGGTGCATACGTTCATAAAAGAGTACCTTGAAGCCAACGGATGCCCTCCCACCCTGCGGGAGATCTCCGCTCACATCGGCACAGCCGGAACCGCCACTGCCATAAGCCACGTTGAAGCCCTGGAGAAGAAGGGGTATCTCCGT
>VFJM01000027.1 GCA_009886055.1 Geobacter sp. | reverse complement strand
TTCTACTATGCCCATGCTTTACTTCCCAGCCTTTCCGACCATAGCGAAATCATGGCGAACAACAGGGAGCCGATCATCCATCTATTTCCCTATCCACCTGCAATTCGGAAGGTGGTCTATTCTTCTCACAGCATTTCTTAGAAGCCCTTTTTTGCAGTAAAAAACGCAGCTCTAAGGCCAAAAACAGGGCCTAAAATGCCTTTTAATTATTGCATATCAGCTAGTTGTCTTGGTCCGACCCCTAGACTAGCCAACAAAGGCGGCGTCCTGAAAGTCTTGGTGCTTCTGTACCCAGCCTTTCAAGACTCCATAGGTGATCCCGAGATTACGTTCGGTCTCACGGATGCTTAACTTTTCTTCAACTACCAGACGGACTGCTTCTCTTTTGAAATCTGGATCGTACTTTCGATTGCGCATAAACACACCTCCTGTCCTTGTTAGGATATATGGTGTGTCCTCAAAGTCAAAGATAGCTCAATACTGTCTTCATTCAAACTGACTCATAACCTCGGAAACAAAAAAATCCGTTAACTTAATTGCTAAGTTAACGGATTCATTCAAGATGGCGTCCCTTGGCGGATGCACATCGAACTTTTAGCTCGAAAGCCAGACAATTTTTACTTCACATGGTTCGTGTGTTTATGAGTTTTCTCAAGCCTAAGTTGCCTCACTGCTAAACAACGCAGTCAATGGATTTGCGGGGTTGTGGCGAAGTCAACTTCCACTGTTTATTAAAAGATGTCTTTTATACTTTTACGGGTTGGGGCAATATTCGTGCGTCGGAATACAGATTATATAAACAAAAATCAAAACTGTTACCCAGGAATCCTTCATATACTTCGTCAAGTCGCAGAGCCTTTTCTTGCGTAAACGACAAGAAAGAGGTCTCCTTTAGGCAATTTCTCGTAATCTTATAATCCTGACTCGACAACAATAAAGGGCGCCCAGTAGAACGGGTTCGTGCGGCCACTGAAATCGCTGGCAGTTGTCTTAGAGGATATTATTTTTAAACCGCGCTGTTTTTTGTTGATCCGGGTACTACTATCCATGATCGCCTTGCGCGCATTTGCCAATGCGAGCGTGGCGTTGCCGGTCACTTCAAGCTCGCTGTAGAACTTAACCATCAGTTCCTTTGTGGTCATGCTGTCTACCGGCCATAGAGAGACGACGACTGCTTTTGCGCCGGCAAGGATGAACGCTCGACCAAGGCCCATAAGCCCTTCGCCATTATAGTATTCCCCGTTTCCCGAATTACATGCGGACAATACGACCAGATCCGCCGAAATATCCATTTTCCCGATTTCAGTCGCTGTGAGAAAACCCGGGTCTTTGCCTTCCGGGGTGAGGACGAGGGCCGGTTCGTTAAGCCGTGGAATTTCACCACCGACAACGCCGTGAGTTGCAACATGCAGATATCTATACGGTACGCGAGCCTCTTGAAAAAAGTTCGATTTCGTGGCGTCTTGGCCGAGAATTGCCTTTCCACCTTCTCGCACACTTTTTATGATTGAAACGATTTCCTCTCGTGTCTCCGGAAGAGGCGAAAAGCCAAATGAGTTCCTTTTCCCACGCGTTGCGTATTCGCCGGTGCCACCGATAGCGCTGATTTGCTGTTTTTGATCGAAACGCGCATCCCCCAAGGCAAGGACTCCTTTTACGGGACTGGATGTTCGGCTTTGATCAGTCATTGCAAGTGACGGAATGTAGGAGACAGCGGTCTCTTTTCCCAACGGCACCATGTTCGAACTCAGCCACAACTCAACTGGTAAAAAACTCAGCGAGCCATCAATTTCGACTACCAGTCTTTGTTTGCCGAAAACCTTAGTCTCAAGCTCACCAAGAGTCTGTACGGTGATTTGCCGTGCAGTTGACGCATCAAACATTTGCAGTTCGGCAAGGTTGTTTCTGAAAGAAAGGATTATTTTATCAAAATCTTTAGGTTTGTTGGTGATACGAATTTTTTTCCCATCCCGGTCGGCAAAGAAGAGTATTAATTTTTCACCGGTGTCGGTGATTGATAAAAATCCCTGATTATCTTTAACGATTGAATCAATGCTGCTCTTTGTCGAATGTTCTTTGGCCACTTTAATTTTTCCGACGGCATCCAGGGAGTCTCTGAGATGCCTTGCCTTGAGTCTGCCGAGGGCTTCAAGCGCGAGGAAAAAGTTTGAGTCCGAAGGTTCGGCAACGTAGAGAGAGGCTTTAGCAATTAAAGCATCAAGATAGGCCCCTTGAACCTTGCTCCTGAAGTAGGGAAGGCGTTCTTCCAGGGAGAGGAGGTTGCGATGTGCTTCCGACCACTCGATGTATTGGTCAAGCTGTATCAAGGCATCGCGCCAACGCTGGTTCTTTATCAGAAGTTTTCCGGTAACCCGTTGTATGTCCGCTGTTCGCTGCTCCACACGTAAGCCAATGTGTCCTAATGATTTTAACTCATCTGAAAATGTAGTTATGGCAGGCAGGGTCGCTTTTGCCTGCGCAATCATTTTCTCAGCCAAACTCGGTTCATCAAGCATCAGATACATTTCTGCGGCGGCAAGTGCTGAAGCAAATTTTGTCTCTAAGCCAAAAATTATGTCCAGAAATTTTTGATGTCTGAGGTTCTCGGGCGAAATGTAAAAGCCTTGCATGTAGGATGTGGCCTCAAACGAAGAAAGTCCCTTCTTCCACTCGTCCGCGAAAATGTTTCGCTCTGCGGCTTCGGACGAATTCAGCATGAGATTCAAAAGCTTTTTGGCAAGATTTTTGTCGCCCGCGCGGAGAGCCCCAATTGCAAGCCATCGCCAGGTTTCCTGATCACGGCGGTAGTATTTTTCGTCATTCATTTGGTGAGACAGTGCATAAAAGCTTATCGAGGGGGTTTCTATACTGACAAATCTGAGGACAGGGGTTGCTTCTAAAGCGTTTGCGTATCTGTCGGCGAAAGACGCCAACTTGACAGGATCAACAGCGACCCCTAGTCTGACTGACGCCGAAAAAACAGCGGCATTGGCAGCCAACTGGAATGGATCGATCTTGTTCGTGCCTGTGGATAATTGGCCAAAGACCCGGTCCACTATGGCCTGTGCCTCAGTCAACGAACTCTGGGCAGCCTCTAGCTGCCCGATACGTTCCAATGTTTCGGCAAGCTCAATGCGATATCGCACCGCCCTTCGATAACTTCTCGCTTTGTCCGCTTCCTGTACGGCAATGCGCAAAACATCCACTGCGGGTGCTATTTTTTTTGTTTCGTTCAGATAGCCGATATACGCATCTAAAAGTTTTACCGGCGCCGTATTAAAGGCATCATTACCCATTGTTGGAGTGTATTGAGGAGATCCTCTCCAGGTAGACAATGCACTCTCAAATTGTGACTTCGCAGTTTGGTCTCTCTGAACAGCCGAAACAGGAATCTCCTTCCGGCTATCTGTCAGTTTTCTAATCTCTTCCGCGGAGGTTAGTATTCTTTGCAGACTTGGGCTGCCCAGATTAAATTTAACATCATTGGTTGGGGTAACGGTAAAACAACCGGTGGTGATAAAGCAGAGAGCGAGCACGGAAATAATCCGCACTAAGAATGGGTAGTTTAGATAAACTCCGTTCATCATTTGTTCCTGGGCTGGTTAATGGAACGGAAGAAAGCAACGGATAAATAGTAGTTGTCGTTCTCCGGTTCGAGGTTAGGCGTAATGTATATCATCATCAAGTTAATGGCTGGGACACTTGTCGTTCCCATTTGAGAACGATAATCGCTATCCCAGTAATATTGGATCATTGCCTGCCCTGCATCATTGCGCTCATTAGATTCTTCGTAATATTTAACGGCTTTGCGCTTAGCCTCCGGATTCATATCTTTATTGCCTTCTACAAGTGAGATACTCTGGTTCATTTGATTTTTCAAAAAAGCCGGGTCTTGAAATTTCCATCCCTGTTGCGTTGCAAAAACCGGCCTAAGCTTATTCACTATTTCGTTAGCTTTTCCCGCCATTTTTTCAACAGAGCCAAACTTATAAAGAACTGAAATTGAAGTAGATCTATTTTCAATGTCCTCATTGCCCATAACCGCTTTCTTGAATATGCGCGCGCCCGAATCCTTAGGGTCTGCTCCAACAGGTAATAGTGTCAGGTAATTAGGAGGGCCCATTTTTCTTTGATCTTCTACCCATTTTTCAGTGTTTGCGAAATTTTCTTCAGCGCTACCAATCGGTGATTTGTCAAAAGCCTTTCGCAAGGCAACTTCAGCCTTTTTTAATTGCGCTTCGTGCTCTTCGGCCCCCATCACTTCGCCGCGAATTCCCTGCAGGTCATTTTCCAGGGCGCCAAGATACGACAGGTATATTTTCAGTTCAGGGTCGTTCGTCGGATATGAAGCAATTGAAGATATGTTTGGAGCTTCCGAATTATGACCGAGTAGCGATCTCATAGCCGCATCCATCATTGTCTGACACCCAGCGGTCATTGCTGCGATTGTAGCAATGCATACAATCGTGAGAAATCTTGATGTCACTTTAAATGTTAAACCAGTTTTCATTTTTATATATCCTTTGAATGTCAAGAACGTCTTCCACAGTCAATGTGGAACTAAACCGCTTCGACACCGCCAACTATTTGGAATTTTTCTCTGATTTTGACTTTGAGTGTGCGGACAATACGTTGTTTTGTAAAGTGGCGTCAATACAAAAATTTAGGGATGCTCTTTATCTATCAGTCTATGGTCCAAGGTATCAATGGGGTAAGGTCAGGCCGACTTGGTTCGCCTGGGGTGGCCGGTTCGCCTAGGGTCGGACCAAGTCAACTTACTTAATTCATGAGATAAACACCCCAAAAAGGACTATTGTTCGGGCTTAAACGCACCTTTTTGGGGTCAATAACGGCACTGTAAGCCCCATATTCTTCTCACAATGTAGCCGGGGGGGCGGAGTTCCGGATTGAGGTGTTATTTCAAGGGACTATCTCCATTGTCGCATCTTTGTCTTCTTAGCGTATACAGGCGAAAATCCTGATGATTAAAAAGCACGATTACACAGGAATTACACAGGCAACAAAAAAGGGCTTACAGAATAAATCTGTAAGCCCTTAATATTTATGGCGTCCCCTGGTGGACGCACTTAGAACTTTTCCTTATTAAAAGAGTGAACGTTCCCGCCTGAATACTGGACTGGTTAATAGGGGGAACGTCAAAGGTAAAAAATATCTCAATATCTTCAAGATGAGCAGATATAGATGTTTTCAAATTGCCTATTTTTAAAATAAGTCTCTGTTTTAACTGAGGTCTTAGATTTTGGCACACGCGTCAACAATAAGCTGCTTATGTCGTCAAAGGTTCCTGTTTTATCAACAACGCCCCTCTGAGAGAATGCAATTTGTTCAGTTTCGTCTAGCTCAGCCCAAAATCCATCACTTGCAAGTATTAAGCTATCGCTTGCAAGTAAAGGGAAATGGTTAACAACTCCTGGCTCAAATCGTCTTCCTTTAAAACTGCGTGTGAGTGCATGCCGATCTGGATGTAACCTCAATTCATTGTCTGTTAAAAAAATAATTGCATTTGCCAAGGTGTGGGCAGGAGTTAACCAATTAATTATTCCATCCTTCGTAATTGTACCAAGCCGACAGTCTCCTGCATGCAAAGTAACCATAGAATCGCCATTATGAAGAGCCAAAATATAACTGGCAGAATCAGCAGGGAATTTACGTCGTAAGGTCTCGTGAACTTTTTTTAGTATGCCCTGCAGAGTGGTTTCTGATTGCAATTCATCTGAACCCACAAATATATCAAGAAAAAGATGGGCAAACTCTTTAGCAAATTCACCTCCATTTGGACTTTTTGATATTCCATCAATGAGTAGATATAATATTGAACCTTTGTTTTTTGCAATGCCACAATAGTCACGATTGTCTGTGGTAAAACTACCCTGTTTACTATGCCATAGATGTGCCCAGCCACTCATTGGCACCCTGCCAAACTTTTAATAGCATCTAACCGACTGAAAATCAGTGCTTCTCGTCCCGCGTTGCTTCTTGTCGCACCTTGGACTGCATAATCAAAATCAGGATGTTCAAGCAGCAAAGAGATTTGCATTGCAATATATTCTCGAACATTTGCATCACTGGAGGCAATTTCTTCAATTACTTCTTCACGCCCGTCAATAAGGGTCAAAATATCTTCCATGTCACGACTGGACTGAGGGTCGTTATTTCCGCGACCTAGATACGCCTCGAGTTTTGTAGCTATGAAATACGGTGGGGTTAAGATTCTAATAACTATAGACTCACTTATTTTATATGATTGAGCAGTTTCTAACCCCATTTTATACCAACGATTGCTAAATCCTAAAATGGATTTGTCGTCTGGCATGAAATCAACCTTTAATTCTCCCAAACGCATACGACAAATTACTTCATCTTCCGGGTCTATGGAAAACCCTTGTTTTCTTAGTCGGTTTTGAAACACTCCCCATTGCACAGTTCCAACAACGTTAATTATGAGATCGACATCGTCCGTAAGGCGCGTTGTTTCTAGGCTGAAGCTGTCTGTCAACAACAAACTTGTCGTACACCCACCCACAAATGCAACTTCATTAAGAAGCTCATCACCCAGTGCTTGAGCAACGGCCTTAATCATTTCAAACAGTTGATTGTAGTTAAGATTCATATGTTCCTCAATTTTTCTTCAAGCAGTTGTTCTGCAAAAGTGGCTTCGCGAGGGTTTCCTAAGCGTATAGAATCGACTAAAGCAAGATATTCGTATAAGAGAGGATCCTTTTTTACTGCCATTGGTACACTTTTGAATAGAGGTGCAACTGACAAACCTTTGTTTTTCCCTCTTGCGTCTGGCCATACATAGATGAATTCGCCTGCAGACAGTAATTTTCCTTCCAATACCGGTGCTGCAAAAGAGGTCGGTATCCCTCGTACTATTTCAGCTGGTTTAGCTGGAAAAACATATTTTAATCCGTGTACTATAAATTCAAGGAGAGCTTTAGTGTTAGCATTAGGCCGGTTGGTTTTGCGATCTAACTTTGCTAAACCAACGGATATACAACGCTTTATTGAATTATTAATTTCTGACTTACTAACGCCGATCTCGCTTTCAAGTCCTCTTGCTGTATAATGCACTGCCAGTGAAAGTGGAATTAACTTGTTTATCTCTCTTTGAGATATCAATTCCTCTTCAGCAATTTCCCACCCTTCCCATCCCTGAAGATGTAGCTTGGGTTCTAAATGATGTGCTTTGACAGCTTGCTCTTGCCGTTGAAGACTCACGAGTTTTAATAGAATAAAAATATCTTGACTTTTCATTTTAGAAACCCCTGTCTGTCCTTTGTCCATGGACAGTGGACAGACTGAATCTTCTTTTTATATTTGTCAACATAAAAAACGTTAGCTGAATTGATTTAAGGGAGAGTACTGGGTAGGGTCAGAACCAACTATCATCTAACTGAGTACATATAACCACAGAACATTAAAAATAAACACATTTTTCTTGTCACCAGGATTCCTGGCTTTACATAAGGTGAACGGCCTTGACCTCGTGACCAATAAGCCTAGGTCAACTTATATTAGTTATTTGCATAGAAGGAAATCCTATTTCAGCCTGCCACCTGTGGATCCATTATCGTGTATGTGATGGCAGATAAACACAGAGACCACTTCTCCGCTACTCTGGCAAAATAATTGGGGGAGGATTAGTGAGGACACCACTCAGGCCATAAGACACTGGCAATGGTTGCCAAGTATGCACACGCTAACGGAGTGCATATTCATGCCGAAACCGATAAGCTGGAAAGACGTTATCAACACACCTGATGAATGATGGTTAAAAAGCACGATTACACAGGAATTACACAGGCAACAGAAAAGGGGCTACAGTGCGAACTGTAACCCCTTGATATTATGGCGTCCCCGAGTCGATTCGAACGACCGGCCCCTTCCTTAGGAGGGAAGTGCTCTATCCTGCTGAGCTACGGGGACGTGCACGATAAGCTGATGTGTATATCAGAGATAGTGATCCTGTTCAACCTCTTTCCAAAAAGCAGCCCTGATGAACATGTTAGCGCGTTAAAAGTTCAGAAGTGAAAATACCTTTCCTGCCGGCAGTCGCTTGCGTCCTTCCAAAAAATCCAGTTCAGCCATGAAGCAACACTCCACGATCTCACCCCCCATGCTCTGCACCATGTCGACAACGGCAGCCATGGTGCCGCCGGTGGCGAGGAGGTCATCAGCTATCAGGACCCGTTCGCCCGGTTTTATAGCGTCTTGGTGGATCTCCAAGGTGTCTGTGCCGTATTCGAGATCGTAGGTTTTGCTGAAGGTCTCGGAGGGGAGTTTGCCCGGTTTTCGAACCAGTACGACGCCTGCGCACAGTTTATATGCCAGTGCCGAACCGATGATGAACCCGCGCGCTTCAACGCCGACAACCTTGTCGATCCGTTTGCCGATATAGCGATGGGCAATGAGGTCAATCATTCTCTGGTATGATTGAGCGTCCTGCAGCAGTGTGGTGATGTCCTTGAAGATGATCCCCTTTTTTGGGAAATCAGGGATGTTGCGGATAATACTTTTCAGGTCGTCCATCAATCTGTTCTCCTCGCGGCATTTTGATTTATGTCTGGCTGTGCATGTAAAAGGCCCGCAGCTTCTCCAGGCTTTTAGCCTCGATCTGGCGGATGCGCTCACGTGTGACGCCGAATTGCTGGCCGATGATGTCCAGCGTTTGAGGGTCATTATCGTCAAGGCCGAAACGGAGTGTCAGGATTTTCTGTTCGTTTTCGGTGAGTTTATTGAAGTGCTCGGAGATTAACTCAAATATGTTGATGTTCTCAAGCTGAACTGTCGGAGCAGTCATGGAACTGTCTTCAATGGTGTCAATCAGCGCAAAATCGTTGCCGTCACCGATCGGGGCCTCTATCGAACAGGTGTGGCGCAGCAGCGTCATCAACCTGCGGACGTGCTGGATTTTTGCCTTCATGGCGTCGGTGATTTCCTGGATGGTCGGCTCTCGATTCAACTCGTGGGAAAGTTTGCGGGTAACTCGAATCATGCGCCCGATGTCGTCTGATACATGAACAGGCAGGCGGATTGTGCGGGATTGATTGATGAGCGCCCGTTCAATAGACTGGCGGATCCACCAGGTCGCATAGGTTGAAAAACGGCACTCCTTGGCCAGGTTGAAACGCTCGACTGATTTAATCAGCCCCAGGTTCCCCTCTTCAATCAGGTCCAGAAACGGCAACCCCCGGTTCATATAGCGTTTGGCGATTCTGACAACCAGTCGCAGATTTGACTCGATCATCTTGTCGCGAGCAGCGTCATCGCCCCTTTCAATTTTCCGGGCGAGTTCCTTCTCTGCGGGAGCACTCAGGAGCGGAGTGCGCTGGATGTCACGCAGATAAATCTTGATGGCGTCATCGTACCGCTCAAGTTCAACCAGCGGGATTTCTTCTTCGATCTCATCTTCGATATAGTCATCGTCCGGGATCAGAAGCGGCTCTTCAATGTCGCTGAGTGTCAACACCGAGAGCCCGATCAGGGGAGATTCATCACTGAAATCATTGTGTGGAAAGGTGCCGTTACGCATCTTCAGGCTTTTTCCGGATTCCGTCACTTTCACGTCTGCCACCCCTGTCTGCCCATCAGCGGTACAAAACGGCACTCAGCCGAGGGTTCGTGCTGCAGTTCACCGGCTTCATTTTTTACAATTGTAATCAGCTGCTGGCAGGCGTCGGCCCCAACCGGGATTACCAGACGCCCCCCCCTCGCAAGCTGATCAGTCAGGATAGCGGGAACTTCAGGTGCCCCGGCGGTAACGATGATGGCATCAAAGGGAGCCTCTTCCTCCCATCCGATTGGACTCCCTTCACCGTCATTAATACGCAGCTGGACATTGAAAAGTTTCAGAGAATCGAGACATTTACGAGCCCGCAAGGCTAACGGACGGATGCGCTCTGCCGAGTAGACTCTGTCGGCCAGCGTGGCAAGAATGGCGGTCTGATAGCCGGAACCGGTACCAATTTCCAGTACCCGTTCCGTACCGGTCAGCGCCAGTTTCTCGGTCATTAACGCAACGATGTAAGGTTGTGAGATAGTCTGCTTCTCGCCGATCGGTAAGGCCTTGTCATTATAGGCCTGAGCGGCGAAGGCTTCCTGGACGAAGATGTGACGGGGGATCTTCAGCATCGCATCAATGACCCGTCGGTCAGAAATACCGCGTGCCACGATCTGGTCCTGGACCATTTTTTTCCTCAAGATCTCAAAGTTCACAGAAAGCCCCGCATCCGATAATCTGGACAACATGCATGTACGATAATTTTATCAGCGATAAACGGGTAATTGATCCCAAACAGTCTAAAACGGTCGGAACTATAGCAGGAGATAGTGTGAATGTCCATATAGTCAAAACGTCCATTCAGCAAGAATCGGCAGTGATCTGTGGTTCGTCAGATCGAGATGGAGAGGGGTGATGGAGACATGCCCGCGGTTGATGGCGTGAAAGTCTGTGCCGGGTTCGTCATTGAGATGCGGCTCTTCACTCCCGACCCAGAAATACTTCCTCCCACGCGGATCGGTCTTGCCGACAATTTTCCCGATGAAGGAGCGTTTCCCCTGGCGGGTTATCAGGGGAGGTTGCATTCTGTCCCGGGGATGGTCGGGGATATTGACATTCAGGAAGGTGTCAGCGGGGAGGCCGTGGGCGATTACCTGGCGGGCGACCTGTACGGCAATGTGTGCCGCATCGGTAAAATGATCACTCGGCTCGAAGGTTGCCAGCGAAAAGGCGATCGCAGGAATGCCCATCAGATTGGCCTCCATAGCTGCCGCAACGGTGCCGGAATAGGTGACGTCGTCGCCCAGGTTGGCGCCATGGTTGATGCCTGAGACCACCAGGTCGGGTGTGATCGGCAGCATATTGTGAATACCCATGTTGACACAATCGGTCGGAGTGCCGTCCACTGCGTACCACCCTTTGCGCAGCTCAAAAATGCGCAGCGGCGAGTGAAGGGTCAGTGAGTGGCCGACTGCGCTTCGTTCGCGATCGGGTGCGACAACGGTTACTGTGCCAAGTTCCGCCATCGCTTCAGCCAAGGCGCGTATGCCGGCGGCGTGGATGCCGTCATCGTTGGTAACCATGATGTTCATGGAGAAGATCCTTTTATCCTGAGATGAATCAGTTTTATTTATCGCAGAAATATCGCGCTAAATCAAGCTGCTCACGCGATCTGATTTTGTGTTTACAAAGCGGCCGTAAGCCGCTACATTCAAAACCCGAAAAATTGGTATGTACAGCCATATTCAATCCAGCAGGAGGTGCAGATATGAAGGCAGTTTTGATGGACGCTTTTGGTAGTGTGGACGTTCTCAGGATCGGTGAGGCAGAAAAGCCGAATCCTGCCGAGGGGCAGGTGCGTGTAAAGGTTTTTGCGACATCGATCAACCGTCCCGACCTGGTGCAGCGTGAAGGGAAGTATCCGCCGCCTGCGGGAGATTCCGAAATTCTCGGCCTGGAAGTTGCCGGAGTTGTTGACGCGCTGGGAGCCGGTGTCACCGGCTGGCAGGTGGGCGAGCGGGTCATGACGCTGGTTGGCGGCGGCGGGTATGCCGAGTTTGCGGTGGCTTATGCCGGTCATTTGATGCGTATCCCGGAGAGCATGAGCTTCGAGGAAGCGGCGTGTGTCTGTGAATCATATATTACGGCTTTTCTGAACGTGTTCATGATCGGTGAATTCAAAGATTCCCAAACTGCCATTTTGCACGGCGGGGGCGGCGGGGTTAATACCGCGGCAATTCAGCTCTGCCGGGCGCTGACTCCCTCCAGTACGTTGATTGTGACCGCTTCTCCCGCAAAAATGGAGCGTGTCAGGGCAATTGGTGCCGATTTTCTGATAAACTTCCATGAGACTCCCGATTTCACGGAGGCGGTGAAGGAGTTTACGAACAAAAAGGGGGTTGACCTGATTCTGGATCATGTCGGCGCCAAATATCTTGCTCCCAATATGAATTCACTCGGCTATAAAGGGCGGCTGGTGGTCATCGGCGTTATCAGCGGCATCAAGGCCGAGCTTAATCTGGCCCTGATGATGGTGAAGCGGCAGCAGATTATCGGCAGTGTCCTTCGCTCACGCCCGGTTGCTGAAAAAGGGGAGATAGTAGCAGAATTTACCCGCCGTGCCCTGCCGAAGTTTGCCGACCGCAGCATTGTCCCGATCATTGAAAAAGTCTTCAGCATTGATCAGGTGGCTGATGCGCATCGCATGATGGAGGAGGATAAGCACTTCGGGAAAATCGTGCTGAGAATACAGTAGAGTCCCGCTGTTACAGCCGTCAGCATTTTATTTGTACTATGTCCTACAATCGTAGTATTTTGTACGCATATACACCAACATCCATCAACTTTTCGGAGGAAACAGATGTCAGATCAGAACCCGCAGGTTATGCTGGAAACGTCCATGGGCACCATTAAAGTCGAACTTTTCAAGGAGAAAGCACCGATCACCGTCAGAAACTTTCTCTCCTACGTCAAGGATGGTTTTTACGACGGGCTGATATTCCACCGCGTCATCAAGGATTTCATGATCCAGGGCGGCGGCATGAATGAAAATATGGAGGTAAAAAAGCCGAAGTTTGCCATCAAAAACGAGGCGACCAATGGTCTGCAGAACAAACGCGGTACCCTGGCGATGGCCCGCACGGCGGTGGTTGATTCGGCGACCGCCCAGTTCTTCATCAACACGGTTGATAACGCGTTTCTGGATCATAAGGGGAAGCATCAGGACCACTTCGGTTACTGCGTATTTGGGCAGGTTCTGGAAGGAATGGATGTGGTTGACCAGATCCGGGCTGTGAAAACCGGTAACAAAAACGGGCATTCCGATGTGCCTCTGGAACCGGTCTATTTGGTCTCGGCCCGACTGATTGAACAGGAGGCGTAGCATGGATAACGACCAGGTCTGTTATACCTTTGACGCGGCGCTTGAAATGGCGATTACGATGGAAGAGGAAGGGTTCCGCAATTATCTGTCTGCTATCCGCCAGCTGACAAACAAAGGGGCCAGGGATTTGTTGCGCGAAAATGCGCTGGACGAACTGGACCACAAGCACCAGTTGGAGAAAGCGCTGCTGGACGGGCGTATGAACGGTGGCGATGATCTTGACAAGCCTGTTCCTACCATGCGCCTTGATTACCTGTTTAAAAAGGAAGAGCTTGGCCCCCAATCCGGGGTACGTGAGGCACTCATTTATGCCATCCACCTGGAAAAAGGGGCTGTGGATTTCTATGGCAGGGTTTCCAGCGGTTGCGCGGGTGCTCCGATGGGGAAGCTGTTTGCTCAACTCCTTCAAGAGGAGAGCCGTCATCTTCAGTCACTTGAAGATCTCTATGAACAGCATTTTATGACCGAGAATTGATCGTCAGCTTCGTTCCCGCCGCTCAGAAACAAAACAGGCCGACCTGCTCATCATTGCTGATTTGAGCTGGCCGGCCGGTTTTGTTTTCGATGGATTAAACCTACTTGAAGTTTATCCGCAGCCCGTTTTCAGTGTTGGTAATGGTATATGCAGGAAATCCGGCTTTGCCTGAATCAATGACAATGCGGATGTTGTTTGGCGACACACCAATGCGGACTTTTGCAATCCCGAACTTGTTGATAGGGACGGACTTCGGTTTCTGGTTGACTTTTGCACCGGCAATATCGATGGCAAGGCGTTCAGGACCCGATAGTCTGGTGGCCTTGTAATCTGAGACAGGCTGGTTGGTGCGTATTTCAATATACGATGCTCCGGTTACGATTTCCTTTACCGTCAGTGCCGAGGGTCGCGCTGATGCAGCAACGACAGGGACGACCGGCTCAAGTTTCGGGACCCGCACCACTGTTGGCGCCGCCTGAAGCGCCGCACCGCCCGTCATAGCCGCAGCCGCACCTTTCGCCAACGGGTCGGCTGATTTAGCGTCAGGCTCGTCGAGTCCAAGGGGGTCCTCCTCCTGGCCGGCTCCTGCCGGAGGAGTCGCTCCGCCGCTTGCAGGCGGTTCAGTCTTAGCGACCGGTTCGGGAGGAGGCACAGCTTTGGGTTCCGGCTTGGGTTCCGGCTTAGGTTCCGCTTTGCCAGCTGCAGCGGCCGGGCTGCTGAACGTTACCGTCAGCAGTTTGCGGTCAGGAGTGGCAGTGACAGAGATGTCTGATTCGGATACGAGATTAAAAATAATCCTGCTGACGACAATGCCGGAAATTTGAGCTTTATCGACGCTGATGCTGGATACAGCACCTTTGTTGACGACAATCAATGGTTCGACTTTTTCCGGGTCAGCTTCGGCGATGTCAACGACTGCCCTCGCCTGGCCAGGGACCTTGTAGAAGGTGTATGTCATTGCAATGTCTGCTGAAATTTCAACCGATAGGTTACTCCCGGCGACAACCGGTTTGACATCAAGCAATTCTGCAGCAAGAACAACAGAATTCATACATCCCATCACTGCGAAAAGCATAAGTGCAGAGAGACTTTTTTTCATGTAGTAAACCTCCTTGGGGTCTGTACTGCGAAAATGTACCAAAATCTGCAATAAGTCAGAAGTCCTTCAGATCCTCATCAGAAAAATCCAGGGATTCCGAAATGTTTGTTGCATTGAGGCGTGAGCTGATATCCCTGAAACCGGGATTTGTGACATTTATCTCGTTCAGAAGAAGGTTTGCCTCTTCTTTTTTGCCGGCAGCTTCGTATCCTGCTGCCAACTCATATTTTACGGCACAGCTTTCATCTTCGCGTAATCCCGGTTTTAATAGAGCCTGCAGCATGGAGATGGCTTTATCCAGCTCACCACGCTCTCTCAGGCACGCGCACTGCATTATCAGGCATTCCACACGTCGTGATGCGTCGCGGGAAGCCTGACGGAATTCGTTAATCGCCTCATCGTATAAGCCCATCTCTTTGAATGCCTGACCCAGATCGAAATGCGACTGTGCGTCAGAACTCTCCATTTCGTTGCCGAACTTTACCCCTCGCGGAGCGGTGTCAATGGAGTCAAACAAGTCGCCTACCGAGTCAAGCCAGTTGTCATGGTCTGACGCTTCATCACTTTCCTGATCCGGTGAACCGAGGGGGGAGTCAAGATTGATCTCGATATCGATTTCAATCTCCTCTTCAGGCTGCTGCAACGTAGTAACAGCAGCATCGAATGGCTCTGCATATGATCCCGTTTTGGGGGATTGTTCGCCCTTCTTGACCACGGAATCGGGAACCGTTGCCTGTTCATCTGACAAACCGGGCGTTGGTTCGGTCCTGGTTGTGGCGTCCTGTACACCGCCAGAGACGGAACGGAGTGACTGCAGGTTCGAAGTGAGCGAACGTATGTTACTTTCATTGCCGGCTGCGGTGGCAACCCTGATGAGACCTTCCATAACCCTGATGTTGATGGGATCAATCTTGCCAAGGGAGAGATATACCTGCTCCAGTTGCTGCAGAAAACCGGCTGAAATAAGGGTGGTCTCGTATTTATCAAGCAGCTCAAGTGCCCCTGCAAGGTCTTGCTCAGCGGTGACAGACAAGATGATGCCGAGCATCGCCGCAGGTTCGGTGGGGAAAAATTTCAGATAATGCTGATAGGCGATCTTGACCCGCTGAGGCTGTTCAAGCAGCTGATATGCCTGTACTACCAGATCCCATGAACGTTTGTTGTTCGGGTTGCTGCGAAGAAGGCTCTGGATGCTGTCAATAGCGGCCGCGGCATTGCCCTGGCGGACAAGATCGGTAAGTATTTCAAGCATGAAGCCGGGCTTGTCGGGGAAAAGCTGCTGAATGCGGGCACACACTTTGGAAAGCGCGGCGTTGTTACCGCGCTCAAGCAGTAAAGATGCCGTTTTTGTGAATTCGGCGTATGACTCATCCTTCTTTCCGTGCTTTACGTAGGCTTCAGCAAGTTTAATCTTTATCGGGATATTCTGTGGATCAATTTTTTGCATCCTGTCGAGTATGCTGAGTGCCTCGTTACTATTGCCGCCCTTTTCATGAAACTCGTATACGAGCTTGTATTCAGAAAGGGCATTTGCAACGAGGCCATGCTTCTCGTTCAGCTCAGCAAGAACCAGGGAGAGTGAAATGTCTGCCGGAAAAAGTTTTTGCAGCTGTTTGTAGACTGCAATTGCTTTCAGATAAAAGCCGTTCTTTGAAAAATGCGTGCCGATGGTCTCATACTCTTTGCGAGCGTCATCATTTCGTCCGCATTTAATTAACAGCTCTGCCAACTTCTGGCGCTGATTAATAGCAGCAGGTTCCATTGCCAGAATCTGCTCGTAGGCTTTGGCGGCTTTGTCAAACTGGCCGCGTACCGCAAGCTTTTGAGCTTCTTCAATCAATTTGTCCTTTTTTGAACTGACCGCCATCAATTTCCTCGAGCCGAAGTTACTTGAAAATCAGCCACATGTGTGCGACTCTTAAAAGCCCAAAAACTACTGTAGTAACAGTAATTTGTCAAGCTTAATATCTTGGTTATATTAGTATAATCGGCGTTTTATGCGCTTTCATTTTGCTTTGACACCGCCCTGAAAATCCTTTACGGTATGCAGGTGTTTAGTAAGTTTAGGAGCTGTCTTCTGCGCGTTTCCGGCAGAATATAGCCTCGTTAACGCACGTGTCCTGTTTGTCATGGCTGATGTGATGTCCTGACTGAAATGACAGGAGCAAAGTGGTTGAATGTACTTTAAACCGGAGGCTGTTGGATGCGTATCCTGCCGAAAGCAAACCCGCTGTACGAAAACATATCTGCCAATAACATTGTTATTCCGGATGTCCTTGAAAAACTCGGCAACGGCGGTTTTACCGGGTACATACATCATTCGGCTCCGGAATTTGAATTCTATGGAATCTTTGCCAAGGGGAAACTGCTGTGCGCCCTCAGTTGCGATGCCGGACGAGACAAGACCGGTTTTGAAGCAATTGTGCTGCTGTTTGACAAGGTGATCTTGGCCGGTGGAGAAATAAATGTGTATCGCATGACGGCAGATCTCGCCGTGTGTGCCCATGCTCTGACCATCGGGAACCGCCTTTTTAACGGTGAAGAGGTCCGGCAGGTTGATGTCAAGGGGACACTGGCCCGTTTGAAAGGGCTCGGCACAAACGGGGTCGTGCGCTTTTATACATCTGAACGCTCCGCCATGATGTTTTACAAAGACGGTTTACCGATTGGTTTTTATCACGATGGTGCCAGCTCGATTGAATCCTCTCCGGATGAATCGAGGAAGATAGCCGCTCTACCCGGTGCGCGTGTTGAAATCTGTTCAACCAAGCCGCTTGAAGAGCTCATGCAGTACGATTTGCTGCAAATGGTCAACCTGCAGAAAGTATGGGAATCAGCCCGGTCACGAAATGCGGTGCTTCGCCCGAAAGAATTCTCTCCAGACGGCTCTTCCGCCTCGGAAATTAGTGAAGGGAAGCTGCTTGAGCTCGTTGATGATATATCCGAAGTTGCAAGTGCTTATCTGGCAAGGGCAGGGCGCGCCATCGTCGAGAAGAGGATCAGGGAACTGGGCGGCCCCTCGCAGTTGCAAGATGACACGAAGCGTGGGCTCTTTCTTGCCCAGGTCGAGGCGGATGCCATGGAAGCTGACGCTCACGCCCGCATTGACGAAATGATTGATCTGATGAAATCAGAGATCGCCGGTCGCCTTGCGGTTTAGTACGTTAAAAGTTCTTCTCCGCGTCTTCGTGCAGAAATGATTCGTGAACGTACTTATCCGGTTTATCGGGGCGGGAAGAAAAAACTTCGTTAACGCACTTATCCTGTTTAACAGGGCGAGCTTGTTTCACAGCAGGGGCTGATAGTGCACATTCAACAGATCCTTAAAGAATACCTGGAGCTTCACGGATACTGGGTACTGTTCATCGGCACATTTCTGGAGGGTGAAGCGATCCTGCTCCTGGCCGGTTTTCTCGCCTTTCAGGGGTATCTGAATGTCCTGGGTGTCATTTGTACCGCCTGGGCAGGCTCTTTTCTCGGCGATCAATTCTATTTCTACCTCGGCCGTTTCAAAGGGAGGGGGCTGCTCAAACGATTCCACTTCATCGCTCGAAAGTTCCGTGAAGCTCTCAAGATGATTGAAAAATACGGAAATCTTGTGGCCTTCATCTCTCGGTTTACCTATGGATTCAGGATCGTTCTCCCCATAATTCTCGGCATAACCAATCTCGCTCCCCGCACATTTCTCTGGATAAATCTTGTCAGCGCTTTCACCTGGTCAGTCATTTTTTCTCTGGGGGGCTATCTGTTCGGTAAAAGCGCTTCGCTCGTATTGGACAACGTCAGCAACTATGAACATTATCTCGTCCTTGCACTGTTCGGTTTCATCTGTACCGCGTGGTGCTTTCATACCTATCACATCTGGAAGCTCAAAAAACCGGCCAGAGATCGGCTGGCACGAATACGGGCCATACATGCGTCACGAAGGGTACTTTCTTGAACAAAGACATCATAATTATTCTCGTTGAACCTCAATCGCCCGGCAATATCGGCATGACCTGCCGGGCCATGAAAAATATGGGCTTCACCCAGTTGAGAATCGTAAAAGGGTGTGATCGTTTTGACGCGGAAGCGCTCAAATTCGCCGTTGCTGCACGGGATTTGCTCGAATCGGCTTCAGTTTTCCCCGATCTCGCTTCAGCCATGGCGGACTGCACCCTGACGGTCGGTACTACCCGACGTCATGGCAAATACCGCCAGGAAATCCTTTCTCCACCAGAGGTGGCCGGTCTCTTCAGAGCACAGGTCACGCCGGACTGCCGGGGGGCAATCGTTTTCGGGCGTGAGGACAACGGCCTGACGACCGAAGAGTTGTCGCTCTGTCGCTGGCATGCCACCATTCCGACCTCCAATGAGTATGGTTCGCTCAATCTGTCCCAGTCGGTGCTGCTTTTTTGCTATGAACTCGGCAAGGCTTCTGAATCAGCAGGGGGAGGGAGGCCGCTTGAACTGGCAAAATCCGAAGAGATGGAGACGCTCTTTGCGCACTTTAATGCCACTCTGAACAAGGTCGGTTTTCTGAATGAGCAAAATCCGGCGCATATGATGCGCTCGCTACGGCGCATCTTCTTTCGGGCGAATCTTGACAGTCGTGAAGTCACCGTGCTGCGCGGGATGTTGACGCAGATTGACTGGGCCAGCTCTGCGTTTGACGGGAGGAAGCGCTCGTGACTCCGACGACAATCGGTCTTGTTGCCGGAACTCTCACCAGTATTGCATCCATCCCGCAGGTGATTAAAACGCTGCGAACCCGTCACGTTCGCGATATCTCCATCTGGCAGCCGCTTTTTTTGGCGTTTGGTGTTGCACTTTGGATGTTTTACGGTATTCTTATCAACGATTTGCCGTTGATTTTGTCCAATATTACGCCTCTGTTCTGCAATATCGTTCTGACCGGTATGAAAATACTCTATGGCAAGGAAGATCAGAACAACCATCATCCACATACGGAGTAAACACCATGAAAAAACTGTGTGCCAGACTGCTTCTGATTACAATTCTCGCACTGATGTCAGGATGCGGCTATAATACCATGCAGGCCAACGAAGAGGCGGTTATTGCCGCCTGGGGGAATGTCGAATCATCCTACCAGCGCCGCTCCGACCTGATTCCCAATCTTGTTGAGGTCGTCAAGGGGTATGCCGCGCATGAGGCAGATACTCTTAAAGCGGTTACGGAGGCACGTGCCAGGGTCGGCTCCATGCAGGTGACAAAAGATGTCCTCAATGACCCTGCCAGCCTGAACAAATTTCAGCAGGCACAGGGTGAGCTCTCCGGTGCGCTGTCGCGGTTGATGGTTGTCGTCGAAAAATATCCAGACCTGAAGGCCAATCAGAACTTCCTTGATCTGCAAAAACAGCTGGAAGGAACCGAGAACCGCATCAATGTTGCCCGTGAACGCTACAACGCTTCTGTTCAGGTGTTCAACACCAGCATCCGCACCTTCCCCAACTCCCTGACGAATTCACTGATGCTGCATCTGCAGCGTAAAGAGGCGTTCAAGGCGGATGAGGGGGCCAAGTCGGCACCCAAAGTCAAGTTCTGATTCTGATTGAATCAGCTGTGATGCAATGAATTTCACGCAATCCGGGCGAGCACTCTTCTTGGACATTTTCTCTGAAAAAACCATCCTCACGGTCAGCCGTCTGACCGCTCTGCTCCGCGGCGTGCTTGAGGAAAATTTCGAACAGCTCTGGGTACAGGGAGAAGTCTCCAATCTTTCCTATCCTTCTTCCGGCCACTGCTATTTTACCCTCAAGGACGCCGGTGCCCAATTACGCTGCGTGATGTTCAAGGGTGCCGCAAAAAATCATAAATTCCGGTTGACGGACGGGATGGCGCTGATTGCGCGTGGTCGTATTTCGGTGTATGACCAGCGTGGCGAATATCAACTGATCTGTGAATACGTTGAACCGGCCGGAATCGGTGCCCTGCAGACCGCTTTCGCGCAGTTAAAGGAAAAACTGGCCGGCGAAGGGCTGTTTGCCGAGGCGCACAAGACCAGTCTGCCGCGCTTTCCTCGTAAAATCGGTGTGATTACTTCGCCTACCGGTGCTGCCATCCATGACATACTTAATGTACTAAAGCGCCGTTTTGCCTCGCTGGAAGTATTGCTCTACCCGGTACGCGTGCAGGGGGAAGGTTCGGCTCTGGAAATTGCACGAGCCATCGATGAGATGAACCGGTTGGCCGAGGTAGATATCCTCATCGTTGGCCGCGGCGGCGGTTCGCTCGAAGATCTATGGGCTTTTAATGAAGAGGTTCTGGCCCGTGCGGTCTATAGGTCAAAGATTCCGATCATCTCGGCTGTCGGTCACGAAACTGACTGGACCATTTGCGACTTTGTGGCTGACCTGCGAGCGCCAACACCATCGGCTGCTGCCGAGCTGGTAATTGCGAGCGCCGAAGAGCTCCGCAGCCAGATTGAAGCGCTTTCCCACCGTTTGCGAAGGTCAATCGAGAATCTGCTGACAGCGTACGACGGTCGTTTCGAAGGTCTGCGCAGAGCATTGCATGATCCGCGGACAATGCTGGGGCATCTGGCCCAGAGGATGGACGATCTGACCGGGAGGCTCGAGATGGGCCTGAGCGTGGCTGCTTCTCGCCGTCGCGACCGTTTTGAACGCCTTCATGATGCCCTGCAGCATAACGATCCGAAAGGGAGGATCGACGCTCTGCGGCAACGGATTGCGCTTCTGTCGGTACGGGCGGAACATTCACTGGCACAGCGACTGGACGTCCTCCGGCAGGGATTCGGCGACAATGCCGCGCGATTGGAGGTGCTTTCTCCCCTTAAAACCCTCGCCCGCGGCTATGCGATTGCAACACGGGGAAGCGCCGGAACTGTGGTGACAGATGCCGGTTCGTTGGCAGTCGGCGAACAGCTGCTGGTGAGACTTTACCGGGGCCAGGCCGGCTGCCGGGTAGAATCGCTTGAACCCGGCAAAACTTGACGCCCGCCGGCATACCTGTATACAATAATCCAATTTCATTATGAGAGACGGCGGCTATGGCTACAGATAAATTCGAGACATCCCTTAAAAAACTGGAAGAAATTGTAAAGCGCCTGGAAACCGGTTCGCTTACGCTGGAGGACTCCCTGAAAGCATTTGAAGAGGGGGTGAAACATGCAGCCTTCTGTTCCAGCCGGCTTGATGATGCCGAGCGGCGGGTCGAAATTCTTCTTAAGCAGAAGGACGGTTCACTGAAGCGGGAGTCCTTTGAATCCGGTGAAGATTAACAGAAAAGGAACCGTACATGGATTTGAACGTATATTTAAAAGAGCAGTGCGCCCGCATCGATGCGGCGCTTGACCGTTTCCTGCCGAGAGAAACCGAGTTGCCGCATAGTGTCCACAAGGCCATGCGGTACTCGATATTTGCAGGAGGTAAACGGGTGCGGCCGATCCTGATGATGGCGGCCTGTCAGGTGGTTGGCGGGGAGACCGAGCGGGCAATTCCGGCCGCGTGCGCCATGGAGATGATTCACACCTATTCTCTGATTCACGACGACCTGCCGGCCATGGATAATGATGATTTTCGACGCGGCAATCCGACTAATCATAAGGTTTTCGGTGAGGCGATCGCCATACTGGCTGGCGACGCACTATTGACAGAAGCCTTCAAGCTCGCCAGCGATCGCCGCTTTGCAGTCGGCTGCGAACCTTCCGGTCTGCTGGCAGTAATCCATGAGATTGCATCCTGCGCCGGTTCCTATGGCATGGTCGGCGGCCAGGTGATCGATATGGAGAGTGAAGGGCGCCAGGATATTGATCTGGCAACCGTTCAATACATTCATACCCATAAAACCGGAGCCCTGATCAAGGCTTCGGTCGTGGCCGGGGCGCTCCTGGGCGGTGCCGCCGGGCCGCAGTTGGCAGCGATTACCCGCTATGGAGAAGCGGCGGGACTGGCCTTCCAGATTGCCGATGACATTCTTGATATCGAGGGTACTACCGAAGAAATAGGTAAAGATGCCGGCAGTGATGAGGCCCGTGGTAAGGCTACCTATCCCGCGGTGATGGGGCTGGCTGCCGCCAAGAAAGAGGCCCAGGCGATGATGGATGAGGCTCTGAGGGCTCTGGAAATCTTTGGTGCAGAGGCTGACACCTTAAGGGACATCGCCCGGTATATCGTGCAGCGTAGAAAATAAAGCCACACAATCAGAATAAAGAAGGCACGTGTATGTCGATTCTCGAAACAATAAACTCACCCGAAGATCTCAAGCGCCTTCCGGCTTCCCGACTCCCTGCGCTTGCCGCGGATCTGCGGCGGGCCATCATCCAGACCTGTGCCGCAAATGGCGGGCATCTGGCCCCGTCTCTGGGCGTGGTGGAATTGACGATCGCCCTGCACAAGGTTTTTACCACCCCTTCAGACAAGATTGTCTGGGATGTGGGGCATCAGGCATACGCCCACAAGCTGCTGACCGGCCGCCGCGACAATTTCGGCACATTACGCACTCTGAACGGCATCAGCGGATTTCCCAAGCGCCACGAGTCGCCGCATGATGCATTCGATGTCGGTCATTCCTCCACCTCGATATCCGCCGCTACCGGCTTTGCGGTTGCCCGGGATCTGGACGGGCGCAGAGGCAAAGTAGTGGCGGTTATCGGTGACGGCTCCATGACCGGCGGCATCGCCTATGAGGCGATCAACCATGCCGGACAACTCAACAAGGACATGATCATTATCCTGAACGACAATGAGATGTCGATAGCCGAAAATGTCGGCGCCCTGTCCAATTTTCTGACCCGCACGGCATCAAGCGAATTTATCCATCGCTTGAAAAAGAGTACCGAATCGTTTCTTAAACGGGTGGAAGCGGGGAAAGGTGTCCTCCATGTAGCCCGCAAGATGGAGGAGTCGTTCAAAGGCCTTTTTACACCCGGCATGCTTTTCGAGGCGTTCGGGTTCGAGTATATCGGGCCGGTTAATGGCCATGATCTGCCGGCACTGATCGAGACACTCGAAAATGTTAAGAAATTCGACAATTCGGTTCTCATTCACGTTCTTACGAAAAAGGGTAAGGGGTATAAGCCTGCCGAGGTGAATCCGTCGCTGTTTCACGGGGTCGGGCCGTTCGAGATTGAGACCGGCAAGGTGCTCAAGGGAAAGGGGGGCGCAGCCTCATATACAGCAGTTTTTGGAGCAGCGCTCTGCAGGTTGGCCGCAGAGGACGATCGAATTACCGCCATCACCGCAGCCATGCCGGACGGCACCGGACTTGCCGGATTCTCCAAAGAGTTTCCGGAGCGTTTTTTTGATGTCGGCATCGCCGAGCAACATGGCGTCACGTTTGCAGCCGGATTAGCCGCCGGCGGTTCCCGCCCGGTTTTTGCCGTCTACTCCAGTTTTCTGCAGCGCGCCTATGACCAGGTGTGCCATGACGTCTGTCTGCAAAACCTGCCGGTCACGTTTGCCATCGATCGCGGCGGGGTCGTCGGAAGTGACGGCCCGACCCATCACGGCGCCTTTGATCTTTCCTACCTGCGCCATCTTCCCAACCTGACCCTGATGGCCCCCAAAGACGAAAACGAACTGCAGCACATGCTGGCTACCGCGATCAGTCTCGGAAGCCCTGCTGCCGTCCGTTACCCCCGTGGAAATGGTTACGGAGTGGCGTTGGACCAGACGCTTGAGATTCTCCCGGTCGGGCGGGCTGAAGTGCTGCGTGAAGGGAATGCTGCTGCAGTTCTTGCCCTCGGAACGATGGTGATGCCGGCTTTGGAAGCTGCTGCAGCCCTGGATGCGGAAGGTGTTGCGCTGACGGTCGTAAACGCCCGTTTTGTGAAGCCGCTTGATGAAACTCTGATCATGGCGTTGGCAGAGAAGTACAAAATTCTGATAACCGTTGAGGAAAATGCAGTCCAGGGGGGCTTTGGCACTGCAGTTCTGGAATTGCTCGAACAGCGCGGCCTGAACGGGACGCGGGTTCTGCGTCTCGGATACCCCGATTCCTATATTCCCCAGGGTGAACAGCACGAGCTGCGCGCCATGCTGGGGCTTGACATCGCCGGAATTACGGCGTCTATTCGCACCTTTCTCGCCCGTTAATGACCATCCGCACCCGGAATATATCCAGGCATCTCTGCAGTGTCCTCTACATGTTTTTGCTGATGCTGACCACCGCCGCTGCCGGGGAGATTGACAGCGACCCGGTCTTGTACAGCGGCTATGGGCGCGAGTTGCTGCTGCGTGGAGAGTATACAAAGGGTATCGAACAGTTACGGAAAGCTTACCTCCTTTTCCCTCTCAACAGTACTTTCAAGCGAAACCTGGCCGAAGGATATGCAGCACATGGCCACGAACTTTTCAAGCAGAAGCGCTACGAAGAGGCCGATGAAAACTTCATCAAGGCCCTGGAACTCTACCCTGAAGAAGCCGGATATGCCCTGCTGCGCGGCATCTGCACCTACCATCTGAAAAAATATGATGTGGCGCGGTATGAACTTGAGCGGGCGAAAGCCATCAAGCAGGACTCCGCCGAGATCCTCTATTATCTTGGGCTGGTCCAGTTTGAGACCGACCATCGCCCGGAGGCTATCGAACTATGGGAGCAGGCGCTCAAACTCTCTCCGGGACGCAAGGAGATCGTTGAACTGCTCGCGAAATCCCGCCGGGAAAATGACGTTGAATCCGGTATGGATCGTGGCCACAGCTCCCGTTTTGATCTTACCTATGATCCCGGAGTTGACACCTCATTTGCGCTGGCAATTCTTGACGTGCTGGAGTCGGCCGCCAATCTGGTCGGGGCGGAACTTGGACTGTTCCCGGAGGCCCGGGTTCCGGTCGGGATCTATAAACGGGGCGATTATAAAACAGTGACGGACTCCCCTGACTGGTCCGGAGGATTTTATGACGGGAAAATCCGGCTCCCATTTGGTTCCCTGAACGAGGTAACCCCGGCAATGCGCGGTGTTCTGTATCATGAGTATGCCCATGTCGTTGTCTTCGAGCTGACTCGGGGGAACTGCCCGCTCTGGCTGAATGAGGGGATTGCCGAAATGTTCGGCCGAATGCAGCATAACCGCCCTCTGCCGGAGTTCGGGAGCGCTGCCCGTACGGGGAAACTGCTCGACTTCAGAAGGCTGGAAGCCGGTTTCAGCGAGTTTTCCCCTTCAGCCGCCGCTTTGGCGTATCAGCAGAGTTATGCGCTGGTCAATTACATGGCCACGACGTATGGATGGCACCGGATCAGGCAGATCCTGTCAGGTCTGGGAAGGGGGCTTTCCTTTGATGAGTCCGCAACGGCGGCACTTAAAGACTTCAATTTGAATTATGATTCTTTGGTGAAGGAATGGCGCGCTTCCGTGGAGCGGGAAATGTTGGGGAAGTGATTATTGTCTTGCGTAACACCACCTCCCATGCTATATAGTCATTCTTTCGTCGGTGAGTAGCGCAGCCTGGTAGCGCACCTGCCTTGGGAGCAGGGGGTCGCTGGTTCGATTCCAGTCTCACCGACCAG